>NZ_CP007031.1:1197500-1450000 GCF_000224005.2 Marichromatium purpuratum 984
CGCGGTCTGCACGCTCACCGGCTCGACGATGGCGTCGACGCCGTACTCGTCCTTGAGGCGGTAGGCGGCGACGTCGAACTGCAGCACGCCGACCGCGCCGAGGATCATGTCGTTGTTCTTGAGCGGGCGGAAGACCTGGGTCGCGCCCTCCTCGGCGAGCTGCACCACGCCCTTCTGCAGCGCCTTCATCCGCAGCGGGTCCTTGAGCACCACGCGGCGGAACAGCTCGGGGGCGAAGTAGGGCACGCCTTCGTACTTGAGTTCCTCGCCCTCGGTGAAGGTGTCACCGATCTGGATGGTGCCGTGGTTGTGCAGACCGATGATGTCGCCCGGCCAGGCCTCCTCGACGTGACGGCGCTCGTCGGCCTGGAAGGTGATGGCGTTGGCGATCTGAATGGTGCGACCGATACGCACGTGGCGCATCTTCATGCCCTTGCGGTAGCAGCCCGAGCACACCCGCATGAAGGCCACGCGGTCGCGGTGGGCGGGGTCCATGTTCGCCTGGATCTTGAACACGAAGCCGGTGAAACCTTCCTCGGCGGGCTCGACCGGGCGCTGCAGGGTGTTGCGCGGGTGCGGGGCGGGCGCATAGTCGACGAAGGCGTCGAGCAGCTCGCGCACGCCGAAGTTGTTGATCGCCGAGCCGAAGAACACCGGGGTCTGACGTCCCGCGCGGTAGGCCTCGAGGTCGAACGGATCGCTCGCGCCCTCGACCAGCTCCAGCTCCTCGCGCAGCTCTGCGGCCTGGTCGCCGAGCAGCTCGTCCATGCGCGGGTTGTCGAGCCCGTCGATCACCTCGCCCTCGACGATGCGCCCGCCGTGCTGGGCGGAGAACAGGTGGGTGCGCCCGTCGCGCAGGTCGTAGACGCCACGGAAGCGCTTGCCCATGCCGATCGGCCAGGTCAGCGGCGCGCAGCGGATCTTCAGCACCTGCTCGATCTCGTCGAGGATCTCGATGGCATCGCGGCCTTCGCGATCGAGCTTGTTGACGAAAGTGAGGATCGGGGTGTCGCGCAGCCGGCAGACGTCCATCAGCTTGATGGTGCGGGCCTCGACGCCCTTGGCCACGTCGATCACCATCAGCGCCGAGTCGACTGCGGTGAGGGTGCGGTAGGTATCCTCGGAGAAGTCCTCGTGGCCGGGGGTGTCGAGCAGGTTGACGGTGGCCTCGCCGTAGGGGAACTGCATCACCGAGGAGGTCACCGAGATGCCGCGTTGCTTCTCCAGCTCCATCCAGTCTGAGGTGGCGTGACGGGCGGCCTTGCGCCCCTTGACCGTGCCCGCGAGCTGGATCGCGCCCCCGAACAGCAGGAGCTTCTCGGTGAGGGTGGTCTTACCGGCGTCGGGGTGGGAGATGATGGCGAAGGTACGACGTTTGTCGAGTTGCGCTTGAAGCTCGCTCATAGGGGGTGTCTGGCGTTGCTGGCTGCGGACTGGGGAAAACCGCCAATTATATCCCCGCGGCCCGGTTGCGTTCATCCGCCGGGTGGACGGATCGGGCGGGGAAATGGTTGAACCGCCAAGATACCGTCTTGCCCGTCAATCGCCGATCAAGCACACCAGCTTCGCCGACCGGAGGCTGGATGCTGATTCGAACCGCAAAGCCGCGAAGGGCGTGAAGAAGACTTGATGGAATCGAGGTCTCGGCGGTGGTGCCGGCTTCCCACGGTGGGTGGCAGCTGGTGACTGGTGACTGCAAGCCTTTCTTCTCTGCGCGTCCTTCGCGTCCTTCGCGTTCTTCGCGGCTTTGCGGTTCAATCCCCTTGGTAGCTGGTAGCTGGTAGCTGGTAGCTGGTAGCTGGTAGCTGATTCGAACCGCCAAGTCGCCAAGCGCACAAAGAATGTCGAGACGCGTTGACCCGCAGCGATCATTGAGCGCGCTCCTCTTGCTGGCGGCTGTCAGCTGGCTACTGGAAGCTGCAGATGTCGAGAGTCGTCGGTCGAAATACCCAGCCGAGTTCCCCCTTTGGCGATGAATCCCCCTAAATCCACCTTTGTTAAAGGGGGACTTTGGGTGAGCGTCTTGTTGCTTGCTCTTTCCCTTCTTCGCGCCCTTGGCGGCTTTGCGGTTCAATCCTCGTGACCGCTGACCGCTGACCGCTGACCGCTGACCGCTGACCGCTGACCGCTGACCGCTGACCGCTGACCGCTGACCGCTGACCGCTGGCTTGAGCCAGGGCCGCGCCGCACCAATCTCTGGCGGGTGCGCCGAGCCGGCGCGCGTTCATTCTCAAGCCTGCGCAGGAGTCGAGACGTGGAGACGACAGCGGTTGCCGATCTGATTCGTCGGGGGATGCCCGAGGCCGAGGTGGAGGTCACTGGCGATGGTGAGCACTTCGACGCGGTGGTGGTCAGCGAGCGGTTTGAGGGGCTGACGCCGCTGGCCAAGCAGCGGTTGGTGATGGAGACGGTCAAGGCGGAGATCGCCAGCGGTGCCTTGCACGCCATCTCGATCCGCACCCTGACCCCAGCGCAGCGCGCCGCGGGGTGAGGGCAGGGCGGGTGCCGCCTGCGCGGCACCCGGGCGACGCCTTGTGGCGTCGCCCGGCCCGTCTTACTCGATCTCGACCGGGATCTTGCCGATGCGCGCGCGCCACTCGGCCGGGCCGCTCTGGTGCACCGCTTCGCCGCGGCTGTCGACCGCGACCGTGACCGGCATGTCCTCGACCTCGAACTCGCGGATCGCCTCCATGCCCAGGTCCTCGAAGGCGACCAGGCGCGAGGACTTGATCGCCTTGGCCACCAGATAGGCCGCGCCACCGACGGCCATCAGATAGACCGCGCCGTGTCGCGCGATCGACGCCACCGCCGCCGGGCCGCGCTCGGCCTTGCCGACCATGCCGATCAGGCCGGTCTCGGCGAGCATCTGCTCGGTGAACTTGTCCATGCGCGTGGAGGTGGTGGGACCGGCCGGGCCGACCACCTCGTCACCGACCGGGTCGACCGGGCCGACGTAGTAGATGAAGCGGTTGGTGAGGTCGACCCCCTCGGGCAGCGACTCGCCGCGCGCGAGCATCTCGGTGATGCGCTTGTGCGCGGCATCGCGTCCGGTCAGCAGCTTGCCCGAGAGCAGCAGGCGCTCGCCCGGCTGCCACTCGGCGATCTGCTCGCGGGTGAGGGTGTCGAGATCGACCCGACGTGAGCCGGCGGCGCCGTCCCACTCCAGCGCCGGCCAGTCCTCCAGGCGCGGCGGCTCGAGCTTCGCCGGCCCGCTGCCGTCGAGGGTGAACTCGACGTGACGGGTGGCCGCGCAGTTGGGGATCATCGCCACCGGCAGCGAGGCTGCGTGGGTGGGGTAGGTGTGGATCTTGACGTCGAGCACGGTCGCCAGCCCGCCGAGCCCCTGGGCGCCGATGCCGAGCGCGTTGACCTTCTCCATCAGCTCCAGACGCAGCGCCTCGATCTCGTCCTCGGCGCCGCGCTGCTGCAGCTCGTGGATGTCGATCGGCTCCATCAGCGCCTCCTTGGCCATCAGCATCGCCTGCTCGGCCGAGCCGCCGACACCGATGCCGAGCATTCCCGGCGGGCACCAGCCGGCGCCCATGGTCGGCACCGTCTTCAGCACCCAGTCGACCAGGCTGTCGCTGGGGTTGAGGATGGCGAACTTGGACTTGTTCTCCGAACCGCCGCCCTTGGCGGCGATCTTCACCTCGAGGCTGTCGCCCGGCACCAGCTCCATGTGCACGATCGCCGGGGTGTTGTCGCGGGTGTTCTTGCGTGCCCCGATCGGCGGCGTGACCATCGAGGCGCGCAGCGGGTTGTCGGGGTGGGTGTAGGCGCGGCGCACGCCCTCGTCGACCATCGCCTGCACGCTCTTGTCGCTCTCCCAGCGCACCTCCATGCCGACCTTGAGGAAGACCACCACCATGCCGGTGTCCTGGCAGATCGGGCGCTGGCCCTCGGCGCACATCCGCGAGTTGACGAGGATCTGCGCCATGGCGTCCTTGGCCGCCGGCGATTCCTCGGCCTCGTAGGCTGCGGTCAGGGCGCGGATGTAGTCCTGCGGATGGTAGTAGGAGATGAACTGAAGGGCATCGGCGATGCTCTCGACGAAGTCAGACTCGCGAATGGTGGTCATCGTCTCTCGTGGCTGTTTGGCTGTGGGGGAGGGGCTCGCCGTCATTGATGGCGCGCCCTGTGTTGCAGTGGTCGCCATCGCCGGCGGCCGGTCTGTTCGCGCCAGTATATCAATCGGGTTTGACCTCCCGCCTCGCGCACGCACGCGCGTTCATTACATGGACGAGGGGTCAGAAACGCTCGATCGTCATTTTTTTCAAAAAAGGGGTTGCGCGATCAGGGGAGGGTCTGTAGTATACATGGCTCACGACGACAGGCGCATAGCTCAGTTGGTTAGAGCACCACCTTGACATGGTGGGGGTCGTTGGTTCGAGTCCAATTGCGCCTACCAAACACCGGGCCGTCAGTCTCCAAACGTCAGTATGCCCCACTACGGTGGCGACGACCAAGGAGACTGGCGGCTTTTTTTCATGTGATCCCTCGTATCGATCACCACTGAACACCCAAGGTCCGCGCATGCCTCAGATTACCCTTCCCGACGGCTCGACGCGTCAGTTCGACGCGCCGGTCAGTGTTCACGACGTCGCCGCATCCATCGGTCCCGGTCTCGCCAAGGCGGCGCTCGCCGGTCGCGTCGATGGCGAGCTGGTCGATACTTCCTATCGCATCGATCGCGATGTCGAACTCGCCATCGTCACCAGCAAGGACGAGGAGACCGCCCTCGAGCTGATCCGTCACGACGCCGCGCACGTGATGGCCCAGGCCGTCCAGGAACTCTACCCCGGCACCCAGGTCACCATCGGCCCGGCGATCGAGAACGGCTTCTACTACGACTTCGCCCGCGACGAGCCCTTCACCCCCGACGACCTCGAGCGGATCGAGGCGCGGATGCACGAGATCGTCAAGCGCAACCTGCCGATCGTGCGCGAGGAGCTGCCGCGCGAGGAGGCCAAGCGCGTGTTTGCCGAGCTGGGCGAGCACTACAAGGTCGAGATCATCGACGCCATCCCCGAAGGCGAGACCATCACCCTTTATCGCCAGGGTGAGTGGTTCGACGTCTGTCGCGGGCCGCACCTGCCGAGCACCGGCAAGCTCGGCAACGGCTTCAAGCTGACCAAGCTCGCCGGTGCCTACTGGCGCGGTGACGCGGCCAACGCCATGCTGCAGCGCATCTATGGCACCGCCTGGCGCGACAAGAAGGAACTCAAGGCCTATCTGCGTCGTCTGGAAGAGGCCGAGAAGCGCGATCACCGCAAGCTCGGCAAGCAGCTCGATCTCTTCCACTTCCAGGACGAGGCCCCGGGCATGGCCTTCTGGCACGCCAAGGGCCGGGTGGTCTACCGCCTCGCCGAGCAGTACATGCGCGAGAAGCTGGAAGAGTACGGCTACCAGGAGGTCGAGACCCCGCAGGTGCTCGACCGCTCGCTGTGGGAGCGCTCCGGGCACTGGGAGAAGTTCGCCGAGAGCATGTTCACCACCCAGCTCGACGATCGCGACTTCGCGATCAAGCCGATGAACTGCCCCGGCCACATCCAGCTCTACAACCAGGGGCTGAAGAGCTACCGCGACCTGCCGCTGCGCATGGCTGAGTTCGGCGTGGTCCATCGCAACGAGCCCTCCGGTACCCTCCACGGGCTGATGCGCGCGCGTCGCTTCACCCAGGACGACGCCCACGTCTTCTGCACCGAGGAGCAGCTCCAGCCCGAGGTCGCCACGCTCATCGACATGGTCTTCGAGACCTATCGCGACTTCGGCTTCGACAACATCGAGCTGGCGCTCTCGCTGCGCCCCGAGAAGCGGGTCGGCAGCGACGAACTCTGGGACAAGGCCGAGGCGGCGCTCGCCCACTCGCTCGACGCCAAGGGGCTCGAGTATCGCGTGCAGCCGGGCGAGGGCGCCTTCTACGGTCCCAAGATCGAGTTCACCCTGCACGACAGCATCGGTCGCGCCTGGCAGTGCGGTACCATCCAGGTCGACTTCTCGATGCCGGGCCGGCTCGGCGCGCACTACATCGCCGAGGACAACAGCAAGCAGACCCCGGTGATGATCCACCGCGCGGTGCTCGGCTCGGTCGAGCGTTTCATCGGTATCCTGATCGAGCACTACGCCGGTCTGCTGCCGTTGTGGCTGGCGCCGGTGCAGGTCGTGGTGCTCAATATCACCGATCGCCAGGCCGATTATGTCGGCGAGATCGCTAAGACCTTGCGTGCAAAGGGCTTGCGCGTCGAGACCGACTTGAGAAACGAGAAGATCGGCTTTAAAATCCGCGAGCACACCCTGCAGAGGGTGCCCTATCTGCTCGTCATCGGTGACCGCGAGGTAGAAACCCGCTCCGTCGCCGTGCGTGATCGCAAGGGCCAAGATCTCGGAACGCTCGAGCTCGACGCCTTTGTCGAGCGTGTAGGCGAGGAGATGACAAACCGAATCGCCTAACCCGGTCGGGCTGCGCGGACGACGATCGACGTTGCCTGATGCCCGATCGATCGTGATCTGTGCTTTTGGAGGAACCTGCTATCGCTGCACCAAAGAGAAACCGCGTCAACAAGGAAATCAACGTACAGGAGGTACGTCTGATCGGCGCGGACGGTAACCAGGTCGGCGTCATCAGTACGCGAGAGGCTCTCACCCTCGCCCAGGAAGCGTCGCTCGATCTGGTCGAGATCGTTCCTAATGCCGATCCGCCGGTGTGTCGGCTCATGGACTTCGGTCGTTTTCTCTTCGATCAGAAGAAAAAGAAGAACGAAGCCAAGAAGAAGCAAAAGCAGGTTCAGGTCAAGGAAGTCAAGTTCCGTCCTGGAACGGATCAGGGAGACTATCAGGTCAAACTACGCAACCTGACGCGTTTCCTGCAGGAAGGGGACAAGGCCAAGGTCACCATGCGTTTTCGTGGTCGCGAGCATGCTCACCGTGAACTCGGGCTCGAGCTGCTGCGGCGCGTGGAGAGCGACCTGGCCGAGATCAGCACCGTCGAGCAGCAGCCGCAGATGGAAGGGCGGCAGATGGTGATGGTGCTGGGCCCCAAGAAGAAATAGCGACACCGAACGGATCGTCGATCCTCTTCCCCGAAGAGCACGCCCCGGCGTGGCCGCCGCCCGATCGTCGTCGACACGACGGTCGGGCGATGTGGCGTCGTCGGTTCGTTGCCGTCGCTGTAAAAACAAAAGATCAGCAAATAGCGGAGTATCGAATGCCCAAGCTGAAATCCAACCGCGGAGCCGCGAAGCGCTTCAAGCGCACCGCATCCGGTTCGGTCAAGTGCAACGCCTCCCACCGGCGTCACATCCTGACCAAGAAGAGCACCAAGCGTAAGCGTCAGCTGCGTGCGCCGCAGCGCATCCACAAGTCGGATGTGCGTGCAGCGCTGCGCATGATCCCTTACTGCTAACCCGCTGATTCCAACCGGAGACTCCACATGCCACGAGTGAAACGCGGTGTTACCGCTCGCGCCCGCCACAAGAAGGTTCTGAACGAGGCCAAGGGTTATTACGGTGCCCGCCGCAAGGTCTATCGCGTCGCCAAGCAGGCCGTCATCAAGGCCGGCCAGTACGCCTATCGCGACCGTCGCCAGAAGAAGCGTCAGTTCCGCGCCCTGTGGATCGCCCGTATCAACGCCGCTGCGCGTGCCAACGGTCTGTCCTACAGCCGCCTGATCGCCGGTCTGAAGATGGCCGGCGTCGAGGTCGACCGCAAGGTGCTGGCCGACATCGCCTACCACGACAGCGTCGCCTTCGCCGCGCTCGCCGCTCAGGCGAAGGAAGCGCTGGCTTGAGGCGCGCGGCGTGGTCCGCCTCGGCTGACCACGCCGGTGACGGCGGTCGGTATGGGCGCGTGACGAGCGTCTGCCTGCAACACCTTCCCAGGGATCGGGTCGCTCGACAACGCCAGGGGTGCGTCGCCGAGATCGCGACCCGCCCCGCGCTCGCCGCCATCCCGCCTGCGTAGCCGCCGAACGGAAGAGGGAAAGGCCCCGGTCTTTCCCTCTTTTTGCGTCATGGGGCTGGCAGGCCGTTCAACAGACACCCCTGTCGGAAGATCCAGGTATGGCAGAAGAAATCGGACTCGATATCGACACCCTCTGCGAGACGGCGCTCGCGGCCATCGCCGCCGCCCCCGATCTCGCCACGCTCGATCAGGCGCGGGTGCGCTATCTTGGCAAGAGCGGCGAGCTGACCGCGTTGCTGAAACGGCTCGGCACCCTGCCGCCGGCCGAGCGTCCCGTCGCCGGGCAGCGCATCAACCAGGCCAAGGGCCAGGTCCAGAGCGCGCTCGACGCACGTCGCGAGACGCTGGAACAGGCCGCGCTCGAGGCCCGCCTCGCCGCCGAGCGCATCGACGTCACCCTCCCCGGACGCGGCACCCCCGCCGGCGGTCTGCACCCGGTCACCCGCGCGCTGCGCCGCATCGAGCGGCTGTTTGCCGACGCCGGCTTCGCCGTCGAGCAGGGCCCCGAGGTCGAGGACGCCTATCACAACTTCGAGGCGCTCAACATCCCCGCGCACCACCCCGCCCGGGCGATGCACGACACCTTCTATTTCAACGCCGAGCTGCTGCTGCGCACCCACACCTCGCCGGTGCAGGTGCGGGTGATGGAGGAGCAGGCGCCGCCGCTCAAGCTCATCGCCCCGGGGCGCGTCTATCGCTGCGACTCGGACCTGACCCACACCCCGATGTTCCATCAGGTCGAGGGTCTGGTGGTCGACGAGCAGATGAGCTTCGCCGACCTCAAGGGCGTGCTCTACGATTTCCTACGCAACTTCTTCGAGCGCGATCTGGAGCTGCGTTTCCGCCCCTCCTACTTCCCCTTCACCGAGCCCTCCGCCGAGGTCGACATCCAGTGCGTGATGTGCGGCGGCGACGGCTGCCGGGTGTGCAAGCACACCGGTTGGCTCGAGGTCTTGGGCTGCGGCATGGTCTACCCCGAGGTGTTCCGCCACGTCGGCATCGACCCCGACCGCCACCAGGGCTACGCCTTCGGCATGGGCGTGGAGCGGCTGGCGATGCTGCGCTACGGCATCGACGACCTCCGACTCTTCTTCGACAACGATCTGCGCTTCCTGCGACAGTTCGCCTGAGGCGCGCTGGAGCGCGCCGTGCGCCTGAGCCCAGGCGCGCGGCGCGCTCCGCTCGGGACGGCACCCGCGGGTGCCACGGAAAGCGCCGAGCCGCTCGGCCTTTCGCCAACATCTTCATCGAGGCCCCGGCACCGACGCGTGCCGGGACCGAAGCACAGGAAAGCGGGACATGCGATTCAGCGAGGCATGGCTGCGGGAGTGGGTCAACCCGCCGGTCGATACTCAGACTCTGGCCGATCAGCTCAGCATGGCAGGACTGGAAGTGGACGCGGTGGAGCCCGCCGCGGCCGCCTTCAGCGGCGTCGTGGTCGGTCTGGTGCAGGCGCTCGAACAGCACCCGGACGCCCAGAAGCTGCGCGTCTGCACCGTCGATGTCGGTGGCGACGCGCCGCTGCAGATCATCTGCGGTGCGGCCAACGTCGCCGTCGGCATGCGCGTGCCGGTGGCCACCATCGGCGCGCGGCTGCCGGGTGACTTCAAGATCAAGAAGGCCAAGCTGCGCGGCGTGCAGTCCTTCGGCATGATCTGCTCGGCGAGCGAACTCGGCCTCGCCGAGTCCTCCGAGGGCATCCTGCCGCTGCCCGAGGACGCGCCCATCGGCACCGACTTCCGCGCCTGGCTGGGGCTCGACGACCACTGCATTGAGGTCGACCTGACCCCGGACCGCGGCGACTGTCTGAGCATCGCTGGGCTCGCCCGCGAGGTCGGGGTGATCAACCGCACCGCGCTCACCCGCCCCGATTTCGCCCCGGTCGCGCCCGTCTGCGACGATCGCGTCGAGGTCCGCCTGCTCGCCGAGGAGGCCTGCCCGCGCTATCTCTGCCGCGTGGTGCGCGGCATCGACACCAGCGCCGCCACGCCGATGTGGATGCAGGAGCGGCTGCGCCGCAGCGGCGTGCGCGCCATCTCCCCGGTGGTCGATGTCACCAACTACGTGCTGCTCGAACTCGGCCAGCCGTTGCACGGCTTCGATCTCGCTCGTGTCGAGGGCGAGATCCAGGTGCGCATGGCCGCCCCCGGCGAGCGCCTCGTGCTGCTCGACGACAGCGAGATCGAGCTGCGCGCCGACACCCTGGTGATCGCCGACGCCAGCCGTCCGCTGGCCGTCGCCGGCATCATGGGCGGGGCCGGCTCCGGCGTCGGCGCGGAGACCCGCGACGTGCTCCTCGAGAGCGCCTTCTTCTCGCCGCTGGCCGTCAGCGGCAAGGCGCGCAGCTACGGCCTGCACACCGACTCCTCGCACCGCTTCGAGCGCGGCGTCGACCCCGAGCTGCAGCGCCAGGCGATCGAGCGCGCCACCGCGCTGCTGTTGGCGATCGCCGGCGGCACCCCCGGCCCGGTGGTCGAGGCGGTGGCCGAGTCGGCGCTGCCGCAACGCGCCGCGCTCACCCTGCGCGAGGCGCGGGTGGGGCAGGTGCTCGGCGTCGAGCTGGAGCGCGAGACCATCGTCGACATCCTCGAGCGTCTCGGCATGACGCTCGAGACGGTTGAGGGCGGCTGGCGCGTCACCCCGCCGAGCGCGCGTTTCGACCTGCTCCACGAGGTCGACCTGATCGCCGACATCGGGCGTATCTACGGCTACGACAACATCCCGGTGCGCCAGGCCACCACCAGCAGCGCCATGCGCCCGGTGCCCGAGGGCGCCTTCGAGGCCGATCGCGCGCGACTCGCGCTGGTCGATCGAGGCTATCACGAGGTCATCACCTACAGCTTCGTCGCCCCCGAGCTGCAGGCGCGCATCGACCCCGAGCGCGAGCCGCTGAAACTCGCCAACCCGATCAGCAGCGAACTCTCCTGCATGCGCACCAGCCTGTGGCCAGGTCTGCTGCAGTGCGCCCGCCACAACCAGGCGCGCCAGCAGGCGCGGGTGCGTATCTTCGAGAGCGGGCTGCGCTTCATCCCCGAGTCCGAGGGGCTGGCCCAGCGCGAGGCCATCGGTGGCCTCAGTCTCGGCGCGGTGGCGCCCGAGCAGTGGGGGCAGGGTGAGCGCGCGGCCGACTTCTTCGACCTCAAGGCCGACGTCGAGGCGCTGCTCGCGCTCACCGGCGCGCCCGAGCGCTTCGCCTTCGTCGCCGCCGTCCACCCGGCGCTGCACCCGGGGCAGAGCGCGCGCATCGACTGCGACGGCGCGCCGATCGGCTGGATCGGCATGCTCCACCCGGCGCTCGCCGCCGAACTCGACCTCGACGGCAACGCCTTCCTCTTCGAGCTGGAACTGGCCCCGCTG
Source organism: Marichromatium purpuratum 984 (assembly GCF_000224005.2). NCBI lineage: Bacteria > Pseudomonadati > Pseudomonadota > Gammaproteobacteria > Chromatiales > Chromatiaceae > Marichromatium > Marichromatium purpuratum. Next base: position 1,208,817 of record NZ_CP007031.1, read on the forward strand.
GATCTCGGCGTCGCGCCGCGCTTCAGTCCGATCTCGCGCTTCCCCAGCATCCGCCGCGATCTCGCCATCGTGGTCGATGCCGAGGTCGACTTCGCCGCCGTCGCCGCCTGCGCCCGCGCCGCCGGCTCCGAGCTGCTGCGCGACCTGGTGCTGTTCGACGTCTACGCCGGCGACAACATCGAGAAAGGACGAAAAAGTCTGGCTTTGGGATTGATTTTACAGGCTTCTTCTCAGACACTTACCGAAGAAGTGATCGACGACGCGGTGGGCCGCATCCTGGCCCGGTTGACGTCCGAACTTGACGCACGATTGAGGGATTGACGGTATGGCTTTGACCAAAGCCGACATGGCTGAACATCTGTTCGACGAATTGGGGCTCAACAAGCGCGAGGCCAAGGACATCGTCGAGATGTTCTTCGAGGAGATCCGCACCGCGCTCGAGCGCGGCGAACAGGTCAAGCTGTCCGGGTTCGGCAATTTCGATCTGCGCGAGAAGAAGGAGCGCCCCGGCCGCAACCCCAAGACCGGGGAAGAGATCCCGATCACCGCGCGTCGCGTCGTCACCTTCCGTCCAGGCCAAAAGCTCAAATCGCGGGTGGAAGCCTATGCCGGAAACGAAAGGTAGCGTCGGCAGCCAGGGGGAGGGCGAACTCCCGCCCATCCCCGGCAAGCGCTATTTCACCATCGGTGAGGTCAGCGAGCTGTGCGGCGTCAAGCCGCACGTGCTGCGCTACTGGGAGCAGGAGTTCCCCCAGCTCAAACCGGTGAAACGGCGCGGCAACCGCCGCTACTATCAGCGCCACGACGTGCTGATGGTGCGCCAGATCCGCAACCTGCTCTACGACCAGGGTTTCACCATCGGTGGCGCCCGTCAGCAGCTCAGCGGCGAGGGCGCACGCAACGACCTCAACCAGACGCACCAACTGCTCCGGCAGATGCGTCTGGAACTCGAAGAGATCCTTCAGGTCCTGAGGCGTTGACAAGAGACCACTAGCCCGATAATATGATGGTCTCTTCACGGGGCGTAGCGCAGCCTGGTAGCGCACCTGAATGGGGTTCAGGTGGTCGGAGGTTCAAATCCTCTCGCCCCGACCAAAATAAAGCATCAGAATCAAGCGGCTACGTAGATTTACGTAGCCGCTTTTTTCTTGCCTGCACCGTCGGTGTGCCGGATAGTGTGCGAAACTGCTCGCACAGGGGTTTCGATCTTGGCGGCATATTCCGCCAGATGTTCGGGGGCGAGGTGGGCGTATTTCTGCACCATCCCCAGATCGCTCCAGCCGCCGAGCTCCTGCAGAACGTGCAGCGGGGTACCGCCCTGCACGTGCCAGCTCGCCCACGTGTGACGCAAGTCATGCCACCTGAAGTTCTCGATCCCGGCGCGCCTCAACGCTTTTCTCCACGCTCCCCCTCCCGCCTTGGCGACCGGCATCCACTTGATCTCGCCGTCCGCCGGGTCCGTCCGGCGAAAGACAAAGACTCGGCGGGGGTGTCGCCCTTGCCACCGGCGCAATACCAGTACGGCGTCGGTGTTGAGAGGGATGCCGATGGCGCGCCGAGCCTTGGCCTGATCGGCGTGAATCCAGGCGACTCGGCGTGCCAGGTCAACTTGGCTCCACTCGAGCCCCGTCACATTGGACTCACGCAATCCGGTCGATAGCGAGAAGCGCGCCATGTCCGCTAAATGCTCCGGCAGCTCCGCGATCAATCGATCTGCCTCATCCCTGGTCAACCACCGTATGCGCTTCTGCGGCTCCGGCAAGAGGGGGATGGTAGGCGCGTGATCGATCCACTCCCAATTGCGCTCGGCGCGCCGCAAGATCGCGTGCGCGACCGACAGCATCCGGTTGATCGTGGCGTTGCTGACGTTTGTCGCGCTGCGCGCCGCCGCCAACGCGCGCAGCTTGGAGCGGGTGATCTCGTCAAGCATCAGCCCTGCGAAATGCGGATCGATCCAGCGCAGGTGGTAGAGATCATCCTCGTGGCTGGCCTTGTGTGATGTCTCCTCGATCCATCGCACCACCGCCTCTTCCCAGCTCCGGCGTGGCTTCTCGCCCATGCGAGCGCGACGCCAGTGCTCGCCTTTCAGTTTCGCTTCGTACTCCTCTGCTGCTTTCTTGTCCGCGGTGCCAGTAGACTGGCGTATCTCTTTGCCGCCCGCCGTGAATCGACACCACCAGTATCGGCTGTTCTTCCTGCGGTAGAGCATCTCTCACTCCTCGGCTCCGCCGCTCGCGCTGCACGGTCAGCATAGTGACCGCGCAGCCAGTCGGCCAGATCATCGTCGATGAAGACCCAGTGCTTCCCCGGCTTCGCGCTCGGGATCTCGCCAGCGACAGCGCGCCGGCGCAGCGTCTCTGGGTGCATCCGCAGGAACTCTGCGGCCTCGTGCAGGTCGAGCGTCCTCATCGCGACCACTCCAGGCTGCGCCACTCATGCCGCCCCGCTCGCACAGTTACCGACCGCACCCCGGGCCGCCGCGCCCGCCGCCGGCCGATCCAGCGCGCGACAGTATGGCGATCGGCGTCGACCGCATCGGCTGCAGCGCTGATGCTTGCGCCGTGCTCGACCAGGTCGCGGGCGCGACGGCGAGCGGTTTCGGGGTGTGGTGTACTCATACCGCCATCTCCATTTGCGCGTCGCGCCTCGGCCCGTACTGATACTCCAGACGCACTCCTCGCAGCGCCTCGACTGCGCTGGCTCTCTGGAGCCAGATCGATTTCAGCTTCCCGTTCCCCCCTAGATCCTCGCCCATGGCGAGCTGCGCGCGCGTTATGTGGACGCCGGCGTGGACGAGGCAGTCCATCGCAGCCTCGATCTCGCGGATGGCTGGGGCGTCGTCTGGCACGACAGGACCGTCTTTGCCCCAGCTCATCGCAGTCCACCTCGCTCAGTCGCCCTTCCGTGCCGCCGCGCGACCTCCAGCGCCAAGACCTCGCGATTGCCATTGGTCTCGGCTGGGCCGACGATGCCACTGCACTCCATCTCCTCGATCAGGCGCGCGGCGCGGTTGTAGCCGATCTTGAGCCGGCGCTGCACCCCGGAGATGGAGGCGTGGCGGGTCTCGGTGACGATCTGCACCGCCTCGTCGAGCAGCGGGTCGGCGGCCTCGGCGTCGCTGCCCCGCACCCTGCCGAGACCGAACACCGTCTCGAGCCGCGCGAGCAGGTTGCGCAGCTGCAGCGCGAACAGCGCGAACTCGGTCTCGAAGCGCACCGCCGGGTCCTCGATCTCGTCGTCGAGGGTATCGAGCAGCCCCTCGGTCATGCGCAGCCGCCTCAGAGACAGGTCGTCGGCGAGGGTGAAGCTGAAGCGCTCGTCCCAGGTCAGCGCAAGCTTGACCGCGCGCTTGCCGGTGCGCAGGTGGGCGAGCGCCTCGTCGCTGGTGGGGTCGCCACCGCTGATCCGCACCACGTCGGCCTCGTCGCTGGGGTCGCGCAGCTCGCAGGCGTCGCCGACGGTGAAGTAGGCCGGGGCGGTGTCGTCGAGCAGCCAGCGCGAGAGCACCTCGGCGGGGTGCTCGCTCGTCGGTGCTGGCGGTCGTGCCGACAGGCCGCCCAGGGTCTCGCGCAGCAGCGAGACGACATCCTCGGCCTGCTTCTCGGTGGCCGCGTCGATCACCATCCAGCCACTCTTGGTGTCGAGGTAGGCGAGGGTGCGGCGCGAGCGGGTGAAGGCGCGCGGCAGCATCTCGTCGACGATCTGCTCGCGCAGCCGACGCCGCTCGGTGCGCCCGACCTCGCGCGACTCGCCGGCCTCGATCTCACCGATACGCTCCTCCAGTGCCTCCTTTACCGCCGCCGTCGGCAGCAGACGCTCCTGCTTGCGCGCGCAGATCAGCAGACAGCCCTCGAGGGGGTGGACCAGTGCACCGCCGTCCTCGCCGAGCGGCGCGCTCCAGCCCATGGTCGCGGTCTCCAGCGGACCGCAGGGTCGGAACCGACGTCCGGCGAGCTGGGTCTCCAGCTCCTGACCGTCGATGCGGACGGGTTGCTCGAGACGATAGAGTCTGGCGTTCTTGAACATGCGATCTCCTTGCCCGGCTTGGCGCCGGGCATGCTGGCAAATGCGTCAGAAGCGAACGGCTCGCGTCTCTAGGCTGTCGTCCAGTAGGTGGTCGTCCAGGTAGTTGCGCCGCTCGTGCTCGGCGCGCTCAATCTCGGCGCGATGACTGGGACCGATCGGGATCGTGCGCGACAGGTCGAGCCACTCGTCGATCGCGTCCACATCCTTGGCGGACGCGATACCGGTCAGGATGCGGTCGATGGTGAGCGGCGGCGCGGCAGATTGGTCCTGGCCCTGGTCCTGGCCGCTCTCGTCCGACGGCGGATTGGCGGTCGGGTCGCCCTCCTCATCCATCAGCTCCCGCTCGATCCGCTCGACAGTCATCGGGTCGACGCCGCGCTTGCGCCGCCACGACCCGTCGGCCGTGCGAGCCCGGCTCGACGAGTGGATGCGCTCATCCCAGGGGATGCCGCGGGCGTCGACGGCGTCGTCTCCGTCGCCGAGGCTGCCGTCGACCTCCTCCGGTGCCTGCTCTGAGGTGGTGCTCAGCGCGGCATTGCTTTGCGCTGAGGCCGCGTCAGCGCTGGTGCTGGGGCCGGTGCTGGAGTGGTGACCGGTGGTCGGCTTGAGGTTACCCCCCTCCGGCGTAACCGACGGCTGCTGGCCGCCTGCGATGGGGCTCTCGCGCTCGACGCTGGCCGCGAGATGAGTGTTAAGGTCAACCACCGTAGCGGCCACAGCGCGCTCCGGCAGCCGATCCTCATCTGCCTCGGCAGTCATCGCATCTGCCATCTCGATCGACATCGGCAGGTACTTGAAGAGGCGGCGCATGACGGTCTTGCGTGCCATCTCGCTCCAATCGGTCACCCAGGGGCCGTTGCCTCCGGCCCGCGACCGCTTACGGACCGCCTCGACTTCAGCGCGCGTCATGACTTCGTATTGGATGCCGCCGTCACGCAGCTTGGCGACGGCGTAGACGTGCGTTACCTGGCCGGGGTCTTCGTCGGTACTGGGAATGTGGCGCAACTTCTCCTCAAGGCCGTACTCCAGCTCGAAGGTGTCGCGGGCATAGACCACGCGCGCGGTGATCGACTGGATCTCGCCGGAGCGACGCGCGAGCGCGATCATGCCGCGATAACCGATGATCAGCGTGCATTCAGTCTTGTAGGGGACGAGGTAGGCGTGCCCCATAGCCGAGCCGACTTCCAGGCCGAGCTGGCTCGCCTTGACGATCGCGCTCATGAGGCTGGTCGGGTTGCAATCCAGCAGCCTTGGATTCGTGCGCAGTTCGCCGAGCGCGACACGGCTCAGACGCTCGGCGGTCAAGTGCTTGGGCAGCGCCGCCGCGATGCTGTCGCGGTTCCTCTCCATCATCTGTGCGATGGTGGTGTAGTTCTGCTTCTGGGCAGGCAGCATGTCAGGTCCTCCTCACAGCGCCCAGGGCGCCAGTTCAATGGGTGAAATCTCGGTCGGATAGCCGGGCCAGCTCCCGGTGTCGACGCACTCTCGGTATGCATCCATCGCGCGGCGGATGCGGACGCCCCCGGCGTGCAGCTCACGCTCGCCGAGCTGGTAGAGCGCGACGCCGTGCGGCGGCTCGCTCTCGACGACGATGAACACGAAAGTCCGCTCGCCGAGGCCGGTGGCGCGGGCCGCGTCGATGTAGTGCGCCGCCTGCATGTGGTAGCGCCACTGCCCGACCGCACGACGGAAGCCTTGCTCACTGGCGTCGGCGGCGGTCTTGAGGTCGACGATCACCTGATGGCCGCCGCAGACCCAATCAGCACGCGCCTTGCAGGAGACGCCGTCGCGCTCCCACAGCATCGTCACCTCGGGGTCACCATCGGCGAGCAGGGCGCGGGCGAACGGCTGGGCTATGACGGCGTCGCGCATCGCCTGCGCTCGCGTCATCTGGTCGGCGGTCACCACCAGCAGTCCTCGCGCCTCGGCGTCAGCCTGGAACTCTGCCCACTCCGCCTTGCCTGCCTTCGTGCGCCGATCGACGACCGGCGCAACGGTGTACTCCTCAAGGTCTGGCGTCAGCGTGAGCGCATGCACCAGGGTGCCGAGCGCCTGAGCCTGGGTCGGTTTGTGCGGCGACTCGATCGCGTGCCGGTAGTGCATCGGGCTGCGCTCGATGAGCATCAGGCCGTGCGAGGAGATCGCAGGCAGTCGCAGATAGGTTTCGAATGGGATGCCGTGATGCACGCCCAGCGGATACCCATCGACGCTGGCGTAATCCGCCGCCACAGCTACAGCACTCACGCCCCACCTCCCGCCGCTAACGCGACCAGCAGCAGTGCGCCCACCAGCGTCGCGGCGACGCCAATACCCAACGCCCGATCAGCCCGGGCGAGCAGCTCCATCAGATCAGGCCGCATCACGTGCCTCCCGCTCCACCCCATCAGGGATATCAGCCAGTAGTCGAGCGCACAGCTCGGTCACGCCCTGCAGTGCGGCAGCGCAGTGATAGACGCAGTCCTCGTCGAGGGCGCCGGCGGGTGCGACCTGGCGGGCGCGGTGCAGGCCGATGGCGATGTCGAGCGCCGAGACGATCTCGTCGCGCAGCGCAGGGATCGGCCAGCTCGACCGCGCGAACTCATCGCCGGCCTCGCTGCAGCCAGCCCGGTCGAGACACGCCTCGACGTCATCGTCGGCGTTGTGCCCGGCGATCATCCGCCGGAGATCGTCGATAGCCATCTCAGGCCCTCCACGTGAGCCGCACGCCAGAGACGCGGGCGGCATGGTCGTTGGTTTCGCGCAGCCGCAGCCGCCGCGGATCAGGCGCGCGATCGACGCGCACCGTGGGCCGCCCTGCGTGCGCCGTGGCTGCGATGACGCGGCAGCCGCAGCGAGCCGCCAATGCGCAGAGCGCGAGGGCGACGCGAGTGTCGTTGCGGGTGCTCATGACGTGAGCCTCCATGCTGCGATGGCGATAGCTACCTGCAGTGCGATCGAGCCGCCGAGCAGAAGCGCCCAAGTGGAGATCAGCTGCGGGCGACTCATGCCGCATCCCCTCCCGGTCGCCCCGGGCGCGACGGCGGCCAGCGACGCACCGGGCGGCGCAGCGGCAGGACGTTGTCACCGGCGGCCTGCGCCCGAGTGCGCGGCAGCGGCGGGAGCGCGGCGCGCTCGGCGTCGCTCAGCGCCCGGTCGATGGCGACGATGCCGCCTGCGCCGTCCTGGCGGACGTCGGCGCAGACCTCGCGCAGCCACGCGGCGATTTCGGCGGCGGAGCGCTGGTCTGCGACATGGATCGTGATCTTGGGCATGGCTACCTCCACGGGGTCTTCGGGGCGATCGGGGCGATCGGCCCGCGGAATTCGGCGCGGCGCGCCACGGAGTCAGTGCGCCGATACCGGCGCTCGCGAGCAGGGCTGTTACCGACGATCTCGATCCGCCCGGCCTCGCGCAGCGCACGGAGCGCGTGCTTGGCGCGAGCGGTCGTCGTGTCGGCGGCGTTCGCGAGCTCGGTGACGCTCATCGCGGATCCGTCGGCCAGCCGCCCGAGCAGTCGATCGGCCAGCGTGAGCGATGCCGGGCCGGTGGCCTCGGGCTGCGGGCGCACGGGTAGGCAGGTGATGCGCGCCGTGTGGGGCGGACGCCAGCCACTGCTCGCGTCCGGCAGGCGTGGGCGCAGCGGGCGCCAGGGTGCGTCGTGGGCTGGATGGATGCTCATGCTGCGGCCCTCCGGTCCAGCCGCTCGACCCGCTGATGCACCTCGGCGCGCAGCCGGTCGCGCAGCACCTCAACGCTGCGGGATAGCGCCGTGAGGTCGGCGTCGGTGAGTCGATCGACTCGCTCAGCCAGCAGCTCGACGCCGTCCATGGACTCGGTCAACTCGGCCTCGCAGCGCGGGCAGCGCCCGCAGCCAGCCTGCCAGCTGTACTCGGACACATGCCCGCAGACGCCGCAGATGGCTGCGTAGACGCCGTGGCCGATGTTGTAGATGGCGTGGTCGATGCCGACCGGGTAGTGCGGGCCGTCAGCGTTGGGCCATTGACGCAGCAACTCTTCTTCGGTGCTGATCTTGGCGAGCAGGTCGGACCTGTGGTCGTGCTCGGCGTAGGGGTTGTCGTCGGGGTGCATGGTGGTCTCCCTCGGTTGCTGCATTAGGTGCGGCTTCGAGACAGATGTTAGTCATGCCTAATAATCAGGTCAAGAAAAAAGTTAGGCGGAACGAATCACGCCTAACTTCGATGGATTAGCGAGCAATCAACCGGCTGCCCTACGGTTCTCCAGAAGCTCCTTCAAGAGCCGGTCGTAGTACGATTTTTTCTCACCAAGATCATGCACGAGCTGGTCGACCTCGCTTTGCGGGAAGCCCTCCAGCAGCCTGATGATCGCTTGGTATTTCGCCGGCAGTTCCGATAGTCGCGGATCGTCTCCCGGGTCGTTCGCGGGGGTTGCTGGTGGTTGCTCGTGTCGGGGCTGCTCTTCCATCTCTCCGCGTCCATATAGCAGCCACTCCTGGCGTATGTGCAGATAGCTGCACACCCGAACAAGGTTCTCGCCCTTCAGGTTCTTGATGCCGCCATGCAACCAGCCGTGCACCGTTGGCGGCTTGACGCCGACGGCGCGTGAGAGCTCTGCCGGCGACTTTTCGCGCGCAGCTAGGGCGTCTCGGAGGCGGTCATTCCAAGTCGTTTTCATGTAGGGAAGCCTAACACCTTGAAAAATAGGTGGGCTTAAGCGATCCTTGACCGCGTGATTAGTTATGCCTAACATCATCGCTATGGACGCAAACACTGTGATCGATGCTCTCGGCGGTACCGCTGCCACGGCCAAGCTCTGCAAGGTGCGCCCGCCGTCCGTCTCTGGGTGGCGCAAGAACGGCATCCCTGAGTACCGCTTGGACTACCTACGGCTCGCGCGCCCGGAAGTGTTCCGCAGCCTGGGCGACCCTACCCAGACGCCCCGCGCCGCCGCCTAACCCACCAAGGAGACCCGGCATGCCCAACAACGACTCAACTCCGACCAGGGAGGTCTCTGTCGCGCCCAGGGCGCTTGACGAGGCGCCGCCGCCCGACAGCTTGCGCTCCGCCTTGGTGGCGATCCTGAAGGCTTTGGCTTGTCCCGAGGGCTCGCGCGACGACGATCGCGATACAACCCCACCAGGAGACCCGGCATGAACGAACGCACCTCCCTGATGCGCCCCGACCAGGAATCCAAAGAGACCCTGACCCTGGCGTCTGAGATCGCCGCCCTGCTGCGCGAGGGTGAAAAGCGGGGCGCAAGACCGCTGGACTCCGCCTGGATTGCGATCCAGGCGGAGTACGGAGGCGTTATGGCGATCGGGATGATGAAGGACTACTTGGGCGGGCTGTCCAAGACCTGAGCCAAGAGTTGGTGGTAAGCCGACAGGGTCATCTCGACTTGGGTTGGCGGGGCGTTGTCCCGCCACTCCACCGAGTGCCGCTTCATGAAGTTCTGTGGATCTTCCCGGCTCGCGATGTCCTTGGCCAGCTGCATCAGCGCAATCCGTTGCTCGATTGTGATTTCCATGGAGGTCTCCTGTGAACGCAAGTGTGTGTGGTAACCACGAGCCTAGCATGGGGATCTCCGCCTTTTCCGCGCCGGGCGCTCTTTCGGCTGATGGTGCGCCAGGCAGGCGATCGCTTCCACGTGATCCAAGGAGTCAGTCCCATGCACGACCCCGTTGAAACCGCCATCTCCGAGATGGCTGCCAGCTACAAGCCCGGCGGCTATGTCGGGCTCGCGAAGGCCATCGACCGACGCCCCGGCGTGTTCTTCAATCAGGCGACCTTCCAGGACCGCAACCAGCTCGGCATCAACACGCTGCGCGCCGCCATGCGGGTGACCAGCGACCACGGCCCGCTGCACGCGCTGTGCGCCGAGTTCGGCTACGGCGCCGTCTCGCTGGGAGCGTACCGGGACTGCTCTGACGCCGAGCTGATCTCGTGCATCACCGCCCTGGGCGCCGCTCGGGGTGAAGTCGATGCCGAGCTGCATCGGGCGTTCGAGGATCGGCGCATCACCCGCGAGGAGGCGCGCCGGATTCGCGAACGTGCCTCGGTGGCGATCCGCGCCAACCTGGAGCTGCTCTCGCGGCTCGATGCCCTGGCCGAGGCCGAGACTCAGGCCGAGGAGCGACGGGCGCTGCGCGCCGTGGGAGGCGCGTGATGGACCGGACAATCAACGCCGAGCTACTGCGCCTCGCCGAGCATGCCCGCGCCGTGGCGCGACATGCCGGGGCGCGATGGCGAGCGCTGGAGCATCGGGGCGACTGGGCTGAGGCTGTTGCGATGCGGCGCCTGGAGCGGCGGATGCTGGCCTCTGGCGAGCGGTTTGCGCGCGAGGCGCGGGGGGTGTCCAGTGCGACGCACAGCGTGGAATGAGTCCGAGGACGACGCGCTCCATGGCCTGCCGTGGAGCGCCCAGCTGATCTACCTGCGCGCGCTGCGCCCACACATGGACTACGCCAGCGGCATCGTCGGGCAGCGGCGCGGGATCTCGCTGCGAGGGCTCGCCGAGACGCTGCACGTCGAGCACGGACAGGGGCGGCGTGAGGCTGGTGATCCCTCACCGAAGGCGGTGCGTCACGCCCTGGAGCTGCTGGAGCGCGCGGGGTTGATCGAGCGCATCCCCGCTGATCGACAGCTCATTTTTCGGCTTCCCCTCGCCGACGTGGATTCGTCTGCCTCCGAGAAGTGGGGCAGACGTGGGGCAGACGTGGGGCAGAGCAACCAGGGCACACCGAAACCCAACAACGACGCGGCCTCGCCAGAGATGCAGGGCAGACGTGAGGCAGACCCGGAGACGAGGAAGAGGGGCACACATCCGGTATCCGGTTTACCGGATACAGGAGGTTCTTACGAACCTGTCGAGTTCGCTGCTCGCGAACCCGACCAGCCAGCCAAGCCGCGCACGGACTCCACGAGCCACGCACCCACTCCGCCCACGCCGATCGCCACACGCCGATTGCCCGACAAGGCCGACGCGGTGCGAGAGGTCTTCGACTACTGGCGCGCCGCGCTGGACCACCCGCGCGCCAAGCTCGACTCGAAGCGGCGGCGGACGATCGCCGCACGACTGAAGGACGGCTACAGCACGGAGGATCTGAAGCGCGCCGTTGACGGCTGTCGCGCCTCGCCCTGGCACTGCGGGCAGAACCCGAGCCGCAAGCGCTACGACGACATCGAGCTGATCTGCCGGAACGCGGTCAAGGTCGAGGGGTTCCAGAAGCAGGTCGAGCAGCGGCACAGCGGCAACGACGAGCTGGCCGCATGGATCAACGAAGGCGACGAGCAGGTCATCGAGGGGGTATTCAGCCATGTCGGATAGCAGCACGCGGCCAAGCGTGGCCGAAACGAAGCGCCAGTTCCTGGCGATCATGAACGACCTCGGCGAGCTCTATGAGCGCCAGATCTCCCCCGGGCTGGTCCGGCTCTACTGGGAGGATCTCGGCCATCTGCCGATCGAGGCGTTCGAGCAGCTGGTGCGCGCTCATCGCCGAGATCCGGTGCGCGGGCGCTTCTTCCCGAAGCCTGCCGACCTGCTCGCTGCGGCGGAGGCGATCGGCGGCGGTGCGCTGAGCGCCGACGAGGCCTGGACGCTCGCGCTCGAGGTGTTCGACGAGAGCGCATCGGTATGCGCGACCGAGGAGGTGCTGACTGCGGCGGCTGCCGCATCGGGCGTGTGGGCGACCGGCGACAAGATCGGCGCGCGAATGGCGTTCCGGGCCGCCTATGACCGTGCGATCACCTCGCAGCGCGCCGAGGGGCGCCCGACCGTATGGCGGCTCTCGCTCGGCTGGGACCCTGAGCTGCGAGCCAGGGCGGCGCAGGCGGCCGTCGAGCGCAAACTCATCACGCAGGAGCAGGCCGCGCCGCACCTGCCGCCGCCAGAGCCCGAGGGGCCGGCTGCCGCGGTTGCAGGCCTGCTCACCGGTAGCTCGACGGTCGTGCCATTCCCTGGCGGCGACGAGGCCAAGACGCGCCGCCGCCTGGCCGAGCTTCGGGAGGCGATCACCAGCGCCGGGCGCCGCGCCGAGCCGGAGGGGCCGAGCCGGACGGAGACGATCGCCGCGCGCAAGCGCGCGGCGCTTGCCGCTCTCGAGGCGCACCGGAACCAACACGCGAAGGAGGCGGGCTGATGGCCCAGAGAGGCATCAACAAGGTGATCCTGGTCGGCAACCTTGGGGCCAACCCCGAGATCCGCCACATGCCCAGCGGCGACGCTGTGGCCAACCTGCGGATCGCCACCAGCGAGAGCTGGCGGGACCGCGCCACCGGCGAGACCCGCGAGCGCACCGAATGGCACAACGTGGCCATCTTCGGCAAGGTCGCCGAGGTCGCCAAGCAGTATCTGCGCAAGGGCTCGAAGGTCTATATCGAGGGCAGGCTGCGCACCCGTAAATTTCAGGGCAAGGACGGCCAGGATCGCTACACCACCGAGGTGGTGGTCGACATCAGCGGGACCATGCAGATGCTCGACGGGTCTGGGGACGGGCAGGCGGGCGCAGGAGGCCGTCAGAGCACCCAGGCCGGGCGAAGCCATGGCGGCGGCGCTCCGGCTCCCAGCAATCACCCTACGCCCTCTGGTGCGGACTATGACGATGACATCCCGTTCTGAGCGCCCCGTCCGCCAAATGAGTTATCAGAACACATTTGATCGAACCAGCGGACACGAGGACGCCCCGCCGCTCACCTGCTGGAGCTGCACTCACTATCGTCCCGAACGCTGCGAGCGCGGGATCTACGGCTGGCCCGCTCGGCGGCTCTCCGCCTGCCCGGCGGGGTGCTATGAGCCGGGTAGTGATGAGGCTGAGCGGCGGGACGCCGAGGATGATTGAGGTGCTACTCCCTTACCCGCCCAGCGCCAACCGGATGTGGCGCCACGTCCGTGGGCGAGTCGTGCCGTCGGCGGACGCGGAGCGCTGGCAGCGCGAGGCTGCATGGCGAGCCCAGGCCGCTGGGGTCAGATCGACCAGTAGCGATGTCGCGGTGGCGCTGGTGCTGCATCCGCGGCTCACCGCCAAGGGGCGCCCGAGCCGGCAACGCCTCGATCTCGACAACATCATCAAGCCGACGCTCGATGCGCTGCAGGGCACCGCCTACGACAACGACCGGCAGGTGGTGCGGATTGGCGCGGAGGTTGGCGAGGGGCTGCCGGGTGGCGGCCTGACAGTGCGAATCGAGGTGCGCTGATGCGAACGAGGTTGGGCAAATGATGGATATCAAGACCTCGGGGCTGAAAGCGGTCCAGGCCGCGATCAAGGGGCTCGAGCGGCAGTTGCCGTACATGCTCTCGCGGTCGGTGAACGATGCCGCCTTCAAGGTGCGCGCGGCTGAGCAGGATGAGATGCGCCAGGTCTTCGATCGGCCGACGCCCTATGTGCTGCGATCAGTCTACGTCCAGAAGGGGCGGGCACAGCAGCCCAGTGCGCAAGTCGGTCATGTCGACGCGAAGCGGGACGCGCTGATGCGCTGGTCCGAGACGGTGCGCCCGCATGTCATCGGAGGTCGTCGCGCCGAGAAGGGCACGGAATCGCGGTTGAGCCGAATGGGGATCATGCCCGCCGGCTGGCGGGTGGTGCCCGGGCCAGCGATGCCGCTCAATGCCTACGGGAACCCGAAGCCGAGCGAGTATGCGCGCATCCTCTCGTTTCTGCGCGCCTACACCGGTCGAGCTCGCAGGCTCAACCGCTCCTCGACCAGGCCTCGTGCACGCGCCACCTTCTTCGCCGTCGAGGTTGGCTCACCGCAGGCGCGGGGGATTCGACCCGGCATCTACAAGCGCGATGGCTCGGGCATTCATCCGATGCTCTATTTCGTCCGCGGCGCGGAGTATCGGCCGCAGCTCAACTGGGTGCGGGTGGCGCGCAAGACAGTCGATGATGCGTTTCCCGCTGCGTTCGACCGCGAGTTGACGCGCGAGCTGGCTCGACAGCGAACGAGGAGGGGATCGTGATCGTCAGTCCTCGCCCCGGGTCCTTCCCGGGCCCCTTCGCCCGCGGGTTCGTTGCAGCTCGACATTCGCGCGTTTTTCGGTTGCTTGGGGTTGTTTCTGGTGTCGGTCATCAATGATCTAGCGGCGCTGCCGGCGGGGCGGTTGGCGAACAAGGCGCAGGTGGCCGAGTTCTTCGAAGTGTCTGTGCCGACCGTGGATGCGTGGTTGCGTCGCGGCTGCCCGGTGGTTGAGCGCGGTGGTCGAGGCCGGCAGTGGCGCATCGACCTGCTCGAGGTGGCGCGATGGCGGTTCGGTGGCGACGCGCCAGAAGATGGCGATGACCCGGAGAAGATGGCCCCGAAAGATCGGCTCGACTGGTACAAAGGGGCCAGGGAGCGAACAAAGCACCTACAGGAGTGCGGCGAACTGCTCCCCGCCGCCGAGTTCGAGCGCACCCTGTCGGCCGTGCTCCAGGGCGTGGCCATGGGGCTCGAATCGCTCCCCGACATCCTGGAGCGTGACGCCGGTATCGACGGCGCCGCCATCGAGCGTGCTCAAGGTGTGGTCGATCGCCTGCGCGAGGACCTCTACCGGAGGATTGTCCCCGATGCCAGTTGATCGCTACGCCAGCGCCCAGGGCATCAGCCGCGATGTCGCCGACATCATCCGCCCGCCGCGGCGCGTGGCCGTCTCGACCTGCGCCGCCGAGGTCGTGCGCATCGAGACCCCGGGTGGTTACTCCGGCCCCTGGGATGCGCAGCTCACACCCTACATGGCCGAGCCGATGGACCTGCTCAAAAGCCGCCGGCACGAGGCCGTGGTCTTCGTCTCGCCGGCGCGTACCGGTAAGACCCAGGCCCTTCTCGACGGCTGGCTCGCGCACTGCGTGACGGCCGACCCCGGCGATATGGGCCTCTACTTCCCGACCCAAACCCTGGCCTACGACTACCGCAAGCGTCGCATCGAGCGACTACACCGCAACAGCCCGCGACTACGCGAGCGCCTCAGCCCGCGCAAGCACGACACCACCATCGAGATGATCGCCTACCGCAACGGGATGATCCTCAACCTCGGCTGGCCGACCAGCTCGCAGCTCGCGCAGCGCGACCTGCGCTATGTGGCGATGACCGACTACGACTCGTTCCCCGACGACATCGGCGGCGAGGGCGAGCCCTTCGGCCTGGCCCGCAAGCGCACCCAGGTGGCGATGTCGGCAGGCATGACGCTGGTCGAGTCCAGCCCCAAGCGCGAACTCGTCACCAACCAGTGGACACCGGACGGCCCGCACGCCGCGCCGCCGGTCAAGGGCGGCATCCTGCCGCTCTACAACCGCGGTGACCGGCGCCGCTGGTACTGGCCGTGCCTTGATGGCTGCGGCGCGCGCTTCGAGCCCCCCGCCATGCCGCTCTACGACGAGGCTGAAACCATCGAGGCCTCCGCCGCGACGGCACACATCTGCTGTCCGCACTGCGGGACGCGCTACCTGCCGCACGACAAGCGCCGACTCAACATTGCCGGACACTGGTTTCGCGAGGGCGAACTCGACGGCTCGCCGCGCACCGCTGCGATTGCCTCCTATTGGGTGCTCGGCTGCGCCGCGGCATTCCAGCAGTGGGAGTCGCTCGTCACCAACGCGCTGCTCGCCCAGCGCGAACTCGAGGCGAGCGGCGATGAGACCGCGCTGCGCCAGACCACCAACACCGACCAAGGCATGCCCTACATGCCGCGCGCCATGGCCGAGTCCCGAGGCGCCGAGTCCCTGGCCGCCCGCATCGAGGAGGCCGAGCGCTATCGCGTGCCGGACGGCGTGCGCCTCCTGCTGGCCGCTGTCGACGTCCAGGGCAACCGCTTTGAGGTCTGCGTGATCGGCTTCGGTATCGGCGGCGAGCGCTGGATCGTCGACCGCTACGCCATCCGCAAGACCGCTGCCGGCGAGCCCCTGCAGCCCGCCGTCATGCAAGAGCACTGGAGTGAGCTCACCGATCGCGTCATCAACGCCACCTACCGACTACCCGACGACCGCGAACTGCGCGTCTACCGCACCGGGGTCGATCTCGGCGGCTACGCCAACCGCGCCAAGGGCGCCGACTCGACCGCGCGCGCCTACGCCTGGTGGCGCGAGCTGCGTCGCGCCGGGCTCGCGCACCGCGCCCGCCTCGTGCGTGGCGACGGCTCGAGGAGCGCCCAACTGGTGCGCGAGACCCTGCCCGACACCAGCAAACGGCACGATCGCAAGTCCGGCAGTCGCGGCGACGTGCCGGTGCTTATCCTCAACGCCGATCGCATCAAGGACCGCGTCTCGGCCGATCTCGCGCGCGACGTCCCGGGGCCGGGCTACATCCACCTGCCGTCCTGGCTCAGCCGCGCCCAGCGCGACGAGCTCACCGCGGAGCAGCGCACCCCCGACGGCTGGCGACAGATCGGCAACCGCCGCAACGAGACCTGGGACCTGCTCTGCTACGCCGAGGCGCTATGGCTCCATTGCGGTGGCGACCGCATCGACTGGGCACGCCCCCCGGCCTGGGCCGAGGCCTGGACCGACAACACCGAGGTCGTCACCGCCGACCAGCGCCGCGCCCTCAAGGCCACTCACCGCCCGGGCGTCCGGCGCCGCGCCTCGCAATGGTGGTAGCCCATGTCCCGTGACGTCCTCCACGAAACCGCCGACGAGCTCATCGCCGCCGGCGCCGATCCCACCCTGGTGCGCGGCGTCATCGCCCGCATTCGCCAGCGGGTCGGTGGCGCTGAGGTCTACGTCTGCGCCATCGACCGCGTGGCGCGGGACGACGCCATCCGCCGCGAGCTCGCCGCCGGTCGCGACATCCACGAGGCCGCGCGACGCATCGGCGTATCACCATCCACCATCCGTCGCCGGCGCTCGCAGTGGTTGCGCTGACCGGCGTGCAGCTTCCGGTATTTTTGGCGCCGCCGCGCGCCTAGGCTCGACACGACACAACCCGAGAGGATCGCCAATGGCCTTCACCTCCGACCAACTCGCCACCCTCGAGGCCGCCGCCGCTTCCGGCCGACTGCGCGTCCAACTGGGCGACAAGGTCATCCAGTACCAGACCCTGCCCGACCTGATGCACGCCATCCGGCAGGCGCGCGCCGATGTCGCCGCGGCTGCCGGACTGCGGCCCGGGCGGGCGCTGCGCTGCTACCTGGAGCACCACCGTGGCTAAGCGCCCACCCGTCATCGTCGACACCGCCGGCCGACCGCTGCGCACCCCCGCCCAAGCCCATTACGAGGCCGCCAAGCTCACGCGCCGCACCAGCGGCTGGCATACCCGCGCGACCGGCCCGAACCGCGAGATCCGCGCCGACCTGCACAAGTTGCGCGACCGTCACCGTGACCTCGCGCGCAACAACCCCTGGGTGCGCAAGGCGATCGCCGCCATCGTGCACAACACCATCGGCCACGGCGTGCGCGCCCAATGGTCGACGCCAGAAGTCCAGCAACGTTGGAGCGCGTGGTTCGAATCGACTGCGATCGACGCCGACGGTCATCACAACGGCTACGGGCTCCAGGCGCTCATCCTGCGCACCGTCGTCGAGTCCGGCGAATGCCTGATCCGGCGCCGCCCGCGCCGTCCCCGGGACGGCCTGCCGCTCCCACTGCAGATCCAGGTGCTCGAACCCGACTTCCTCGACACCGCCAAGCACGAAGAACTCGCCAACGGCGGCATCATCCGGCAGGGCGTCGAGTTCGACCGACTCGGCCGCCGCGTCGCCTACTGGCTCTACCCCGAGCACCCCGGCGATGCCGTCCGCGGCGTGCCGGGGCAGAGCAAGCGCTACGGCGCCGAGGCGTTCCTCCACGTCTACCGGCTCGACCGCCCCGGCCAGGTGCGCGGCGTGCCCTGGGGCACCGGCGCCATGCTGCGCGCCCGCATGCTCGACGACTACCAAGACGCCCAGCTCGAACGCCAGCGGCTGGCCGCCTGCTATGTCGCCTTCGTGCGCGACACCGAGCTGCCCGCCGACGCCGCGCCGCTCGACGACTACGAACTGCTCGACCGCCTCGAGCCCGGCGCCATCGAGCTACTGCCCGCCGGCAAGGACGTCAGCTTCGCCAGCCCGCCGCAACCCGAGGACGACGAGCGCTTCACCAACCAGACCCTGCGCGCCATCGCTGCCGACTACGGCATCCCCTTCGAGGTGCTCACCGGCGACCTCTCCGAGGTCAACTTCAGCAGCGCGCGCATGGGGCAGCAGGAATTCGCGCGCGCCATCGACGTCTGGCGCTGGCAACTGCTCGCCCCCCAGGCCTGGGACCCGATCGCGCGCTGGTTCGCCGCCGCCCTCGCGCTCGACGGCCTCGCGCCCGCCGGTGAGCCCCGCTGGTCCGCGCCGGCCCGCACCCTCGTCGACCCCTCCCGCGAAATCCCCGCGCTGCGCACCGCCATCCGGGCCGGCCTGATCTCCCTGCCCGAAGCCATCCGCCAGGCCGGCTACGACCCCGAAACCCTCGCCCGCGACCAAGCCGCCTACCTCGACGTGCTCGATCGGCTGGGCGTGCGGTTTGATTCGGATGCGAGGGAAGGAAGGGTGGGGTGATGGTCGGCGTGAGCTGGGCGGACGATAGGCCCTGGTCCTGACGCAGGAGCAGGCTTCAGGCACCTACTTGCCTATCGGGAACATCCACTTGGCGCCGCCTGCCAAGCTGAACTCGCCGGTTCGCGCCGACCGGCGAGGGCAACCTCCTGCAGTTTCTCCGCGTGGGGTCGTTGATCCTCTTTCTGGCGAGGCTGTCAACCATCATGTAAACTGTAAACCAAAGTGTCAACCGTGGCAGTGGAGCGACCTGTGAGCGAGCGAATGTCGAATGCGCCGGTGTACTATGCGCTAGCGCAGGCGCACTTCAATCCGGTGGCCGCAATGGCCAAGTACGTCAACCAGATACAGGATCGGCTGCGTCGTGAAGGTTACCCCCTGTTCGAGCCGCAGGAGGTTACTCACTTGGTCGTGCCGAGGCCGGGGCAGGCGCAACAACCCGAGCCGAAGATTCAGCAAACGACATCCTGGCTCTTGGCCAATCAAGACCGAACCGCAGGCTTTGTTCTTTTGCCTTCGAGTATCACGTTCCAGACGACGAACTACGACACGCACGAGACCTTCATCCCTGAGCTGTTGCGTGGGTTAAGCGCGGTTCATGAAGAGGTCAGCCTTGACCACGTGGGGCGCCTGGGCCTGCGCTACCTGGATGCCGTGCTGCCAAGAAGCGGGGAGCAAGTCGAGCAGTATTTTGCCGATGGTGTTCATGGGGTGAAGTTTGATGCGCCCTGCCAGCACGCAATGAGCGAATCCGTGTTCTCGACCAAGGTTGGCCCGCTTGTGACTAGTGGAACCTTGGTCGTGAGGGTGTATCGCGCGAATGCACCGCTTGGCTTCCCCCCCGATCTATCACAGAACGGGCTGACACCGAACGCTCGCTTCGCTATGACGGAACCATGCGACCACGGCGTGCTCGATACCGATCATTTTTGCAGCGGTCGCATGCCAATCAATCCAGATGAGCTTGAGGCACAGCTGCACTCTTTACATGCCTCTGTCAAGTCCGTGTTCATGAAAGCGACTACGGATCATGCGCGTGAGACATGGGCGTAGCCCTGGGGGAGGTCAACATGTACACCGCAACATCACCGGGAACCGCGATCCCGTGGTCGGTTGCGCCCACTCGTCCAGTAGCAGCTGTGTTGGTGGTGGCGGCCAGCCTGACCGGAGTGTCACCGTTTGTCAGCGGCACTGGCGGTGCGTTAGATATATCTCGTGCTGTAGCCTGGTGCAGGCTAGGAGAAACGAGAACCTCTATCTCTTCTGTGGATGTCGAGGTGGATGGCGAAGAGGAGGCATCTTGCCCCGACGTTCGCAGCCCTTTAGATCATCTGACCAACATCCGCGAGACGCTCAACCCGGCGATCGCCGATCTTGCCGGGGCTTTTGCTGTGTCTAGGCAGTCGATCTATAAGTGGCTGAAGGGCGAATCAATGCCAGAAGCCGGCAACCTTGAAAGAATACAGGCGCTTAGCCAGGTGGCGGATGCTTTTCGTGAGGCAGACATCAAGCGGGCGCCGGCAATGCTGAAGATGAAGGCTTTTGAGGGGCGGTCGCTCTTGGATCTCGTTGCAACAAACGAGGCCACCCTGGAGCATGCCCGGTCGCTGATCTCAGAAGCAAAAGCCATGGATGCGTCATACGAAAGATCGGGGTTGGCCAGGAGCAAGGCCAAGCCATCAGAGGACTGGCGTTCCAGTCACTCCATCCCTGGAGCTGTCGAGCGGTGATTCGGAGATCGTAGAATGGTGGACCGGGGAACGTCATGGCGACAGGGAGACCTTCTCGCAAGCGAAGCACTGGCCCGACTCAGGTTGAACGAAGCCTTAGAGCCGGAGGGCGAGTGCTTCGCTGTCGTCATCTCTCACGACTGTGACATCCCTCACCCGCATGAGCCATACATTGAGGTGATCCTGGCCAAAGTGGTTGATCGCGCCGACGGGACGCCGGACCCGCAGCTTTCCCACGCCAAGAATCCTCGAAAACTCCATCTTGTGTACGACAGGCTGGGTGGAGGCTCGATAGTGCTCGAGCTGCAGCACGCGAAGAGACAGCTCGTTCATAAAGAGGCATTCAGAGAGCATGCAACTCGCTTTGCAGATGCCTCGCTTTCGGAGATGTCGAAGCGCACCCTGAAGCAATGGCTGGCGGCACGCTATGGCCGGCCAGCCTTTCCCAACGCCTTCGAGAGTCGGCTTGGCAAGCGCATTCGCGGAAAGGAAGTGAAGCGCCGGATCGCTGGAATCCTCAAGCCCCATGCCGAGCACCTGGTAGGGCTGTTCTTCGATCTGGGTGAGCAGCGCGGCGTCGAGGTTCCTGATGGTGAGCCCTACGCGCTATCCATCACGGTTGCATATGACGCTGAGAATGGCGCGTCAGCAGCGCGCGAGGCCGCCGAGCGCGTTGCGCAAGGTCTTCAAGAGCTTTTCACCGAGGCATACGGGCTTCCCGAAGATGCTGATGAGATCGCGCTCGATGCCTGTGAGGCGGTCCCGGATACACACATGACGCTCGCCGACATTCGGCGCGTGGATCAATGGCGGCTTGAATACCTCAGCCTGTGTGATGACGAGCAAGAGAACTTCCTGCCGGATGGCGCCGCCCCCGCGCGAGGGAAGGCAAGGACCCAAGCGCGTCACCTCTTCATTGGCTCTCTTCTCACGCGCCTCCCAGGCCTACACCACAGCCCCATCTGACCACAGCCCCGCGTATCGCGCGGCGCCTTCCCTGGCGCCGGTCTGGCCTCAGTGCCGGCGCTGCCCGGTCGGTTCATCGACCTCGGGATAGTCCCGTCCGGCCTGGGCGCGCGCCGCCAGCTCTTCGAGGTCGCGCTCCATCCAGCCCGAGAGCGTGTGTGCGATCTCGCCGTGATCCTCCTTGGCCGATCGCATCAGGCGTGCGCGCCAGTCCTCGATCAGCGGCTCGGCCTGTTCGCGCCGGCGCACCACGCGGCGCAGCACCTCCAACTCGGCCTCGTTGCGCATCTGGACCAGCGGTTCGACGGCCTGCAGGATGCGCCGCATCTCCTGGGTGAGCACCGGGAGGTTGTCCACCGTGAAGCGGTTGGGCGAGCGCACCCCGGTCGCATCGCGCAGCGCGTACCACACGCCCTGGGTCCACGCCTGCTCGTAGTGGAAGCGATGGCTGATGAGCCAGATCACCCGCCGCAGGTTGGCCATGTCGTTGTTGGTCAGCGGCTCGGAAGCGGGGTGCCGGGGCGCGTGATCGGCGTTGGGGACGCCGCGCAGTTCCATGCTGGCCATGTACACGATGGCGTCGGCGAGCTGGGTCCGTGGCAGCTGGCTGTACTTGGCGATGCGGAACTTGTTGTGCAGCCGCGACCAGATCTCGGCCAGGCCCTTGCCTTGGAGTGCGGGCGCGAGGTGGGCGACCTTGCGTTGAGCGAGTTCGGAGAGGGTTTGCTGCTCGGAGGGGATGATGGTTTCATACCGCTCACCCACGGTGCGCTCGGGGTTCACGCGGAAGTAGGCGTTGACCAGTTCGCGCTGGATCTGCCACGCCAAATCGTCGGTGAAGCTCTTGACCAGCAGCAGGTAGCCGGACTCGGTGACGACGGTCAGCTTGCTCCGATGCGCGTCAGAAATCGCGCCGGGGCTGGTAGTACGAATTTCGTCCGGGCTGACACTGAACCAATCTTGCCCTTCGATCAGGCGCGATTTGTTCTCGGTGAAGTTGCGGCGCGCAGTCCCTTTAGGGCGGCCGTGAACCTCGTCGACCTGGGTGAACGTCAACACGCGCTGATCGCGGATGACGATCGGGTGAATCTCAACAGAGTTGATGGAGACGATGGGGTTGGTCATGACGACCTCCACAGATTTACTCTCACGTAACGGGAAGCCCCGAAGGGCGGCCAGGAGGGTGAGACGGCTCTGTGAGACCGCGCGCAGCTTTTCCGGACGAACCGGTCTTGTATGGCTGCACACTCCCGGCCAGCGAAATCTGGCGCGGGCGCACAAACAAAAATACCGCATGTCTGACGGGTGCGGTGTCCGCACAGAAGAGGTTCTCACGCCTCTGGCGGAAAGCATAGGAGAGTCTGCGGGAGGGTGTCAAGCGGCAAAAAACAGGCTGGGGTTCAGGTGGCCGGGCTCTGTGACGACGGTCATATCGCTCTTTCTTGCCTCTGAGACCGCGCC
This sequence comes from Marichromatium purpuratum 984, assembly GCF_000224005.2. NCBI lineage: Bacteria > Pseudomonadati > Pseudomonadota > Gammaproteobacteria > Chromatiales > Chromatiaceae > Marichromatium > Marichromatium purpuratum. The sequence continues at coordinate 1,231,445 of NZ_CP007031.1, forward strand.
AGGACTGTGCGTCCGAATTTCGGACGCACCGACAACAAAGTAATCCTGGTCTTCGATCAGCCTAGCTTTTTTGTCGTTAAAGCGCTTGCGGGCGGCCCCGGATGGGCGGCCATGAACTTGGTCAATCTGAGGGAGGGGCAACACGCGCTGGCCATTGAAGACGACGGGGTTGTTACCGCCACGGATTGTCTTAACTGGTTGATTTTGCTCCAAAGCAGGAATTCCTGCTTTGGCTGAATTCAACGACTTAGCGAGTTCGTCGATCAGCTCCTGAGTCTGCTGACTTTCAAGCCAGTGCTTCGGGCGGTGGCGCTGCTCGCCGCCGGCAGCCTTGTGCAGGTCGTTGAGGCTGTAACGGGTCTCGTTGTCTTGGTGGATCTCGATATCACCAACAGCGATGGCGGGAGGGCGTCAAGCGGCTGCGCCGTCAGACCAGCCCGGCGACCTTGAGCAGCACCCCGATGATGACGGTGGTCTGGAGCAGCCCGGCGCCGATGATCCAGCGGGTGAGGTCGGCCCTGGCCTCGGCGATGCGCACGTCCATCTTCAGCTCCAGTTCGCGCAGCCGGTAGTCCAGGTGCTCCGGCGTCACGGGACGCTGCGCGGTCTGTGCCTCCTTGAAGGCTTGCGCGATGGCCTCGGCCTGATTCTCCGGGATGCCGGCATCCTTGATGGTGCGGATGAACTGATGGGTGTCGAAGGTGATGGTCGTCATGCGTGGTGGCTGCCGCTGAGGGTTGCCCATAGGATGGGGTGCGGCGCTGCGGGGGTCAATGGCTGGGCGGTTGGGGCTATCGCCCCACCCCGGGGTCGCGCAGCACCTGCTGCGCATCGTTTCGGAGTCCCCCGAGGTGCTGCGTGAGCGCGGCTGAGTGGCGTGCCCCTGCTACTCCGCGCTCACAACCATAAAGACCTTACTGGTCGCTCGACTGAGATAGCAGTGATACCACTCTGCACCAACATATCCGCCGTAGCCGTTGCGCGCGTTTACCTTGATCGGCAGCCTGTGGGCAACGATCCTGTGGCTGGCGTAGGTGATGACCTCTGCCCCCATGGTGCCGATCTCGACGAGCTCGACGCTCGCGGGGTCCTTGAAGCTACCCTCTTTGACGCAGATCTCGGCGAGCGCCTCAATGGTGGGTCGAGACTGGTCAGGAGCTGAGGCGGACCGGACCTCGATCCGCTCGGATTCGCCGGGGCACGGGGTTTGAGAAAACGTTACCGCCCCGGTCTCGGGGTTCGTGCACTTGTAGACGCCCGCCAGCCCCGCCCCGCACCATACCGCCGCTGCTGCGGTCGCGGCCACTACCATCCAGCGCATCACCACCTCCTCAGCCGCCGCTTGCCGCTGAGGGCTGGCCGGCGGCCGAGTCGTCAGGGTGATTGTGCTCGGTGAAGGCCCAGACCAGCGCCCCGACCCAGCCGAGGAAGGTCCAGCCAAGGAGCAGGTTGAGCACGAAGATCGCTTCGGTCTTGCTGTGGCGACGTCCCCTTGCGACCAACCCTGGCAGGAAATAGAAGGCGAGACCAAGCAGCATCAGGGATAGGATGACCACCACGCTGACGATCTCCTTCAGCGGCAACGCCTCGAAGATTTGCGCGGCGAAAATCGCGACGGCAGCGACCACGGAAAGTATGGCGACAACGAGCGCGCCATGGGCGGGTCTTTGATGGGCGACTTGTGGCCTGCGAGGGCTTCGAGCTGCTCGGCGCGATGGGGCGACCGCCTGCGGGTTGAACGCCGGCCGCCCCGTGTTCTCTGCCCCGCAACTCTGGCAGACCCAAGCCGCCGCATCCTTGCTCGTCATCGTCTGGTAGCCGCACTTCCGGCAGTGCCGCCACTCCATATCAGTTATGCCGCCCATGGCCCCTCCCTTGCGACTCCTTGGATTGATCGCCCCGAAGTATCGCCCTACACCGCCAGCAACATCAAGCTCTTCCCTGTCGAGTTCATGCAGCAGTGGCAGTGAGTCAGCGCCGTGACCAAAAGGCTGCATAAGGCCAGCCCCTTTGGGATGCCAAATTCAGGCGCTTGCTATTGACCGTACCGGTCAATGAACTTGTTTCTGGCCTGTCGTGCCTGATCGCAATGCCATAAGGCTCTATCGGTGCAGGTGACGCACATCCTGAGATAGCTAGCGGCTGATTTGAGGTCGCGCGCGCGATAGTCGCTGAGGCTGTCTGCATATCGCCTCCATCGATCCGCCTCTATGAGTAGCTTGCGCATTCGCTTGCCGCATAAGACGGGGTCATGGCGAGGGAGGTTTTGGCCGATCAAGATTAGTAAGTTGATGTTCTCTGATAGGTTCTTGAGCGGATCCTGCTGCTTGATATAGCGGGTGGCGTCTGGCGGCGGGGTTGATCGCTCAACCTCAACGCGCGCTGGACAGCGACCGGACTGGCGGATGATCAAGCGCTCCCCTCGGTCGAGAGATGCTTGAGCTTCGGTGCTACGCGGAATAGCCATCGAGTATGGCGGAGTGACGTCAGAGTAAATGATATCGCCTTTGGCATTGTAAAGATCGTAGCAAGCAGCGCTTGCTGTGCTGCATGCACTCAAAATCCAGGCCGCGAGCCCAGCGATCAGCCAGATTGCGAGAGATCCTGGAGCCAGCCTTTGGTCGGTCCTTAGCGATGAGTTCATCATTACTTGCGCACCCCGCAAGCCAGACACTGGGTGTAGATCCTATCTTTCTTGGTTCTGACCTCGACCATGCCACCGCAGTTCGTGCAGGCGTCTCCCTTGCCGCGCCACCACCTCCACAGCCTGATGCTCTGTAGAAGGGCGTATATCGTAGTCGTGATCGTCCCGACACCGATGGCGAGCAGCGCCAAGCGCTGCGACATGCCAGCAAGGGATGAGATGTATGGTGATTGAGCGAGCAGGGGCGGGATGAATACCCCGAAAAGCCAGTACGCCGCGAGCGCCGAAAGCAAGATGGCGGCAGGCCAGCGATACACCCGAAACAGCATCCTTTCTTGCATGCGCGAACCCCTTTCCGCTGCTTCAAGCCGAGCGCCGCTGTCTGGGGCAGGCTCGGACCGTCTCCAATAAGACTACATCGCAGCACCGCCACCGCGCCATTTTTCGGTATTTTTGACACCTGCCGCTTCCTAGTCTGTCCGTAAACCCCTGACGGATGGACAGATGCCCGATACCACCCCCCACATCGATCTCGACGGCGTCGTCGGCTGGGACATCCTGGCCGACGATGTGCGCCAGGCGCTGGCCGAGGTCGCCGACGTCATCCTCCGGCTGCACTCGCCCGGCGGCGATGTGGCCGAGGGCGTGGCGATCCATAACGCCATCCGTGACCACCGTCGCGCCGGTCACCACGTCACCGTCGAGGTGGCGGGGCTGGCCGCGTCGATGGCGACCTATATCGCGTGCGCGGCCGATCGCATCCAGGTCGAGGACAACGCGACCTGGATGGTGCACAACCCCTGGACCATTGCCTGGGGTGATCACCGCGAGCTGCGCAAGACCTCCGGCATCCTCGAATCCCTCGCCGGCGTGCTCGGTCGCGCCTATCAGCCTCGGCTTGACGCCACCGGGCGCAGCGCGCGCGCCGACATGGACGAGGAGACCTGGCTCTTCGGTGACGAGATCGTGGCCGCCGGCTATGCCGATGCGCTCATTCCCGCCGGCGAGGGCGCCGAGACCAAGCACGAGGCGCTCGCGCTCGCCCGCGGCGCCTTCGACCGCATGACCCGCACGCTGCGCGAGCGCGCCGATGCCGACTCGCTCGATCGCATCGCCGCGCTGCTGCCGCGCGCCGCCGCGCCAACCGCCCCTCCACAGGAACCCGCCATGTCCAAGCCATCCCCGTCGGCGGCCGAGCCGGCCGCGCACGACCCTGCCGCCACGTCCGATCCCGCCTCGGCGCCCACCGCGACCGGCGAGGCGCCGCCGGCACCCCTCGCGCCCGATGTCGAGGCACGCATCCAGGCCGCGCTGGCCGCCGAGCGCGAGCGCGTCGGCGCCATCCAGGCGCGTTGCGCTCAGGTTGGCATGCCCGACCTGGCCGCCGACCTCATCGCCGAGGGCGTCACCCTCGCCGAGTGCAACGCGCGCATCGTCAACGCCTGGGTCGAGGCCGGCGGCCCCGAGATGCGCCAGGCCACCAGCGCCACCGCGCCGAGCGCGCAACACGCCGCCGAGGTCGACGCCGCGCGGCAGCGGCTGCGCGCCCAGGTCGCCGGGCGCCCGTCCGGTCAGGAGTGAGCCATGATCTTCAACGAACCGTCCCGCCCCCTCGAATGCGTGCTCTACGAGATGCCCGCCGGCTACTCGCGCGAGACCGTCACCATCCCGGCCGGCACCGGCGTGGTCGAGGCCAACACCGTGCTCGGCCGTGTCACCGCCAGCGGCAAGTTCATCCCCTATGACGATGCTGCCACCGATGGCTCGGAGGCCGCCGCCGCCGTCTCGCTCTATCCGGTCGATGCCACCGACGCCGATGTCGACGTGACCGCCATCGTGCGCAGCGCCGTGCTCGTTCGCGACGCGCTCAACTGGCACGCCGATGTCGATGCCACGGCGATGGCCGCTGCCGTGACCGCGCTCGCCGCCGCCAACGGCCCCATCCTCGTTCGGAGTTGATGCCGATGGATCTCTATCGCGACTACTTCACCCGCGAGCAACTGCTGCTCTCGCTCGCGCAGGCTCAATACATCCCCGGCCAGCTCGCCGAGCACTTCGAGACGCTCGAGGACGTCTACTCGACCTCGATCCCCATCGAGGAGCTGGCGAAGGACGCGGTCTCGCCCTCCGACCCCGTGCCTCGTGGCGCGCCCTCCGATCCCATGGCGCTGGGCAAGGCGCGAGTCGTGCCCTTCGAGACCAAGACCTACTCGCGCGAGATCCCGGTGCTCGCCGACAGCGTGCTCAACGCGCGCCGTCCCGGCTCGATGGGGGCCGAGGTGATGGCGCATCGGCGCGACCGCGCAGCGGAGAAGCTCCGCAACTGGGCCGACATCCAGCACGAGTGGCTGCGCGTGAGCTGCGTCAACGCGCCGAGCAACGCCTTCGGCACCGCGCCGGGCGATGCCGTGGTGGCCTTCGGCGCCAACGACAGCGCTATCCGCTCGGCACTGCACACCTCGGTCGTGCAGCCGCTGGAGGCGGCGCTCGACGGGCTCACCTATACCGGCATCGATGCCTATTGCTCGGATGCGTTCTGGCTCGGGCTGATCGAGTCCAAGACCATCAAGGAGACCTATCTCGGCTACGCCGCCGCCGCGGAGCTGCGCGGTCAGACGGCCAACAGCTTCGTCTACGGCGACATCGCCTGGCACCGCTACCGCCCGCAGGGTGGCATCAAGATCGCCGACGGGCGCTGCAAGATCGTGCCGCGCGGCGTGCCCGGGCTGTTGGTGCAGGCCTTCGCGCCGGACGACACCAATGAGTCGGTCGGCGAGGGGCTGGCCAGCGAGCCCTACTACCTGCGCGCCTTCCCGATCCCGGACGACAAGGGCTGGCGGCTCAAGATGCAGACCCATCCGGTGATGGTGTGCACGCGCCCGGAGGCGATCCAGACGCTCAAGCTGACGGCATGAGGTCGCCATGAATCCAGCGCTCATCGAGTCCTTTCGTGACGGCGTCGCCGACATCCTCGATGCCCTCGGTGCCCCCGGGAGCTACGCGGGCAGTCCCGCGCGGCTGGTCGTCGAGCAGGTCGACGGCGAGGCGGGGGAGTGGGAGATGGTCCACGAGGTGCGCCATCGCGCCGTTGTCGATGCCGCCGCACTGGCGGTAAAGCCGGCGCCGGGTGATCCCCTCGAGGTCAACGCCGAGCGCTGGGTGGTCGATCGCGTGCTCGCGGGCGATGGCTTTACCTGGACGCTGGCGGTGCGACCCGATGAGTGAGCAGACTCACCCCGCACGCGCGCCACTGGCCGCCATCGCCTCGGCGCTTCGCCTCATCCCCGGGGTGCAAGACGTGCGCACCGGCCGCTGCGCGCTGCGCGTCAGTGAGGACGAGCCACTGCCGGTGCTGACGGTGCACAGCCGCAGCGAGGCGCCGGCGACTGCCGCCGACCGCGATCGCCTGCTCCCGGTCCAGACCTGGCGCCGCAGTGTTGTCATCGTCGGCCATGTGACCGCCACGGACGACTGGGACGCCGAGCTCGAAGTGCTCGTCAGCGCCATTCGGCGCGCGTTGTGGGCGGCGGGCGTGCCCGACCTGACGCTTGGCGATGTCATCTTCGCCCCGCCGGAGAGTGGCGGCCAAATCGCCGAGGTGCAGCTCGAGGCCCAGTACGGCTATCAGGAGGTGCTGACGTGATCCCCGATATTCCGTGTGCCCATTGCCCGCCGACCCTCGCCGAGCACGGGCGCTGCCAGATCGGCAGGCTGGTTCCGCACGACTGCGCCGGTTGCGCCGCCTATCGACCGGCGTTCCGCACCGAGGAGCGCACGCGCTGCGAGGTCTGGACCCGGGTCATGGGCTACCACCGTCCAATCTCGCACTTCAACGGCGGCAAACGCGCCGAGCATGCGCAGCGCCGCTACTTCAAGGAGGCATCCCATGTCCGACGCAAAGCATGACGAGCTGCCCGAGGTCCTCGCCAAGCCGTGGTGGCAGTCCCGCGCCGTGATCGGCGCCCTGGTGGTAGTGCTCGCCCAGATTGCGAGTGTCGCCGGGATCACGCTGGACACTGCGGCGCTCACCGATGCCCTGGTCACCCTGGCGAGCATCGCCGGCGCTGGCATGGCGATCTGGGGGCGGGTGCGCGCAAGCGTGCCGCTGCGGCTGCGCTGATGGCCAGCGGATTCCGCTTCTCCAAGCGCTCCGAGCACGCCCTCGCCGGTGTCCATGACGACCTGGTGCGGGTGGCGCGGCGCGCGCTGGAGCTGACCGAGGTCGACTTCGTCGTCACCGAGGGGCGACGCACCGAGGCGCGTCAGCGCTCGCTGGTCGCCGCCGGGGCCTCGCGCACCATGCGCTCGCGTCACCTCACCGGGCACGCGCTCGATGTCGCCGCCTGGGTCGATGGCGGCGTGCGCTGGGACTGGCCGCTCTATCCGCGCATCGCCGCCGCCTTCAAGGCCGCCGCCGCCGAGCTGGGGGTGGCGATCCGCTGGGGCGGGGACTGGCCGCGGTTTCGCGACGGCCCTCACTTCGAGCTGGATCGGCGGAGCTACCCATGAGCCTCACGCTCGATCAGCAGCTCACCGAGCTGCAGTTGCGCGTCGAGCGCGTCGAGACCGAGACCCGTGATCTGCGTGAGGGGCTGGCGTCACTCACTCAGGACCATGCCATCACCCGCGAGTCGGTGCGGATCTTCACCGACCTTATCGAGGGTATGCGCGAGGAGCTTGGAGCCACGCGCGACGGCGTGCATCAGGTCCAGCTCGCTTTGCAACGGCACATGACCGACGAGGCGCGCGACCGTCGCCGCCAGTTCGCCGGCTCGGTGACGGCGACCATCAGCACTCTCGGCACCCTGGGAGTGCTGCTGTGGAACGTCGTCATCACGAACTGACCCTCACCGCATCCACCACGAGGAATACCCCATGACCGCACCCCGCGCCATCTATCTGCGCTGCGAAGTCAAGGCCGGTCTGTGGGACGGCCTGACCTGGCCGACCCAGTACAGCGATCCGCTCAACTTCACCAAGATTGAACTCACCGCGCCCACGCAGGAGAAGGAAGAGCTGATCTCCAACATGACCGGCAACTACGGCGCCGCGCTCGACAGCCAGCAGAAGCCGACTGATTCGGCGACCGCGACGCTGGAGTTCAACACCATGACCGACGTCATGCTCGGCCTGGTGCTGGGCGCCGATGTCAGCCCCGGGGAGCAGGCGCAGAGCACCATCACCGACGAGTCGGTCGATACCGCCCTGGGGGTCTGGGTGCCGCTGGCCCACGGGTACATCGACAGCGAACAGTCGATCAGCCTCAAGACCGGGGCCGATGTCGCGGTCGAGCCCTCGAAGTACGAGATCGATACCACCAACGGGATGATCAAGGCCCTCCATGCCGACGCCGTCGGCACCGGCATGAAGCTCAGCTATACCGCGCGCGCCGAGAGCTGGACCGCCTTCGCCGCCGGCCAGGCCAAGAGCGCCTATGTCCACCTCATCGGTAGCGCCACCGACATGGTCACCGGCAAGACCGGCCGCCTCAACATCTGGCGCGCCGCGCTCGCGCCGGGCGGCGCGGTCGACCCGGTGGCGGGTGGGTACTTCGCGGGCAGCCTCGCCGGGTCGCTGATTGCGCCGACCGGCAAGGCCTCGCCCTGGGAATGGCAGGCGCTGAGCGCCTGATCGGGGTGAGGGGGAGGGCATGGCAATCCAGCTCGGCGCGCTCGCGCTCCCGGATGGTCTGCGCTGGTCGGACGAGTTCAGTTGGTCGCCGACCGTGCGCTCGACCAGCTATGGCCTCACCGGTGCGCTGTTGGTGCAGAGCGCCACGCGCCAAGATGGGCGCCCACTCACCCTGAGTGGTGGGCGGCAATGGGCGTGGTGCAGCCGCGCCGAGCTGACGGCCATCGCCGCGGCCCTCGATGCCGCCACGCCCGAGACCGCGCTCATCCTCACCCTGCACGATGGTCGCGCCATCCCAGTCATTGCCCGTCCCGGCGAGGATGGGCCGATCACCGCCGCCCCCGTCCCGATCGTGCGCGATTCCGGCCCCGCCGACCCGGGACCGATGACGCGCTACTACATCGACGAGATCCGCCTGACGATCGTCGGCGAGATCCAGGAGCCCTGAATGGCCGATCACAGCCTCGCTGTTCGCATCCTCATCAACGCCAAGGACCAGGCCTCGGCGGTCATCGGCAAGATCGCCAACAAGTGGACCGCGCTCACCGCCGCCGTCAGCGGCTTCATCGGTGTGCGCGCCTTCACCACCGCGATCGGCGACGCCGCCGACTTCGAGTCAGCGCTCGATGCCATCCAGGCGCGCACCGGCGCCACCGCCGAGGAGATGCAGCGGCTGCGCGACGCGGCCATGGAGGCCGGCTCCACCACGACCTTTACCGCGACCGAGGCCGCCGAGGGCCTCAACATCCTGGGCGCGTCCGGTCTTGCCGCCAGTGATGCCATTGCCACCCTGCCCAGCGTGCTCGCGCTCGCGCGGGTCGAGAGCGTCGATCTGGCCACCGCCGCCGGGCTGATCACCGATGCGGTCAGCATCATGGGGCTCTCGTTCGAGGACAGCGCGCGCGCCACCGATGTGCTGGTGCGCGCGGCGAGCCTCTCGAACACGACTGCGACCCAGCTTGGCGAGGCGTTGCGCTATGCCGGTGGCGAAGCGCGCAGCGCTGGGCTCTCCATCGAAGAGACGGCCGCCACGCTCGACGTGCTCGCGCAGAGCGGTATCCGTGGCGAGCAAGCCGGCACCATGCTGCGCAACATCCTCGGTCAGCTCGGCGATCCTGCGAGCAAGGCCCGCCAGGAACTGGCCGCGCTCGGCGTGACCTCCGGTGACCTCGGCGAGGCGATCGACGGCATCGCGGCCGCCGGCGCCGCCGGCGAGCGCGCCGTGCGCGCCTTCGGCATCGAGGCCGGGCCCGGCGTGCGCGCGCTCTTGACCGAGGGGAGCGCCGGTATCGCGGCCTACGCAAACCAGCTCAATGCCGCCGGTGGCGCCGCGCAGCAGGCCGCCGCGACCATGGGCAGCAATCTGAATGGTGCGCTTCAGGCGCTGCGCTCTGCCTGGGATGCGTTGCGCATCTCGTTGGTCGACCCACTGCTCGAGCCGATTCGCCGCGAGGTCGAAGGATTGGCCGAGAGCCTGGGGCGATTCACGCAGAGCGCGCGCCTCGAGCAACTGAAGGCGACCCTGCTACAGACCTTCGAAACGTTGGTCGCCCAAGCCAAGGCCTTCGTCGCCGCGGTCGACTGGGAGGGTTTCGCGCAGCGCATCGATACCGCGCTCAGCGGGGCCAAGAGCAGCCTCGAGACGTTCGCGAACAGCGCCTCGCGCACCACCGATACCCTGCTGTTCGTCTTCCAGTCGATCGGGACCGGCATCTCCACGTTGCAGACCGCATTCTGGGGCCTGGCCGGCGTGGTGGGGAAGGCGTCAGCCTTCATCGTTGAGGGGCTCAGCAAGATCGTCAAGGCTCAGTCGAAGCTGACCTTCGGGCCGTTTCGTCGAAAGCTCGAAGAGGTCTCGGCCGAGATCGCCTCCGTGTCCGAGTCGCTGGACAATGCCGCTGATGGCGCTTTCGAAAACGCCGGCGCCGCGCTCGACCGGACCGCGCAAAAAGGTGAATCGCTGCGCGAAACCATGCGCCGCCTGTTCGAGGCGCAACGCGATGCCGAGAAGTCAACGCGCGAGCTGGGCGAGGCGCAGCGTGATGCGGCACCACCGGCGGAGCTGACGGCCGAGCAGGAACGGCTCGCCGCGGCCATCAAAACCTACAACGCGGCACTGGCCGAGGCGCGCGCCGGCAACGGCGAGGCCGGTCTTTCGCTCATCGAGCTGGGCCAGCGCGTCGTCGAGGCGCGCGCGGAGCTTGATGGCTTGGGCGTGTCGGCTGGTGCGGCCGCCGAACAGGTTGAGGCGAGCGGCGATCGCACCGCCAGATCGGCGGGCGAGAGCCGCGACGAGATCGCGCAGCTGCGTCAGGAGTATGACCGGCTGATCGAGGCGGGCGACACCCAGGGGGCCGACAAGGTTCTGCGCTCGATCCGCCGGATCGGGGAAGAGGCCGGGGAGAGCGCCGGGGTGACCGAGGGGGCCGCCGCCCGGATCGAGGCGGCGTTCGATCAGCTGGGGATCGTGTCCCAGCGTGCGCTCGACCAGGCCGCCACCAACGCGCGCGCCAATTTCGAGACGATCGCCAACTCCGCCAATGCCTCTGCGGAAGACATCGAGCGCGCCTTCTTAGCCTGGGCAGAGGCAGCGCGCACTGCGGCGGCGGATTCCGACGAGGCGCGGCAACGCGAAGTCGAGTCGATGCTGCTTGCGCAAGCGACCGCGCTTGGGTTGCGTGATGCCTATCTGTCACTGGAGGGCATCAACCGCACAACCACCGACACCACCCGCAACCTCTCCGACAGTCAGCGCGACCTCGGCAATAGCGCCAAGGATGCCGACGAAGGCATCAAGAAGGTCGTCGGGTCGAGCAACGACCTCAACATCGCCTTTCTGAACAGTCGCGAGCAGATCCGCAACGCCATCGCCGATCTGCGCGGCTACTCCTCGGCGGCGGCTGATGCCGTCGAGGAGATCGTCAGCGGCCTCGATCGCTGGGACAACAAGATCCGTGCGATCCAGGCGCTGGAGGCGAGCGACTTCGTCGGCGACGGCGCGGTGGACGAGGCCTCGGCGCGCATCGCCCAGCTCGAGGCCGAGCTGGAAGCGACCGGCGCCACGGCTGATGCGCTTGCCGAGCGCGTCGACATGGCCTTCAACGTGCTGCGCGACACCGATGCCGTGGTGCTCGCGATCACCCAGCTCAAGCAGGAGGTCATCGAGGCCGAGATCGCCGCCGAACGTCTGGCGCAGCGCGGCGAGCGGCTGCAGGCCGAGTTCGCCGGGCTCACCGATGCGCTCGACGCCGGCTCGATCGGCCTGAGCGAGTATGCCGATAAGCTCGACCGCCTGATCGATGCCAACCAGCGCCTCGGCGAGGAGGAGCTGGAGCCGTTGCGCGCGGCGCTCGACGATGCGCGGCGCAAGATGGCCGACTTCACCGAGGACGCCCAGGCCGGCCTGCGCGACCTGCAGGCCGAGTGGGCCGAGCTCAACGGCCAGCAGCTCGAGGCGTTGCTCCTCGAGCAGGAGGCGCAACGCCTCGAGATCGAGATGGCGCTCGCCGAGGCCAAGCGCGATGGCAATACCGAGGCGATCCGCGCGCTCGAGGACCAGCTCGACATGCTCGAGCAGATCCAGGCCGTCGAGCGCGAGCGTGCCGCCGAGGCCGAGGCCCAGGCCGCGATCGAGGCGGCCGAGGCCGAGGCCGAAGAGGCCGCGCGCCGCGCCGCGCTGAGCGATGCCGATCGCGCCCATGAGGACAGCATCGCCACGCTCGAGGCGCGGCTGCTCGAGGCGGTGCGCGCCCAGGACCAGGCGCTCGAGGACGCCCTGGCCGCGCAGATTGCCGCCGAGCGACAGCGCCACGAGGAGACCCTGGCCAACCTCGAGGCCGAGTCCGCGGCGCGCGCGAGCACCGGGACGGCGAGCACCGCCGGCACGACCTCGGGTGCGACGGGGAGCACAAGCACGGCGAGCGCGAGCCGTGCGATCGACGTGCGCGTCAGTGTCAACGGCCAGTCGAGTCGCACCATCACCGTGGCCGATGAGGCCAGCGCCGATGCGCTCGAATCCATCCTGTCATCCCTTGAGTCCGCCGCCGCTGTGGCGATCTGACCCGCGAGCCCAACCGACATGCCCATCCAAGAAGAGAACATCGTCTTCGTCGAGAGCCAGGTGATGGACGACGTCCCCGAGGGCGGCGGTGCTGCCACCGGGCGCGAGATCGTCGATGGCGCGCTCAACAACGTCTTCGAGGACATCTCCGATCTCGACCGCGCCTACGGCCGCTTCAACCTGAGGAAGCTCGCGCTGGCGGTGCGCAGCCTCGACACCAGCCTCTACGGCGGCGCCAAGCTCGCCCTCACCGCGCTGCCGCGCGATCCCGCCGTCGGCTACACCCTGTTTCGCACCGCCGACCCCTTCGATACCCGCGCCCAGGCCGCCGACCGCGTCCAGGCCTATCTCTACAAGGGGCCGATGTGGCCGGGCGTGCTCTACGACGACCACATCGCCGGGATGCGCGCCATCCGCATCATCCAGCGCGTCGACACCACGCTGCCGCCGATCGGCAAGACCCTGGTGCTCGTGCAGCACGAGGGGGAGGCCAATGCCGTCGAGCAGTACCTGCGGGTAACCGACGTCGAGACCGTCGAGACCACCCTCACCGACAGCTCCGGCGACTTCGTCCGCTGGGTCGTCACCCTGACCCTCAAGGACGCGCTGCGCCACGACTTCGCCGGCCACACCCCGCGCCGCGACGACCTCTACGACTACGACCAGGGCGCGCGGCTGCGCGACACCACGGTGGCCGATGCCGCGCGCTACAGCGGCGCCCAGCGGCTGGCCGAGCCCGCCCAATCGGGGGATCTGCGGGTGCGCGCGGCGAGCCTCTACAGCCAGCTCGTCCCGGCCAGCCAGACCGAGACGCCGCTGGTCAACCAGGTCATGGCGGACCAGCTCGTCACCGAGATCGACGCCGGGGGCGGACACCGGGTCGAGGTCTCCCAGGCCCCGCACACCCGAGCGCTCGCCGTCACCCCCGAGAACCGCCGCCTGAACTGGGTCGAGACCCTCTCCCCGGTACCACAACGGGGGGCGCTCAACATCGCCTATATGGCCCAGGGGCACTGGTACGAGTTGACCGATGACGGCACGGGCATCATTCGCGGATCGGACAGCACGTTCGGCTCCGGGACCATCGATGCCACCACCGGGGTGAGTGCGGTCACGCTCGGCGCACTGCCGGACGCGGGCTCGCAGATCCTGTACACCTGGGCGAGCCCCGTTCACTACAGCATTCGCGCCGGGGCGACGCAGGATACCGACGCGCGCGGCGCGCGGCTCGATTTCGCGCTGGAGCAGGTCCCCTATATCCCGGGTTCACTGGTCGTGACCTTCACGCGGGGCGGGAGCCCGCTCACCGCCACCGAGGACGGCCACGGGACGATCAGCGGCGTCGGGGTCAGCGGCGTGCTCAACCTGACCAGCGGGGCGGGCTCGCTGTGGTTCACCCAGCTCCCGGATCGGGAGACCAGCATCCGCTTCGACCATGCCTACGCCGACCCCGACGACCCGGAGCAACCCGCGGAACGACGCGTCGAGGCCGCGCTGGGGGCAAACTACACGCTCGACTTTGGCGGCTCCGTCGCCCCCGAGGGCGTGAGTATCGCAGCCTATTACAACTACCCTGTTAGCGCCGCAGTGACGATCAATGACGACGGGGAGGGGGGGCTCGTCGTCGCCACCGGGCAAGCGGTGGGCGATCCCGCAGAGCCCGTGACGGGCCTGCCGGTGGGGACGATCGACTACGCGGCGGGTCTGGCGACGCTCAACATCCCGATCGAGGTCAATTACCAGCACTGGGCGCCAGCGGTGCTCAATCCTGACGGGAGCATCGCTAGGGCAGGCTACTGGTATACGTGGAGGCAGTCTGCCCTCCCTTCCACGACGAACGAGGTCCTGGGTGTAGCCGCCACCGGCGCACCCTCGTCCGACCTCGTCGCTGACCCCATTGTGCTCGACCTCCTCGACGGGGGGCTGGATCTCGACCTGACGCATCTCCACACCAGCCGGATCGTACCCGGCTCGGTTCGCCTGTCGCTGGGCGGCACGCGCTACGAGGATCGCGGCACGGGGGTGCTCTACGACGGCGACGGTCTTCGGCTCGGCACGCTCGACTACGACACCGGCATCGCCTCGCTGACCTGGTGGTCGGATGGGGCCAACGCACCGCCCACGGTGACCGCCTGTCTGACACGCTATGGCTTCTGGGTCGCGACCGAGGCCAGCTTCCGCACCCGGGTCGCCCCGCTCAAGCCCGAGGCCCTGAGCATCACGGTCACGGCCGAGGACGGGGCGCGGCTCACGGCGAGCGCCGATGCCGATGGCAACCTCGTGGGTGATGCCGTCTCGGGGTCAGTCAACTACGAGTTCGGTACGGCGGCGATGGCGTTCGGGGCGATGGCGGATGACCCGGAGCATCCCGGGTCGCAGGTCTGGGTGCCTCGACGGGTCGACCCCACCACCCTGCGCTACAACGCCGTCGCCTACAGCTACCTGCCGCTGGACGCCGACATCCTCGGTATCGACGGCACCCGGCTGCCCGCCGATGGTCGGGTGCCGATCTACCGCCCCGGCGATCTGGTGATGATCCTCCACGCCGCCGAGACCGCCCTCAGCCCCAGCGCCGGGGTCGCCACCGCGCTCGGTCGCACCCGGCTCGCCTGGGTGCGGGTGACCGACGCCACGGGCGCGGTGGTCAGCGGTGATCGCTACCAGCTCGACCGCGCCGCCGGGCAGATCATGTTCCCCGACCTCGCTGGCCTCACCCTGCCGCTCACCGTGCGCCACACCGTCGGCGACCTGCGCCAGGTCACCGATGCCCAGATCAGCGGCTGGCTCGCGCTCTCGCGCCCGCTCACCCACGACTACCCGGCCGGGGAGACCATCGTCGCCGGCTGCCTGATCATCGGTGATCGCCGCGCCCGGGTCTCGGCGACCTGGGATCAGGCGAGCTGGAGCGGGGCGTGGTCGGACGCCCCTAGCGGCAGCGCCGCCACCGCCACCCTCAACCTGATCGACCACCCCATCCAGGTCACCAACGAGGGCTGCGACACCGACCGCTGGGTGCTGCGCTGCGCCGACGCGGCCAGCGACCAATGGGAGCTGATCAGCGAGAACCGCGGGCTCGTCTGGCAGGGCGTCTACGCCCCCGGCGGCGCCGACATCGCCCCGATCAACCCGCGCACCCGGATCGACCTCGGCGGCGGCGCCTACAGCACCGGCGCCCCCTACATGACCATCCCCGCCGCGGCCAACGGCGGCGGCTGGAGCACCGGCAACGTGGTGCGCATCGACACCGTCGGCGCCATCGCCGAGTTCTGGGTCGCGCGCTCGATCCAGCAATCCGACGAGCCCGCCGACCCCGCCGCCGCCGATGGCTGCGAGATCCATGCGCTTGGCAACATCGATCGACCCTGAGGTGAGGGATGACTGACTACTTCCTGGCCGTCGGCTCGAGCGACGACACCCTGCGGACCCTGGAGGGGCCAGCGTTCGATGTGGCGACGACGCGGTTTGCCTCGGGTGGGGATGTCAATGCGGTGGCGTTTTCGCCGGATGGGGCGCATCTGGCTGTTGGTGTGAGCGCCCCTCCGTGGCTCGTCATTATTCGCACCTCAGACTGGTCAGTTACGACTGACGTTCAAGTCCCAAGTTACGTTTACGGTGTGTCCTGGAGTCCCGATGGCGCCTATCTGGCTGTTGGATATTACGGTGGCGATCGCCTGGCGGTGATCGATACATCTGACTGGTCGGTCGTCCCCGGAACGCCCAGCCTGCCGGATAAGCGCGTTTGGGATTGTGCTTGGTCGCCGGACGGGGCGTATCTGGCTGTTGTTGGTGACTGGGGCGAGCCGAATTTTGCCGTCATCGACACCACCGACTGGTCGGTCGTCCCCGGAACGCCCAGCCTGCCAGGGGATGGTTACAGCTGCGAGTTTTCGCCGGATGGGGCTTATCTGGCATTGGGATTGCGTTCAGCGCCGTATCTGGTCGTGCTGAATGCTCCCGAATGGACGCGGGTTTCCGGCGTCCCTGCGGCGGCAAGTGCGCATCGGGGCGTGTCCTGGTCGCCGGACGGGGCGTATCTGGCTGTTGGGCACGCCCCCACGTTTTGCCTGACTATTATCGACACCACCGACTGGTCGGTAGTCCCCGGCACGCCGGCGGTATCGAGCACGGGGTACGACTGCGCCTGGAGTCCCGATGGCGCCTATCTGGCAGTCGCGCATGCCGGTTCACCCTATCTCACCGTCATCGACACCACCGACTGGTCGGTAGTCCCCGGCACGCCGGCGGTATCGAGCACGGGACTCACCGTCGCCTGGCTCCCCGACATCAACCGCCCGACCCGTCACGGCATCCTCTACGACCACGACGGCAACCCCCTGAGTCTCCCGGTGCAGCTATTGCGCCGCCCGGCTTGGGCGCGCTCGCAGGTCGTCACCCCGGACCCGGTCTCGGGGGCGTTCACGGTGCGCGGCTTCGCCCCCGGCGACTACCACCTGCTGATCCCCGACACCCGCCCTGGGGCGACCGACGATCGCCTGCTGCGCATCACCCTCGACGAGACTACCGGCGCGCTCGCGCCGCTGGAGGTCTACATGCCCTACGCTGGGGCGCTGACTACGATCAACGGCAACGCCACCAAGGCCATCGACGGCAGCGCCGCCGACGATGTGATCGTGCGCGCCTGGGGCAGTCACGGGCACGTCATCGACGTGGTGCCTGCGCCCAGCGGCGACTGGTCGGCCGAGGTGCCGCCGGGCACCTACGACATCACCTACCGCAGCGCCGGCTGCCAGCCAGTCTGTCACGGCCCCTACACCATCGCCGCGCCGGAGGAGGAAGGCTGATGGATCTCGGCACCCAGCACCAGGTTGCGCGCGAGGCTGCCGCCCGCCTACCGGTGCTCGAGGCCGGGCTGGCCCTGCTTGCCGGCGGCGCGGTCGGGGCGCGGCTCGTGCTCTACAGCGCGCCGCTCCCCGGCGCCCCTGGCGAGACTCCGTCCGAGGCTACCGCCCTGGTCGAGATCCCGCTGGCGACGGGCATCGGCGCGGTCGACCCCGAGACCCATCAGCTCCGCCTCGACACCCCGCTCGAGGCACCGATCACCGGCGCCGACCCCGCGACCGGCACCGCCGCGGCCTGGGCGCGGATCCTCGATGGCAATGGCGATTGGTGGGCCGACTGCACGGTGAGCGCCACCGGTGACGGCGGCGAGGTGCAACTCGACAGCCCGATGCTCTATCGCGGTGCCTACGCGCGGGTCACCGCCGCCGTCTTTCAGGGGTAGGGGGTGACCGGGCCGTCGCTGGGGCTGCCGGTCTCGGTGCGCTGCGACCAGCCCCGACCCGAGTTGGGGGCGACCGTGCTGCCTGCGCGGATGGTGCTCCCCGCGCAGGCGTTGGCGGCGCTCGATGCGACCCGGCTACCCGGCTGCGTGCGCCCGAGCTCGGCGGCGACCGGCCCGGCACCCGCGCTGTGGCGGCCGATCCGGCTGTGCTGCGGCCTCGCGCCGCCGTCGCTGGCGACGACCCGTGTCGCGGCGGTGGTCTGTCTGGTCGGGGGCGAGGCGCCACCCCTGGCCGCCACCGTGCTCGACCCGATCTGCCGCCCGGTCCTCGACCCAAGCGATGTCGAGGCCGTGCTCCAGGCCGCGCTGCCCGCGCCGAGCGCCGGTCTGTCGATCACCGCCGCGCTCCGGGCGCGGGTCATCCAAGATGCGACCCTCGTCGCCGCCTTGCCCGCGCCGACGGCGGGGCTGACGCTCGGGGCCGCGCTCGTCGTCGAGCTGGATCTGGCCCTCCCCGCCGCTACCGGCCCCAGCGCCGAGGCCCCGGCGCGCGATCAGCGCGCCATCGCCCGTGGTTGGCGGCTCATCGGCACCGAGATGCGCGCGACCCGCCACGCCGCAGCGCTCGGCCACCGGCAGGCGCGGGCACGTCCGGGGCCGGCGCTCGGGCTGCGCCACACCGAGACCCGACGGCTGCGCCGGGTCGCCCAGGTCCCGCATGCCGAGGCGCGCCCGATCCGCGCCGCGCGCACTACGCTCCATGCCGACACCCGCCGGTTGCGGCGCGCGACCCGGGCGGTGTGCACCGAGGCCGCCTCGATCCGGGCCGCCGCCCGAGCGGGGCACCGCGATCGAGAGCGCACCCGTGACCGACTGCAGTTCGATCAACAGGACGCGCGCCCGATCGATCTCCGCCTCGATGCCGGGCACCACGTCGCGCAACCGCTCGAGACTCTGCTCGGCACCCCGCACACCGCGGCGCTGTGGCCGCTCCCCGGGCGCTGGACGCCGTGCTACATGCCGGCGGTACTGCTGCGCACCCGGGTGTCCTGTAGCGCGACCCCGTCGCTCGGCGCTGCCGTCGAGCTACCCGGCTGCTGCGACTGGCGACCGCGCCCACCCTGGGTGCCCGAGCCGCCGACCGCAACCCGCATCGTCCCCATCCGGAGGCTCTATCTCGTGAGGAACACCGTCACCCTGACCCTGCTCGACGGCACCGAGATCCCCGCCGAGTCGCTGCGCCTTGCGCTCGAGGCCGACGCCTGGGCGTGGAGCTGGTCGGCGCGGGTGCCGGGCGCGGCGCTCGCGCGGCTCCAGGCCGAGCCCGAGGCGCCCGCCGTCGAGCTGATCGCTACCGTCAACGCCCACCCGATCCGGCTACGCCTCGACAGCATCGCCCGCGCGCGGAGCTTCGGCTCCAACTGGCTCGACCTCGGCGGGCGTGGTCGCGCCGCCGTGCTCGGCGCGCCGAGTGCCGCGCCGCGCGCGCGCACCAACACCGAGTCGCGCAGCGCCCGCCAACTGCTCGACGCGGCGCTCACCGACAACGGGGTGCCGATCGGCTGGACGCTCGACTGGCAACTGGAGGACTGGACCGTCCCGGCCGGCGCCTGGAGCCACAACGGCACCTTCATCGAGGCCGCCGCGCGCATCGCCGAGGCCGGCGGCGGCTATGTCCAGGGCCACGACACCGAGCCGGTGCTGCGCCTGCTGCCCTGGTATCCGCGCCCGCCCTGGGCCTGGGCCGAGACCACCCCCGACATCGCGCTGCCCGAGGACGCCTGCCACACCGAGCGCATCGAGTGGATCGCGCGCCCGGACTACGACGCGGTGTGGATCACCGGCGGCGAGGGCGGTCGGCGCGACCGCGTGCGCCGCGCCGGGCGCGCCGGCGACACCCAGGCCCCGACCTGCGTCGACGCGCTCGCCACCGATGTCGTCATGACCCGCCAGCGCGGCCTGCGCCTGCTCGCCGACACCGGCCGCCAGGCCCACATCACCCTGCGCGCCCCGGTCCACCCCGAGACCGGCATCATCCACCCCGGCCAGCTCATCGCCTACACCGAGGGCGGCACCACCCGCCTCGGGCTCTCGCGCGCGGTCGAACTCGACTGCCGCCTGCCCGAGGTGTGGCAATCCATCCGCATCGAGAGCCACCCGACATGAACACCTGGAACGCCTACCGCCGCCTCCTTCAACTCCTCCCCGAGCCGCCCACCGACGTCGGCACCATCACCGCCACCAGCAGCGACGGCTGCACCGTCACCCTGCTCAGCGGCGAGCAGACCCAGGTACGGGGGCGCGGCAGCATCGGCGATCCGGTCTACATCAAGGATGGGGTGATCCAGGGTCCGGCGCCGGTGTTGCAGACGGTGGAGATTGAGGTGTAGGGGAAGGTATCGCTGCGCTGCGCGGCAGCCACCGCGTCAGTTGGCGCTTATGTGGCGTGTGCCGTAAACTGTGCGGGCGTGACGCGGAGCAGAACCGACCACCGCAGGGCAGGGCAGGAAATCGCACAGCGCGAGCGCGTAACCTGTTGATTTATAAAATCCTTGCTGCCCGTTTTCTGAATGGGGTTCAGGTGGTCGGAGGTTCAAATCCTCTCGCCCCGACCAACATCGAAAAAAGCGGCTCTGCTTTGGCAGGGCCGCTTTTTTTGTGTCTGTAGAAATGAGATTTCCTCGGTTTTTGGCCCCTCAAGGCGGGGCTTTCATGCGATGGTCTGATGACGGCTCTGGCTGCCGGGCTTGTTGAGCGTCTGAGGGCAAGCAAACGGCTTACACACGCCCTTGCGCTGAGGGATCATCGGACAGATGCCGCGCCGATTGCAGTAGCGGCGTAAATCTTCACAAAAGAGGTGAATTCAAACCTTTGTGTGGGGACATCCATCGGAGCTGTCTGACCACCTGATGCTGGCTCTGGCTGGGCGCTGAACAAATGACAAGACAGTCGAACCTCAGGGTCGTCTGTCACGCGGAGGCGCTGACGGATTGCGTGGCCGCGGATGTGAGCGCACTGGGGCTGGATCTGAAAGTGATCTGCCGCCCGAACTGGTACTTCTGATGATCGAATTCACCCAAGGTAACCTGCTGGATGCGGACGTCGATGCGATCGTGAACACGGTCAACACCGTCGGCGTGATGGGTAAGGGTATCGCCTTGATGTTCAAGGAGAAGTATCCCGAGAACAACCGGGCTTACATGGCCTACTGCAAGGCTGGAGCTTTCGAGCCCGGCTCCCTGTTCGTCACCAGGCAGAGCGATCTGTTGGGGCCGCTCTGGATCGTGAATTTTGCGACCAAGCAGCACTGGCGCCATCCGAGCAAGATGGAATGGATCGAGTCCGGCCTCCGCGAGTTGCGAGAGTTCATCGAGGACAACCAGGTGCGGTCGATCGCCGTGCCGCCCCTGGGCGCTGGCAACGGCAAGCTGGATTGGTCAGCGGTGAGACCCTGCATCGAGCGCGCACTCGGGGATCTCGAATCCGTTCGCGTCGTCGTGTTCGAGCCGACGGCCAAGTACCAGAACGTCGCCAAACGCACAGGGGTCCAGGCGCTCACCCCTGCCCGCGCGATGATTGCGGAGCTGGTCCGGCGTTATTGGATCCTCGGTTTCGAGTGCTCGCTTCTGGAGATCCAGAAGCTGGCCTGGCTGCTGGAGCGTGCGATCGAGCGTCATGAGCTGGATAACCCGCTCGACCTGCGTTTCGAGGCCAACCGTTACGGACCCTATGCCCATCGGCTGCACCACCTGCTCGATGGCCTCGATGGCAGCTATCTGCACTGCGACAAGCGCTTGGCCGATGCCGGCCCCCTCGACGTGATCTGGTTCGAGGAGGCCCGGAAGGAATACCTGAGCACCTATCTTGCCGGTCCCGAGATGGCACCCTATCGCGAGGCGTTCGATGAGACCGTCGCCTTGATCGATGGCTTTCAGTCGCCGCTTGGAATGGAGCTTTTGGCAACGGTCGACTGGCTTCTGAGCCGCGAGGGCTGTGAGCCGTCGGTTCAGGGCGTGATCGCTGCTCTGGCTACTTGGCCCGGCGGCAAGGATGCAGGTGAACGCAAGCGCCGCCTCTTCGATGATCGCTTGATCCGCCTCGCCCTCGATCGGCTCGCGAGTTGAAACCGCGGCTTGCGAGTCGCCCGGTGTTCAGTCGCTTCGGCGCATGAACATGCTGGGCCGTCCTTGGCCCGGAGGGGAAACGCGACAATGCAGCGTGCCTCTCGCCACTTGCTTGTGCTCTGGCCCGTTCGGTGACGCTGATGCATCGCTCCGGATGGTGGGCGAGAGCAAAGGAAGCCGGCCATGATTTTCCCTTTCTTCCTTCCTCCCCGTGCTTGTCTGTTGCGCGGATAAGGTATCGACGAGCGAGAGCGCCGAGACGATCTGTCCCACGCTCGCTGCTGTGTCAGCGCCTCGGCCGTTTGATGGGGCCGTACACAGAGGGCGGTGGCGCATCATCCGTATCCTGATATCATCGATCGCGTCCCTTGATATTCCGAGAAGTCAGGTATGAGCGACACGACCGACGAGATCGAACGAATCCCGCTTAAGGCAATGCTGAGCCAGCTTCGGCAAGAGTTGATCGATGCCAAGGCCGAAGGGGAACGCAAGGATCTCAAGTTCATGGTCGACGACATCGAGCTGGAGCTTCAGCTGGCGACGACTCAAGAAAGGGGCGGCGGCACCGGGATCAAGTTCTGGGTCCTGAATGCGAACTTGAAGGGCAAGGACACGTCGGTTGCGACACAAACGCTCAAGCTCAAGCTCAAGGCCGTGCAGGAGGTCGAGGACCCGGCTACCGGTGAGCCATCGACCGTCCCGGCCAAGATCAGCGGAAGGCTCTCTGGTTGAGGCCGATACGAGAGGACTTCAGGGATGGTCGGTTTACGCACGGAACACTGCGTCGAGATCCGTGTTCCAGCCGGGGGAGGAGAGTTCTGTTTCGGCTCCGGCTACGCCTTGGCCCCACACTGGGTCCTGACGGCGTACCACGTCCTCTTCGATGCGGATCGGGATCTGAATTCGCAGACCTTTGAGATCGTCTGGCGGGATTCGCGGGGGCATCCCATCGAGCCGGAACAGAGCATCACCAGGACCGATATCCTCTGGTACAACAAAGAACACGACATCGCCCTGATCCGCTGCGAACCACGCGCGAGCGATCTGGTCAGCCCCTGGTACCTGATCGACCAGAGACGACCCGCAGCGAGGGCCAGATGTGACTGCTGTGGCTATCTCGCTGGGCTGCAGGACGAAGCGCATTGCCCCAGACGCAAAGCCCCGCAAGGCATCCTTGGTCGCTCGGATGCCCTCACCGCCGATCTTGATGGACTCAACGTCCAGTTACAGCAGGACAAGTACTGGGGCGGGTTCAGCGGCTCCGCTGTGTTCTCCGCCAATCGGCTGGTCGGAATTGTCCGGAGGGTGAATACGGGGGAGAGCGGTAAAGGCCTGACCCTCTCGTTCATCGCCCCCGCGTTGCTGGCAGACGGCGACGAGCCGCAAATGGGACGACTGAGAGAGGTCGAAGACTTTCTCGTCTGCCCTGGCAAAGATGCCTGCTGGAAAGGGCTGCGCTCCTATGTCATCGATCAGCTGGATGCCCATGACGGGCTGCGCAAGCACCTCGCGGACTGCTGTCGCAGTCATCTTGCCCCGGGAACCGAGATCCTCGGTGCTGATGCTCTAGCTGATACTCTCTTCAGTTTGCCTCAGCGTGAGATTGCTCGCGCCTTAGGATTGGCGCTCGACCAGATGCAGCCGACGCAGGATAGAGCTGGCATCCAGTCAGTGGAATACTTGGCACTGGTTTGTCTGCGCCTGTTGGCGGCTGATCAGGGCGCGGTACCGCCGCTAGTTGGCGCGGCAAAAACCTATGACGGCTCGCCGGTGTCAGTCGCCGCATCTCCACCGATGTTACTGGATCTCGAGTCTAAGCTCGCCGAGGCATCGGACAATGCCCCCCAGTTGTGCGTGGCCGGCAACCATCTGCGTTCTCCCTTGGATCTCACGCCCGAGCACAACACCGGCCTTGACCCGGACGGACGCCGGGCGCAACAAGACGCGAAAGACGCCTACGCCGTCAAGAATGTTCCAGGCATGGAGTGGTTCAGAGCTGAGGATGCCAAGGCTCAGGTCAAGAAGCATGTGACCGGTCCACACGCCGATACCGGTATCACCTCGTCCGACCTACCGGTCGATGACGACGAGTGCGGGCACTTTCTCTCCGACCTGCTGTATCAGGAGGGCAAGAGCCGGAGCTACTACGTTCGTGTCCCGGCGACCTGGCATTGTGAGGAGGCCAACGTCTTGCGCGCCTTGGGCCGTTGGGCACCTGAACTCCTGGTGGTCGACCTAGAGCGGACGAAAGACCAGGCGCGAACCGGATACCTGGCGGCGCTCCATAGCGTCATCATGCGCTGCCAGAAAGCCCTGTCCCAAGACGATTCCGAGGGGAACTCATGACCCTTAGTCGATTCATCCGGCGCCTTCCACATCCGCCCATCACCCTGGAACAGGTTGGAGGTCGATCCTTTACGCATCTGTTCGAACAGTCGCATCTGGACGCCATCAACACCGCGCTGGCTTGCAACCGTCCCCTGTTGCTCACCGGCGAGCCGGGGGTGGGTAAGACTCAGCTCGCCAGGGCCGCGGCCAAGGCGCTCGGACGTGCCTACGTGCGCTGCACCGTGGACGCCAAGACCGAGTCACGAGACCTGCTCTGGCAGTTCGATGCGGTGGCCCGTCTGGCAGACGCCCAACTGGCTTCCGTTTGCGATTGGGATGCCTCGACCTGTGAGAAAAAGTTGGCCCCCGCCAATTATCTGATCCCGGGTCCTCTCTGGTGGGGGCTGAACTGGGGCTCTGCCGAGAAGCGACCCAAGGCCGTCGCGCCCCCGCAGCTCGATGGCGGCAATCACGAGCAGGGTGTCGTCGTCCTGATTGACGAGATCGACAAGGCCGAGATCGACGTGCCCAACGGTCTCCTCGAGGTATTGGGCGACGGCAGCTTCCAGCCAGAGGGCTTGGACAATCCGGTTCGCGCCGATGGTATCGCGCCGTTCATCGTCATCACATCCAACCGCGAGCGTGGTCTACCGGACGCCTTCGTGCGTCGCTGCGTAGTCATGCGCATGGCGCTGCCCAAGGACGACACCGAGCTGCGCAAGCGCTTGGTGGAGCGTGGTCAGGCCCATTCCAAACTGTCGCCCGAGGTGCTGGGACAGGCCGCGGATCTGCTCATCAAGGATCGTAAGGCCAGCACCAAGCTGCCGCGTCCGGGTCAGGCCGAATACCTGGATCTCTTGCGTGCGGTCGAAGAACAGCTGACCGTGACCGCCAGCGGCCCCAGCGCCGAGGAGCTGCTCAACCGCATCGAGCCTTACCTCCTGCGCAAGACCGAGGCCGTTTGATGGCTCAAGGTTTGGTCAGCCGCGGCGATCTGCTGCGCGCCTTGTGCGCCGAAGGCTGTGAGCCTCTTACGCCTGCCGCGCTGCATGCCTTGGGTTATGACGAACCGGAACCGAAGCCGAAGAAGAAGGCCGGCGACGCCTCGGAGAGTGCTACCGATCACGCCGAGGTTGGCACGGAGCCGCCGGCGCCCGCCCGCGCGCCCCTGCGTCCCGCTACCTTTTGGGTGCCCTTTCACCTGGCGTCGGACGAAATCTTGTTGCCGGGCGACCAGCCGCGCCTCAGTGCGCCAGCGCTGCCCAGCAGGCCGGCGGCTGACCCTTCCCCCTATCGCTATCTGACTGACTTCGCCCAGCTGGTGCCCAGGTTGCGCCGTGTCTTGACTGCAACCCGCCCATCGCGGGCCTATGACCTGGACCGTATCGTCCACTGCATGGGGCGCGGTGAGTGGCTGCGCCGGCTGCCGCGTCGCCATCGCGCCGGCTGGGGACCGAGCCTTTATGTCATCGAGGACCGCTGCGATCATCTGGCGCCTTACGTGCGCGATCAGGCCATGGTTCAGACCCATCTGCAGCGGCTCTTTCCGACCGCCGGCTTTCGCACGGCTCTCTATAGCGAGCACTGTGATCGGCCCCAGGTCCATTGGCCGGACGGTGAGGTCACGCCCATCGCCCCCCAGCCGGGCGACCAGGTTCTGGTGTTGGGGGATCTCGGCTGTCTTGCCCGCGATGGCGGGCGCGCCGCCCGCTTCTGGCGCGACTTCGGCGATGAGCTGGAACTGCTCGGCGTGTCCGCCCTGGTCCTGCTGCCCTGCGCTCCGGCCGACGCTGAAAAAGTGGCATCCCCTCATTTCCAGCGACTTTGCTGGGAGCATCCGGCCCCATCCATGCTCGCGACCGAGGCCCTACAAACGCGTGGCGAGCGACTCCTTGCCCGCATGTCCATCGCCTCGCGCATCGAGCCAGGCTTGCTGCGTGAGCTGCGTCTCGGTCTAGGCGACGTTGAGCACTTTCCGGCGCGGTTGGAGGCCTGGGTCTGGCAAGAGGCCAGCGGCAAGGGGGCCGCGATGATCGCGGCCGCATTGCCGGACGCGGATGCCGAAGCCTGGCGCGCCAAGCTCGGGGAAGGGGACGACTCCACCTGTCTCGGTAGACTCGTGGACACGGCACGGGATGCCATGCGTCATCTGCCCTACGAGGTCTGGCTGGAAACCGTGCTCAACGTCGCGGAAAGAGCCCCGCACGCGATCAGCGACGAGGAACGAAACCATGCCCGTGAGCTGCTCCAGTACCTGGCCGACCGGGCATCCTCATCGGGGGCAATGTCCCTCAGCCCTCGTGCATGGGACTGGCTCAGCGGTTTCTTCGAACGACTCGACGCGTCGGTCAAGGAGAACCCTTTCACCAAGGACGCATGTTGGGGACTGGCCTGCGCCTTGGCCGATACAGATCGTCAGCCCTTGCCCCCTCCGTCCGAACAGCCCTTGCCCCTCGATCTGTGCCAACTTGGTGATCGTGTCCACTCGGGAATGCCCCCCGGCGCAAGCCCGCTTGCGCGGCTCCATACCCGCGACCAAAACATTCAGGTGCGGGTGGTCGAAGATGCGTTCTGGGAGTCGGGCAAGGCACCGCCCTGGGCCACCGACTGGGGCTGGGACGCCTACGGTGCCTGGGTCGAATTCGCGATCGAGGATAAGGACGGTCAGCCGGTCACCCAGCGCATGCGCTGGATCGAGCCGGGGTGCTTTTGGATGGGGTCGCCCGACGATGAGCCGGGGCGAGATAGCGACGAAGGACCTCGGCATGAGGTGACGATTCAGGAGGGCTTCTGGCTGTTCGAGACCGCCTGTACCCAAGCCCTGTGGGAGGCGGTGACGGGTGAGAATCCGAGCTTTTTCAAAGGTCTGGATCGTCCGGTGGAGCAGGTGAGCTGGGATGACGTTCAAGGCCTTGTCGAGACGATCAATGCGCGCCTGCCGGGACTGGCGTTGAGCCTGCCGAGCGAGGCGCAATGGGAATATGCCTGTCGGGTGGGGAGCGATACGGCTTTCAGCTTCGGCGAGACCATCACCCCGGAGCAGGTCAACTACGACGGCAATTATCCCTACGCTGGAGGGGCGAAAGGGCTGGATCGTCAGGAGACCGTCCCGGTCAAGGCATTGCCTCCAAATGGCTGGGGGCTCTACCAGATGCACGGCAATGTCTGGGAATGGGTTCAGGATGCTTGGCACGATACTTACAAAGGGGCGCCCATTGACGGCTCGGCCTGGGAGTCCGCCGAGTCCGGCGCGGGGCGGGTGATCCGCGGGGGCTCCTGGCTCGACGTTGCGCGCTACTGTCGTTCCGCCCACCGCTACTGGTTCGTGCCCGTCAACCGCAACTTCAACCTTGGCTTCCGGTGCGCCCGAGTTCAGGTCCGTGAGTCAGGCACGCCGGAGGCGGAGCGAGTGGAGCTGGCGCGCCCCGGCCCGCGGAGCGGATCAGGCCGGGGCGAGACGGCTCCGTCTCGCGCAGCCGGGCAGGGGCACGTCAAACCGCAATTGTTGCGACTCGACACCACCGCCTCGGCCTCGGTTGAACTGCCGGACGCGCCAGGGCTGGAGATCCGCTCCGATCGCGAGGTCCTGCGCTTGCAGCGCTGTGCAATGCCCGACTGGGCCAAGGCCATGGGGCGCGATCGCTTTGGTCTCTGGGCCGAGATCCATATCGAACCTGTAACCAAGAAAGAGAAGCAGCGGCGACGGTGGTTTCGCAAGAAAGCACCGCAAGCAGTTCCCGAGAACGTGTCGGAGCCCTTCATCCAGCGTCTGCGCTGGATTCCGCCCGGTCGCTTCCTGATGGGCTCGCCGGAGGACGAACCGGGGCGTCGGGACTCTGAGGGGCCACAACATGTAGTTACCGTCGGTCAGGGCTTCTGGCTGTTCGACACGCCCTGTACTCAGGCGCTGTGGATCGCCCTGGGTTTGGAGAATCCGAGTCGCTTTCAGGACCCGGCACGGCCGGTGGAGCAGGTGACTTGGGACGACATCCAGCAGCAGTTTTTACCGGCGCTGAACGAGCGCATTCCGGGCTTCATCTTGCCGAGCGAGGCGCAATGGGAGTATGCCTGTCGGGCGGGGACGCAGACGGCACTCTACTCCGGGCCGATCGAGATCCGGGGCGACATGGATGCCCCCGACCTGGACCCGATCGGCTGGTACGGCGGCAACAGTGGGGTGAATTATGATCTGGCTGACGGTGAGGACACGACGAGCGGCGCGTGGTGGTCGGGTAAGCAGAAGCAATACCCCCATGAGCGGGCTGGTACGCGTCAGGTCAAAGGGAAGCTCCCCAATCCCTGGGGGCTGTACGACATGTTCGGCAACGTTTGGGAATGGACGCAGGATGCCTGGCATGACTCCTACGAGGGCGCGCCACTCGACGGTTCGGCTTGGGAGTCCGCTGAATCCGGCGCGTTGCGGGTGATCCGCGGGGGCTCCTGGGTCAACCTTGCGCGGGGCTGTCGTTCCGCCTACCGCAACAGGTTCGAGTCCGTCCTCCGCGACGACGACCTTGGCTTCCGGTGCGCCCGAGTTCAGGTCTTGTGAGCCAGGCGAGGATTAGGAAGAGCGGAACGCGATGGCCAGGGATAGCCTGTTCCGACAACAGCCGCCCGGCGTGCGCGCCCGCTCGCTAACCGGAGACCTTTTGTATGCAACTGCGCTTCTTCACCATCCCGATCCACGGGGGTGAGGCGACCGTCGAGGCGTTGAACCGCTTTCTGGCCGCCCAGCGGATCCTGTCCGTCGAGCGTCATCTGATCGAGGACGGCGGCGCGAGCGCCTGGGCCCTCTGCATTGCCTACGAACCGGCCGGCGAGGGCGGTCGACCACCGACCACACGGTGCGGCAAGGTTGATGATTGCGGGGTCTTGCGTGAGCCCCGGCACCGACCTCGGTTGACGCGATGCCGCAACCCAATGACCCCCGGTGTGCCGGTCGCCGGTGCAGTCGCCCGGCGAAGGCTCGCCGGTGGGTCGACCCGATCTCGATCGTCAACGCTGAAAAGGGCCGTTGAGTCACGGCGGGCGCCATGACGGCAAAGGGGGTCAAGGTATTGTCCGCGAGGCGGTCGTCATTCGTCGGGTGGCGGGGCGCGCGCGGCAGCTCATTTTTGCTTCGCCGTGCCGGTGTGGCTCCGGCTGGCGAAATCAGGTGACAGGGTTCAGATGGTCAGCGTCCTCTCAATCGATCCGTCCTGGCATCCGCTGATCAACGGCTGCCCGCCCGCGTGGGCGAGCGAGTGGGGCGAGGACCGTTACGGCGTCTTCGTCGCCTTCACCCTGGATGCGGTCACGCAGCGGCTGCGGTGGATTCCGCCGGGGCGGTTCTGGATGGGCTCGCCGGAGGAGGAGACCCAGGGGTTGGCCGAGGATGATGCGGAGCATGCTTGGTTCGAGCAGGAGCATCCACGGCATGCGGTCATCATCTCGCGCGGCTTCTGGCTGTTCGATACACCCTGCACCCAGGCGCTGTGGGAGGCGGTGATGGACGAGAACCCCAGCCGCTTCAAGAGCCCGGATCGCCCCGTCGAGCAGGTGAGCTGGGACGATGTACAGACCTTCATCGACCGGATCAATGCGCGGGTTCCCGACCTCGGGCTGAGTCTCCCGACCGAGGCCCAGTGGGAGCATGCCTGCCGGGCCGGCACCGAGACCGCGCTCTACACCGGCCCCATCGAGATCCTTGGCAAGAACAATGCCCCGGCGCTGGACTCAATCGCCTGGTACGGCGGCAACAGCGGCGTCGATTTCGAGTTGGAAGAGGGTTTCGACTCATCTTCCTGGTCCGATATGCAGTATCCGAATCCCCGCTCCGGCACCCATCCAGTGGGTAGGAAGCAGCCGAATCCCTGGGGTCTAACCGACATGCTCGGTAATGTCTGGGAATGGTGTGCCGATGGTCTACGTCATTATGAGCCGACTATGGCGGTCGATCCTGAAGGTTCGACAGAGGTTGGCGCGAAGCGAGTGATCCGCGGGGGCTCCTGGGAAGACGAGGCGCGGATCTGTCGTTCCGCCTACCGCGACGGGTACAGGCCCGACGGCCGCGGCGACTATCTTGGCTTCCGCTGCGCCCGAGTTCAGAGTTCATGACCCGAACAGGTTGGAGTCGGGATGAGCAGAGCGCGTGAGCCCATCGGTCCTCAATGCGCCGCGCGCTCGGCCTCCATTGCCGCCTCGGCCAGCACCGTCTCCGATACGCCGCGCTTCTTCAGGGCCGCGATCAATCGTGCGGTCTGGTCCGTGGCGTAGCGTGCCTCGTCGCGCCGTAGCCCCTCGCTGACGTAGAGCTTGAGCAGCGCCTGATAGCCGGAGAATCCGCGCAGTGGCGCGATCTCCTTGAGCGATTCGACCACGTCGACGGGGATGCGCAAGGTGATGCTGGTCATCGGGCGGTCCTTGCGCAGACGGCTCTTGATGCGGTCAGGAATGCTCATGGGTGCGTCTCTCCTCTTGGGTGGCCCGACGGGCGGAGATGAGGCGAATCACCTCGTCCGATCGTTCGATGTGTACCACGAACAGGAGCCGTGCCGTGGCGTCGTAGCCGATCACAGCGTCACGGGCCTCGTCGTGCCGGCTTGCGTCCACCAGACGGAACAGCGGGTCGAAGAATACCGTGGCCGCCTGCTCGAAGGTGATCCCGTCGTGGCGCAGCGGATTGATCGATGCCTTGCGCGCGTCCCACACGAAGGACAGGCCATTGAGTTCGTAGCGGACATCCATAGCAGGGAAGTCTAGCTAATATATGTACTTTGTACATACATTGCTTTCGATCTGTCTTGCATGGCTGGTCGGTTGAGTCTGGTGGTGTCCGCGCCATGCGCTCGGTCATGGCTCGATGTCTGGCGCGACCGCTCAGGGCTTTGTGCTCGCACATGCCTTCCCGCCCGCCGGATGACGCCCCTCCCACCCCCTCGGTATGATCCCACCAAGTCCTTTCTCCCAAGAGTGTTGCTATGTCCCTGAAGAATGGTGTTCTGCTCGATCTTGCGACGATCGATCGGGACGATCTCGATCTCTCCGCGTTGGCGGGGGTGTGCGAGGGGTGGCGGCGTCATGCCTATACCGAGCCCGCCGAGGTGGCGGCGCGGATCGCCGATGCCGAGGTGGTGGTGACCAACAAGGTGGTGCTCGACCGGCAGGCGTTGAGCGGGGCGCGGTCGCTGCGGCTGGTGTGCGTGGCCGCCACCGGCACCAACAATGTCGATCTGGAGGCGGCGCGCGAGCTGGGCATCGCGGTGGCCAATGTCGCCGGTTACGCGACGCCCTCGGTGGTGCAGCACGTCTTCTCGCTGATCCTCGCCCTCACCACCCGGCTGCCCGAGTATCAGCGCGCGATCGACGCCGGGGCCTGGCAGCGTCACGACAGCTTCTGCGTGATGGATTACCCGATCCGCGAACTCGCCGGGCGCACCCTGGGGATCGTCGGGCTCGGTGATCTCGGCGGCGGGGTGGCGCGGGTGGCCGAGGCCTTCGGCATGAAGGTGCTGGTCGCGCAGCGTCCAGGTGGGGCGCTGCGTGTCGGGCGGCTGATGCTGGAGGCCTTGCTGCCGCGGGTCGACGTGCTCAGTCTGCACTGTCCGCTCACCGAAGCGACGCGCGGGCTGATCGGCGCGCGCGAGCTGGGGCTGATGCGGCGCGACGCGCTGCTGATCAACACCGCCAGGGGCGGTATCGTCGACGAGCAGGCGCTGGCCGAGGCGCTGCGCGCCGGCACCATCGGCGGTGCCGGGGTCGACGTGCTGAGTGCCGAGCCGCCGCGTGCGGGCAATCCGCTGCTCGACCCCACGATCCCCAACCTGATCGTCACCCCGCACATCGCCTGGGCCAGTCGCGAGGCGCGCCAGCGCATGGTCGACGAGATCGCCGCCAACATCTCCGCCTGCCTCGCCGGCACGTCGCGCAACCGTGTTGCCTGAGCCGCCAACCTTTGGCCGCCAGAGGGAAACCGCTACGGCATCAAGGGTTGGCGTCCTGGCGGTTCAATCTCCTGGTCGCCGATCGTCACCGCGTGCGAACAGGGCCGAGGCCCGGGTTCCGATCCAGCGCCGGGTGTCCTGCTCGATACCGTACAGACAGGGGATCAGCACCAGCGAGATCAGGGTGCCGAAGAGGATGCCCCAGGCCATGGCGAGCACCATCGGGGTGATGAAGGGGCTGGAGCCGGCGAGCCCGTAGGCGGTGGGGATCAGACCGGCGACCGTGGTCAGCGAGGTGATGACGATCGGGCGCAGACGCGCGGCGGTGCCGTCGGCGATTCCTTGGTCGTCGAGCCGGCCGTCGGCGCGCGCACGCTGGCGGTTGAGGGCGTGGACCAGCACCACCGAGTCGTTGACCAACACCCCGATCAGGCCAAGCACGCCGATCAGCGCGATCAGGCTCAGCGGCTCGCCCTGCAGGCCGAGCCCGACGATCACCCCGGACAGACCGAAGGGGATGGCGGCGAGGATCAGCAGTGGTTGGGTGAAGGAGCCGAAGAGCAGCACCAGGACCACCAGGATCGACAGCGCGCAGACGACGAAGGCGATACCGATGTCGCCGAGCGATTCGCGCTGCTGCTCCAGCTCGCCGCCGTACCACAGCCGCAACTGGGGGTGCTGGCGCAGCAGGCCGGTCTGCTCGACGTGTTCGGCGAGTGACTGGTTGACCTGCTGCACCGAGACCCGGGCGCGGTCGATGTCGGCGTAGAGGGTGAGGGTGCGGCGACCGAGATAGTGACGGATGGCCGCCTCGCCGGGGCGTACTCGGATCTCGGCGACGCTGCCGAGATAGACCGGCTGGCCGCGATCGTTGATCAGTACCAGATTGCGCAGGGTCTCCATCCGGCCACGGTCCTCGGCGCGGAACTGCAGGCGATAGCGCACGCGCTCCTCGACCTGTTGCAGCTCGTCGACCAGCAGGCCGTCGAAGGCGACGGCGACCATCTGGGTGATGGCCGCGACGCTCAGCCCGCGGTCGGCCAGTGCCTGATGATCGAAGTCCAGTTCGACGATGTCCTTGCCCGGCTTGTAGCTGGTCCAGACCTCGGTGACGCCCGGCTGCGTGGCGAGGAAGTCGGCGAGCCGGTCGGCCAGGGTGAAGCGCGCCGGGTCGTTGCCGATGATCTCCAGCTCGACCGGTTTGCCGGCCACCGGCGTGTCCTTCAGCGGCTCGACGACGATGCGCCGGTAGTCGGGCAGGGCGGAGAGTTCGGCGCGCAGCCCGGTGATCAGTTCGTTGGAGTCGGTCTCGCGCTGGCCCTGCGGGCGCATGTAGAGGGTGAGCAGCGCCCAGGCCGGGTTGCGTCCCTCGGTGGCGCCGTACATGTCGGTGTCGTGATGACCGATGCGGGTGATGATGTTGAGCAGGTCCGCGGCGGGCACGCGCGCGCGGATCAGCGCCTCCAGCTCGGCGGCCTTGTCGATGGTGTAGTCGAACGAGGCACCCTCGGGCAGCTCGACCTTGAAGTTAACGGTGTCGATGTCGACCTCGGGGTAGAGATCGAAGCGCATCACCAGCGCACCGTAGGCGAGGATCGCGCAGAACCCGGCGACGAACAGCGTCAGGGTCAGATAACGGTGACGTACGGCGCGCAACACGAAGCGATCGAACCCCGCCTGCACCGGCAGGAACCAGCGCCTGGGCGGGGTGGTGGCGCGCCGCCCGTGGGCGTGGGCGAGATGACCGGGGAGCATCAGCAGGCTCTCGCCGAGCGAGGCGCCGAGTACCAGCGCGACCATCACCGGCAGGGTCCAGAGGAACTTGCCCTCCAGGCCGCCGAGAAAGGCCACCGGCAGGAAGGCCAGCACTGTGGTGAGGGTGCTGACGATCACCGGCGAGGCGACCGCGCCGGCCCCTTCGATGGCGGCGCGGCGTGGTGGCAGGCCCTGTTCGAGCCGTCGCTGCACGCTCTCGGCGGTGACCACGCCGTCGTCGACCAGCATGCCGAGCATGAGGATCAGCGCGGTCAGCGTCATTACGTCGATGCCGAGTCCGACCACCGGCATCAGCGCGAAGGTCAGCAACAGCGCGGTACCCAGTCCGAGGCTGACCCACAGCGCCAGAGGCAGGCTGAGGAACAGCCACAGACAGCCGATCACCAGTGCGAAGCCGAGCAGGGCGTTGCTGCCGAGCACGTCGAGCATGTCGTAGGTGAAGCGCGAGATGTCGTTGACCCTCTCGATGCGTACCCCCGGCGCCAGGTTGGCGCGTTCGCGCTCGACGAAGGCGCGCACCACCGCCGCCGTCTCCAGCCCGTCGGCCTCGGCCTTCTGGCGCGCGAGCAGGGCGATGCTCAAGCGGCCATCGGTGCGCGACTGCACCTGCCAGTCCTCGTAGTCGAGCACCACCTCGGCGATGTCGCGCACGCGCACGCTGTTGCCGGGCTCGCGCGCGCGCACGATCACCGTCTCGACCTGGCGCGGGTGGTCGAACTGGCCGACGCTCAGCACCTTCTTCTCGGCGACGAAGGAGGTCAGCG
Source organism: Marichromatium purpuratum 984 (assembly GCF_000224005.2). Taxonomy (NCBI): domain Bacteria; kingdom Pseudomonadati; phylum Pseudomonadota; class Gammaproteobacteria; order Chromatiales; family Chromatiaceae; genus Marichromatium; species Marichromatium purpuratum. The sequence continues at coordinate 1,265,936 of NZ_CP007031.1, forward strand.
AGCCGCCCGAGGCGCGCACGTTGCGCCGCTCGATGGCCTGGCGGATCTCGTCGACCGAGAGCCGCAGCTGCTGCAACCGCTCGGGGTCGAGCAGCACCCGCACCTCGCGCTCGCGATAGCCGACCTTCTCCACCGAGGCGATACCCGGCTCCTCGCGCAAGGCGTCGGCCAGTCGCCGGGCGCTGGCGCGCAGCACCGATTCGGGCACCGGGCCGCTGAGATGCAGCTCCATCACCGGCACTTCGAGGGTCGACATCTCCTCGACCAGTGGGCGTTCGAGCAGGTCGGCGGGCAGTCGCGTGCCGGCGCGATCGACCGCCTTCTGGATGTCGGCGAGCACCTGACGCTTGTCGCCGGCATCGGGGTCGATGCGCACCGTGATCACCGAGATCCCCTCCATGCTGTTGGAGGTGATCTTCTTCAGCCCATCGACCTCGAGCAGCTCGTCCTCGAGCGGGACGGTGATCGACAGCTCGACGTCCTCGGGACCGGCGCCGGGGCGCTCGGTGGTGATGTTGACCAGCCCGAGGTCGATGCGCGGCATGGTGCCGTAGTGGATCTGCTGGGTGGCGAGCAGGCCGCTGGCGACGATCAGCACCAGCAGCAGGTTGACCAGCAGCGGTCGGTCGACGAAGAAGCCGAGCGGGGTCTTCATGGCGTCGGCTCCGTGACGATCTCGACCGGGCTGGCGTCGATCAGCTGCGCCATGCCCTCGACCACCAGTCGGTCACCGGCGGCGAGTCCCTCCAGCGCCGGGATCCACTCGGCGGTGCTGGCACGCAGCATCGGTTCGATCTCGACGGCGCGGCCGTCGCGCACCACGTAGACCACTCGCCGACGATGACGATCGACCAGGGCGGTGTCGGGGATCAACAGCGCCTCGGGGTCGAGCACCGCCTGTAGCCGCACGCGCGCGGTCATGCCTGGGCGCAGCAGGCCGTCGGTGTCGTCGAGCAGGATCTTGATCGGGAAGTTGCCGGTGTCGGGATCGGCCTTGATCCCGACCGACTCGATCCGTCCCCGGTAGCGCCGTCCCGGCACTCCGGCCGAACGGATCTCGGCCTCGGCGCCGACGCGCAGGGCGTTGACCGCGCGCTCGCCGACATGGGCGCGCACCCGCAGCCGATCGGCCGTCTGCACGCTGCCGAGCAGCTGGCCCGGCATCACCATCTCGCCGGGCTCGACCGCGCGACGGTCGATGATGCCGTCCACCGGGCTGAGGACCCGGCTCTCGGCGACCTCGCGCGCGGCCAATCGTTCGGCGGCAAGCATCTCCTCGTAGGCGGCGCTGGCGCGCCGCAGCGCGATCTCGGCGCGCTCCAGCGCCTCGCGCGAGACCGCGCCGCTGCCGGCCAGACCGCGCCGGCGGTCGAGTTCCTGGTGAGCCTCCTCCAGCCCGGCGCGGGTGCGTGCCACCGCAGTCGTCGCTTGGCGCAGGCGCAGCCCGCGCTTGCGCGCGTCGAGTTCGACCAGCAGCGCGCCGGCCTCGACGCGCTGGCCCTCGTCGAAATGGATCGCCTCGACCTGAGCGGAGAAATCGACCGTGAAGGCGACGTCCTCGACTGCCTCGATCTCGCCATAGGCGTCGATCGGCTGGCGCCAGGGACGGGGCTCCAGGGTGAGCACGCGGACCTGGGCGATGCGCGGCTCGAGCGGGGTGCTCGGGTCGGTGGCCTCGGGTGAGCAGCCGACCAGGATGGTCGACAGTGCCGAGACGAGCAGCAGGGTGATAGGGGAGGGGCGGGCGCGGCCGTGCATACGACTCGACTCCATGGCTGACACCCGCCGGGACCGGGCTCTCTCGCGGGCAGAGCCGGGCGTGTCCGTCACGGACACGGGCGCGGTGCGGGTGTGACGCGGGCCGGATCGCTCCGACCCCGCGCGGTGTGTGGTTTCACCCGCATTATCTACCCGGATGGACACGACCTGTCCATGATCACCCGTGCCGACCGTTCGGTGGACGGCCCTGGTGGTGGCGCCGCGCGGGCCGCGTCGGTGGTGGCATCGATGCGGAAGACGCTGGCATAGATCACCGGCACGACGACCAGGGTGAGTACCGTGGCGATGGTCAGTCCGCCCATGATGGTGACGGCCATCGGCGAGAAGAAGGCGTCCCACAGCAGCGGTGCCATGCCGAGTACGGTGGTGAAGGCGGCCATGGTGACCGGGCGCACGCGGCTGACCGCGGCGTCGAGGACGGCGCGATAGGGCGGCTTGCCGGCGGCGCGTTCGAGATCGATCTGGTTGAGCAGCACGATCTCGTTCTTCATCAGCATGCCGAACAGGCTGAGGAAGCCGAGCATCGCCATGAAGCCGAACGCCTTGCCGGCGAGCAGCATCGCCGGGGCCACCCCGACGATCACCAGCGGCAGGCCGAGGAAGATCACGGTCGCGTGGCGGAGCGAGTTGAACAGCATCACCGAGATCACGAACATCGCGAGGAAGGCGATGGGGAAGTTGGACATCAGCTTGGCGTTGGCCTCGGTCGCCGCCTCGTGCTCGCCGCCCCATTCGAGTCGGTAGCCGTCGGGGATGTCGAGCTGCTCGATCTGGGGGCGCAGCCGCTGGAACAGCGCCTCGGTGGTGCCCGAGACCGGCTTGCTCAGCACCGAGAGGGTGCGCTCGCGGTCGCGGCGGCGGATCACCGGATCCTCCCAGCCGGTGGTGGCGGTGGTGGTGACCTGTTCGAGCGGCACCCAGTGGTCGTTGGTCTCGCTCCACACCCGGACGTTGCCGAGGGTGTCGATCCGGGTGCGCTCCTCGGCCGGGGCGCGCACCAGGATCGGCAGCAGGTCGTCGCCGTGACGATAGGTGCCGACGCGCACGCCGGAGAAGTTCATCGCCACCGCCTCGGCGATCTCCGGGCGGGTGACGCCGATGCGCTGGGCCTGGGAGCGGGCCATGGTCATCACCTGCACCGGCACCGGCTCGCCCCAGTCGGTGCGCACGGTGCGGGCGTTGTCGTCGCGGCGCATGATGGTCTCGACCTGTTGCGCGAGGTGGCGCAGCACCGCGATCTCTGGGCCGATCAGACGCGCCTCGACGGCGCCGCCGCCGGGACCGAGCTTGAAGGCGTCGGCGGTGACGGTGATCTCGGGGTGGTGGTGCTCGATGTGCGTCATCACCGTGCGCGCGAGCGTGGGGATGGCGTGGAAGTCCTCGACGTCGACGAGCAGCATGGCGTAGGCGCTGTTGGTCATCTCCGGCTCGTAGGTCAGCAGGAAGCGCAGCGAGCCGGCGCCGACGAACCCGGTGGTGGCGGTGACGCCGTCGAGCCCGGCGACGTGCCGCTCGATGGTGGCGAGGGTGGCGGCGGTGCGGTCGATGTGGGTGCCCTCGGGCAGCCACAGCTGCACCATGAACTGATCGCGGTTCATGTCGGGCATGAAGTCCTGCTGGACCTTGGAGAAGCCGGCCATGGCCGCGACCAGTACCGCGAGGGTGACGCCGAGCGCGATCGGCCGATGCCCCAGACACCAGGCGACCAGACGTCGATAGCGGCGATAGAAGGCGGTGTCGGTGACGCTGCCCGTCCGACCGTCCTGCCCGACCCGCAGGAAGCGCGCGCAGAGATAGGGCGTGACGGTGATCGCCAGCAGCCAGCTCAGTCCCAGCGACAGACAGATCACCTGGAAGAGGCTCTCCAGCCACTCGCCGGTCATGTCGTCGGACAGCGAGATGGCGGCGAAGGCGAGGATCGCGATCCCGGTCGCGCCGAGCAGCGGCCACTGGTGCTCGCTGACCGTGGTCTCGGCGGCGCGGGTGCGCTCCATGCCCGCGCGCATCTTCTCGAGGATGTCCTCGGTGACGACGATGGCGTTGTCGACCAGCATGCCCAGCGCGATGATCAGCGCGCCGAGCGAGATGCGCTGCAGGGTGATGTCGAGCGCGCGCATGCACAGCAGCGTCGCCATGATCGTCAGCAGCAGCACCGCGCCGACGATCAACCCCTCGCGCGGCCCCATGAAGACCACCAGCAGCAGGATGACGATGACCACCGCCGAGATCAGCCCGTGGACGAAGCCCTGCACCTTGTCGCGCACGGTGTCGCCCTGGTGGGCGATGGCGTGGATCTCGATGCCCGCGGGGATGCGCGCGCGCAGCTCGGCGATGCGCTGGTCGATCGCCTCGCCCATGGCGATGACGTTGCCGCCGGAGACGGTGGAGATGCCGAGCCCGATGCCGTCCTCGCCGTTGCGCCGCAGCAGCTGGCTGGCGGGGGTGATGTCGCCGCGGCTGATGGTGGCGATGTCGCCGATGCGCAACAGCCGCCCGTTGCCGCCCTCGACGAGCTGCTCGCCGAGTTCGTCGATGTCGCGATAGTCGCCGTCGACCCGCAGCCGCACCTGTCTGCTCCCGACCCTGACCTCGCCGGCGCTGGTCACGCGGTTTTGCTGGGCGATGGCGTCGAGGATCGTGCGCGGGTGCAGCCCGAGCTGGGTCAGTCGGGCGCGGTCGATCTCGATATAGACGGCCTCGTCCGGCATTCCCCAGAAGTCGATGCGACCGACGTCGGTACAGGTCAGCAGTGACTTGCGCAGGTCCTCGGCCACCTCCTTGAGTTCGGACTTTGAATAGCCCTCGCCGGTGATCGCGAGGAAGACGCCGTAGACGTCACCGAAGTCGTCGTTGACCACCGGCGTGCCGCTGTCCGGCGGCAGCGTGCCGGCGGCGTCGCGCACCTTGCGCCGCAGTTCGTCCCAGACCTGGGGCAGGCTGTGCTTGTCGTGGGTCTCCTTGATCTCGGCGAAGATGATCGACAGCCCGGCGCGCGAGATCGAGCGCACCTCGTCGAGCTGCTTGAGCTGCTGGATCGCCGTCTCCAGCGGATCGGTGACCTCCTGCTCGACCTCCTCGGCGGTGGCGCCGGGGTAGTGGGTGACGATCAGCGCCTCCTTGATCGAGAACTCCGGGTCCTCCAGCCGGCCGATACTGGCGTAGGAGAGCAACCCGCCGATCAACAGCAGGATGCAGAGCAGTTGGGTGACCGCCCCGTTCCTGATCGCGATACCGGCGGGGTTCATCCTTCCAGCCCTCGTTTGCCGGCCAGTCGGGGGCGCACGGGCAGGTCCTCGCGCAGCGCGCGCAACCCGGCCACGGCGACGCGCTGACCGGGACGCAGCCCGGAGAGGATCAGCATCTGACCGTCACGCAGCGGCCCGGGCTCGACGCGGACGCGGCGCGGCGTGCCGCCGGCCTCGGGGACGACCCAGACGTGGCAGGCCCCGTCGGCGTCGCGCCACACCGCCTCGCTCGGGACCCGGGTGATCACCTCGGTGGGCGCCCCGGTGGCGACCGGCGGCTGGTCGATGTCGGTGCGTACGGTCGCGTTCATCCCCGGCAGGATGTTGATCCCCGGGGGCGGGGCCAGGGCGATGGTCAGGTCGTAGGTGCGGGTGGCCTGGTCGGGCTGCAGCCGGTACTCGTGGGTGCGCGCGGCGAACCAGCGCCGCCCCTCGACGTCGAAGCGCACCCGGGGGTTGTGCAGCGCCTCCAGCCCGCCCTGGGCGATCAGCCGCTCGGGGACCTGGATCACCACCTCGATGCGTGAGCCGTCCTGCAGCGAGAGCACCGCCTGGCCGGCGGTCACGCGCTCGTGGTTCTCCAGGTGGCGCGCCGCCACCACGCCGTCGAAGGGCGCGCGCAGCACGGTGTCGGTGACCGCCTTCTCGCGCGCCTGCAGCTCGGCCTGGGCGATGTCCAGGGTCGCGCGCGCCTTGTCGTACTCGGACTCGGAGACCATCCGCTGGCCGCGCAGCTCGCGGGCGCGATCGAGGGTGCGGCGGGCGTCGTCGAAGCGCGCCTGGGCGGCGCTCAGCGCATTGCGCGCGTCACGGTCGTCGAGCCGCGCCAGCACCGTGCCGGCGGCGACCGCGTGGCCCTCGCGCGCGTCCAGCTCGACGAGCAGGCCGTCGAGGTCGAAGGCGAGCTCCACGCGCCGGTTGGCGCGCACGCTGCCGGGGAAGTCTCGTGTCACCCAGGGCGTGTCGCGGGTGACGACGGCGGTCGGTACCGGACGCGTCACCTCGGTTGCGGCCGGTTGCGGTGTCGTCGCCTCGCTCGACCAGTCCCCGTACAGCGGCAGGGCGAGCGCGGTCAGCGCCGCGAGCCCGGTCAGTCCCGCCGCGGTCCGTTTACGCATGATCGTCATGGTGGGGTCCTCCGGCGCAAAATGTTTAGGAGCTAAACCTTTTGCGCGAAAAAAAAGATCACTGCTCGCGCAGCCGTTCGTTCATCACGCCTTCCATGATGTCGAGTACCACCGTCACATCGTTGAGCTGCTCGCGGGGGAGGGCGGCGAGCCGTTCGATCAGCTCGGCCTTGGCCCTGCCGTGGTAGTGCTCGTGGGCGCGGAAGGCGCGCCAGCCGAGGTCCGTCAGGCTCAGCTCGAATTCCTTGTTGCTGTGCGCGGCCGCCCGCTTGGTGACCAGCCCGCGTTCGACCAGCCGGCTGATCCGTTGCGAGGCCGCGCCCTTGGTGATGCCGAAATGGGTGCCGACCTCGGTGACGTTCATCGTCCCGCGCTCGCCGATCGCCTCGACGGTGTGGATCTCCTTGGTGCTGAGATCGAGCCCGTCCTCCACCTGGATCGGCTGCTTCTCGATACGGTCGAGCTTGTTGAGCAGTCGCAGCAGGTGGCGGATCAGTGCGTCGATCGAGTCGTGTGCCGGGGTGTCCATGGGATTAATTGTATAGCTCCTAAACCATTTTGCAACAACCCGGATCACCGGCCCTGGGGTTGAGGCTTTCCCGTCACGCCACGGGCGACTGGTTTGCTGCCCCGGGACCGGGAGTCGACCCGAGGCGTTGCGCCGCGCTGGGGTGCCTGCAGACGGCAAGAGGAAGAGGGCGCCTGGGATCAGTGGCTGGGCGGATGGCCCGATCAGGATGATGCGCCGCGTCCATTGACAGATAGTTAGCATGCTAACTAATATTTAGGCATCTATTGATTTTGTGGAAGCTGTCGTGACCGAGCACAGACAGGAACGGGAGCGTGCGCTGACGACACGGTTGGTGCGGCTGTCGCGGCTCTATCGTCAGGAGGTCAACCGCGAGCTGGCCCGCTACGGGATCTCCGACGCCCAGGCGGTGCCGGTGCTGCACATCGCCCGCGACGGCGGCGGCATGCGCCAGCACGCGCTCGCCGAGGAGATCGGCATCCGCGGCTCGTCGCTGGTGCGACTGCTCGATCAGCTGTGCGCGAGCGGGCTGGTGGAGCGGCGCGACGACGGCAGCGACCGCCGCGCCAAGACGCTGCACCTCACCGCCGCCGGTGAGGCCCTGGCCGAGCGCGTCGAGAGCGCACTCGGATGCTTGCGCGAGTCGCTGCTCGGGCCGGTCGCCGATGACGACCTGGCCGCGGCGTTGCGGGTGTTCGAGGCCCTGGAGCAGGGGCTGGTGGCGCGTGGCGAGGGCCAGCGCTGAGCCCCATGCCCAAGCTCTCGCGCAGTGCGCTGCTGTTCTCGGCCAATACCTTCGTCGCGGCGATGCTGGCGCTCTATCTGGCCATGAGCATCGGTCTGGAGCGTCCCTATTGGTCGATCATGACCGTCTATATCGTCAGCGGTCCGCTGGCCGCGGCGGTGCGCTCGAAGGCGCTCTATCGTTTCCTCGGCACCTTCGTCGGCGCCGTCGGCGCGGTGCTGCTGGTGCCGCTGCTGGTGCACGCGCCGCTGCTGCTGTCGCTGGCGATGTCGCTGTGGGTCGGCGGCTGTCTGGCGCTCTCGGTGCTCGATCGCTCGCCGCCGAGCTACATCCTGATGCTCGCCGGCTATACCTGCGCGATGATCGGCTTCCCGGCGGTGAACCAGCCGACGGCGATCTTCGACATCGCCGCGGCGCGGGTCGAGGAGATCCTCATCGGCATCGCCTGCGCCGCCCTGGTCCATAGTCTGGTGTTCCCGCGTCCGGTGGGTACGGCGTTGCGTGGGCGCATCGGTCACTGGCTCGGCGAGGCCGATCGCTGGGCGCTGGCGCTGTTGCGCGGCGATCTCGATCAGCTCGAACGCGACCGTGGTCGGCTCGCCGGCGCCGTCAGCGAGATCCAGCTGATGGCCAGGCACCTGCCGTTCGACACCTCCTTCCTGCGCGAGACCACCGTCGTGGTGCGTCAGCTACGCGACCGGGTGCTGGTGCTGGTGCCGGTGCTGGCGAGCCTGTCGGACCGGCTCGCGGCGCTGCGCGCGATCGCGCCCGAACTCGACCCCGAGCTGCGCGGCCTGCTCGCGGCGCTGGCCGAGTGGATCGAGTCCGGCGCGCCGCGCGCCCGCGGCGAGGCGCTGATCGCCGAACTCGAGGCGGCTCGGACGTCGATGTCGGTGCGCGACTGGTACGGCTTCAACCGTTCGAGCCTGCTCACGCGCGCCATCGAGCTGTTGCGCGCGCAGGCCGACGCCCATGCCCTGCACGCCTATCTGCAGGACCCCGAGGGACCGCCGCCGCGGCTGCTCGGCGCCGGGCAGGCGAGCGAGCGTCGCCCACTGCATCGCGACCTCGGGCTGGCGGCGCTCTCCGGAGCCGCGGCGTTCGGCGCGGTGCTGCTGTGCTGCGTGGTGTGGATCTGGAGCGGTTGGCAGGAAGGGGAGTCGGCGGCGATCACCGCCGCGATCACCTGCTGTCTGTTCGCCGCGATGGACGACCCGGTGCCGGCGATCCGCAAGTTCGGCATCTATCTGCTGGTGGCGATGGTGCTCGGCGCGCTCTATCTGTTCGTGCTGATGCCGGCGATCAGCGGCTTCCCGATGCTGGTGCTGGTGCTCGCGCCGACCCTGCTCGCGGTGGGCGCGATGATCCCCGATCCGCGTCTGGCCTTCCCGGCGCTGTCACTCATCGTCAATCTCGTCAATACACTCGTGATCCAGGACCACTTCTCCGCCGACTTCGCGCGCTTCGTCAACATCAATCTCTCGCAGTTCTTCGGCGTCTTCGCCGCGGTGCTGGTCACCCGCACCCTGCGCTCGATGAGCGCCGAGGTCAGCGCCCGTCGCTTGTTGCGCCACACCTGGGGCGATCTCGCCCGGGTCGCCGGGGGGCGTGACGACGACTCGGCGGTCGATCTCGCCTCGCGGCTGGTCGACCGGGTGGGGCTGCTCAGTCCCAAGCTCGCCGCCGCCCGCGCCGGCGATCTCGAGGGACTCGACATCCTCCGCGAGCTGCGCGTCGGCATCGATCTGGCGACCCTGCGCGCGCTGCGCCGGCGCCTGCCGCAGCCGATGGTCGTCGAACTCGACGGCCTGCTCGATGGGGTCGGGGCCTGCTATCAGGCGCGGGCCCTCGGCGCGCCGGAGCCGCCCGGGCCGCCGTTGTGCGCGCGTCTCGACCGGTTGCTCGGGCGGCTGGCGCGGGACGATCTGGCCACTACCGGCGCGCGCGGGCTCTGCGCCCTGGTCGGGTTGCGGCGCAATCTCTTCCCTGAGGCCGCGCCGCCGGCGCGGGTGATGGAGGGCGCGGCATGAGCGGTGAACTCAACCTGTTCGGCGTCTATCTGCACGCGGAGCTGGTGACCAGCGCCATCGCGCTGGCGCTGACCCTGGTCCTCAACCGGGTGCTGATCCACCTCGGTCTCTATCGTCATCTCTGGCACCAGGCCCTGTTCGAGGTCGCCGTGTTCGTGATCCTCTGGGCCCTGGTGGTGAAACTCTCCTCATCCTGGTTGCTATGACTCAAGCCTTTCTGTTCCCGTCCGCCACCTGGCAACGCATCCGCCGGGTCGGTCTGACCCTCGCCGCCGTCGTGCTCGCGCTCTTCGCCGGCCAGCGGCTGTGGATCCACTATCAGGTCGAGCCCTGGACCCCCGACGGGCGGGTGCGCGCGGATATCGTGCGTATCACCCCGGACGTCTCCGGGCTGGTCACCGAGGTCTTCGTCACCAACGACCAGCGGGTGGAGGAGGGTGATCCGCTGTTCCAGATCGATCGTCGACGCTATGTGCTGGCGCTGCGCGAGACCGCCGCCGAGATGCTGGCGCGGCGGACCGATATGGAGCAGGCGCGGCGCGATGCCGAGCGCGCGCTGGCGCTCGGTGACGTCATCTCGAAGGAGGACCGTGAGGACAGCCTGTCGCGCCAGATCCTCGCCGAGGCGGCGCTGACCCGCGCCGAGGTGGCGCGCGATCTGGCCTCGCTCGATCTCGCCCGCACCACGGTGCGCGCCCCGACCGATGGGGTACTGTCGGACTTCGCGCTGCGCGCCGGCGACTATGTCACCGCGGGCACGCCAGTGCTGGCGTTGATCGATGCCCGTTCCTACCGGGTCGAGGGCTATTTCGAGGAGACCAAGCTGAGCCAGATCGAGGTCGGCCAGCCCGCGCTGGTGCGGCTGATGGGCGAGCAGCGCACCCTGAGCGGTCATGTCCAGAGCATCGCCATGGGCATCGAGGACCGCGACCGTGGCGCCGGCGACAGCCTGCTGCCCGACGTCAATCCCACCTTCAGCTGGGTGCGTCTGGCCCAGCGCGTGCCGGTGCGCATCCGCCTCGACGCCCTGCCCGAGGACGGGCTGGTGGTGGGACGCACCGCGACGGTGATCGTGTTGCCGTTCGACCAGGCGGCCGGGCGATGACCGATCCTGCCACGGCATGATCGGTCTCTACCGGGGTTGACGCGGCGCCGTCGGTGATCGCTGTCGTTCGCTCAGGTGTCAGTGTCGGCCCGGGTCGCCGTCCGCGGCTGTCCGCGCTCGCGCGCCCGCGCGTCGCGCAGGCTGTAGAGACAACCGCAATAGGTCTGCTGATAGAAGTCGAGCTCGCGCACCAGCTGGTTGCGCCGCTCGGTGAGCCCCTGCTTGCGCCAGTTGCGCGCCCAGTAGTGGACGCCGGGGTTGGCTGCGGCGGCCGCCGCGCCGGCGGCGTCGATCTGGGCCAGATCCTTCCAGCGCGAGGTCGACAGGGTGGTGGCGAAGAGGGTCAGTCCCTGGGCCGCGGCCTCGGCGGCGGTGGCGCGTAGCCGCTGGTCGAAGCAGCGTGCGCAGCGCTTGCCGCGCTCGGGTTCCTGTTCGAGTCCGCGCATCCGCGCGACCCAGTCGGCGGGGTCGTAGTCGGCGTCGATGAAGCGCAGTCCCAAGCGCTCGGCGTGGGCGATGGTCTCGGCCTTGCGCAGCCGGTACTCGCGCTCGGGGTGGATGTTGGGGTTGAAGTAATAGAGCACCGGAGTGATGCCGTTGTCGAGCAGACACTCGACGATCGCCGTCGAGCAGGGCGCGCAACAGGTATGAAGCAGCAGTTGGTCGGTTGCGACCGGTGGGGTCAGTGGGACGCGTGGCGGCATGGGGTCAGTGTTCCTGGTGGCGGCAGTGGCTGTGATCGGCGAGCACCTCAAGCACCCGGCAGTGGTCGTCGCAGGCGCGGTCGCAGTCCGCGAGCATCTGGCTGATCTCGTCGCGCAGCGCGGTGAGACGCGCGATGCGCTGGTCGATCTGATCGAGATGGGCGCGGGCGATGGCGTCGGCGCGATGACAGGGCGGCTCGCCGTCGCCCTCGAGCGCGAGCAGCGCGCGGATCGCGGGGATGTCGAAACCGAGTTCGCGGGCGTGACGGATGAAGCGTAGCCGTTGCACCGCCGCTTGCGGGTAGCGACGGCGGTTGCTCGCGGTGCGCGCAGGGGCGGGCAGCAGCCCGATCTCCTCGTAGTAACGGATGGTCGGGACCTTGACCTCGGTCGCGCGGGAAAGCTCACCGATTCCAAGCATGATTCTGATTCTCACTTGATGCTCTAGTCACTAGAGATTGTAGCCTCATCGATGACGACAGGATTGTATCGATGAGGTGAATCTGAAGATGTCTAGCCAAGCTGTCGGGGTGCCGCTGACGGTGCCCGTGGAGACCCGGTTGCGGGTCGATGGGATGGATTGCGGGGCCTGCGCGAGCCGGGTGGAGACGGCGCTCGGTCGCTTGCCCGAGGTGCGCGCGGTGACGGTCTCGCTCGCCACCGCCGAGGTGCGGGTCGAGCATGCGCCCGGAATCGAGCGGGCGCGACTCGCCGAGACCCTGTCGCGCCTCGGCTTCACGCCACGCGAGACCGCGCCGACCGAGGCCCCGGCCTGCGGCTGCGGCGCGGCGGCCTGTGCCGCCCCGGAGACGGTGCCGACGGGCGTCGATCGGCCCACGCCCTGGTGGCGCAGCCGTCAGGGGCTGCTCACCCTTGGCACCGGGGCGCTGATGCTCACCGCCTATGGCGCGGCGAGCCTGTTCCCCGCCTTCGCGCGCCCGATCTTCCTCGCCGCGGTGCTGCTCGGCTTGGTCCCGGTGGCGCGGCGCGCCTGGGCGGCGGCGCGGCTCGGCTCGCCGCTGTCGATCGAGACGCTGATGAGTCTGGCGGCGCTCGCCGCGGTGGCCGTCGGCGCCGAGGCCGAGGCGGCGGCGGTGCTCTTCCTGTTCCAGGTCGGTGAGTCGCTCGAAGGGCTGGCGGCGCGGCGCTCGCGCGCCGGGATCGGTGCCCTGATCGAGCTGCTGCCGCGCAACGCGCGTCGGCTGCGCGCCGACGGTACGCTGGAGACGGTCGCCGCCGAGCGGCTGCGGGTCGATGATCGCATCGAGGTCCACCCGGGCGAGCGCATCCCCGCCGACGGCGAGGTGCTGGAGGGTGTCGGCGGCGTCGACGAGTCGCCGCTCAGCGGCGAGAGCCTGCCCCAGCTCAGGCGTCCGGGCGATGCGGTGTTTGCCGGCAGCGTCAACCTGGAGAGTCGGTTGCGGTTGCGCGTCACCGCCGATGCCGCCGACAACACCATCGCGCGGATCACCCGGCTGGTGCGCGAGGCGCAGGCGCGCAAGGCGCCGAGCGCGCGCTTCATCGAGCGTTTCGCCCGCGTCTACACCCCGCTGGTGGTGCTCTTCGCCACTCTGGTGGCGGTGGTGCCGCCGCTGTTCCTTGGTGCGGTCTGGTCGGAGTGGGTCTATCGCGGCGCGGCGATCCTGCTGATCGGTTGCCCCTGCGCCTTGGTGATCTCGACCCCGGCTGCGATCGCCGCCGGGCTGGCCGCCGGCGCGCGTCAGGGGCTGCTGATGAAGGGCGGGGCAGTGCTCGAGGGGCTGGCGCGAATCACCCGGGTGGCCTTCGACAAGACCGGCACCCTGACCCTGGGCCAGCCGCGGGTGACCGAGGTGGTCGTCCTGGAGGGTGAGCGCGCGCGCCTGCTCGAGTGTGCCGCCGCGCTCAGTCAGGGCTCGTCGCACCCGTTGTCGCGGGCGATCCTCGCCCACACCGAGGCAGCGGGTATCGCCGCCGTCGCCCCCGAGCACGTGCGCGCGCTCCCCGGTCGCGGGGTGCGTGGCGAGATCGGTGGGCGTGACTGCTTCCTCGGCTCGCTGACGGCGGCGCGCGAGCTGATCGCAGAGGATGCTGCCGGGCTGGTCGTCGCCGCCGAGTCGCAGCAGGCGCTGGGGCGCAGCCTCTCGGTGGTGGTCGAGGACGGGCGTGCGCTCGGGCTGATCGCGATGCACGACGCCCCGCGTGAGGATGCCGCCGCCGGCATCGCGGCGCTCGACCGGCTGGGGATCGGCGCCCTGGTGCTCAGTGGCGATCAGCGCCCGGCGGTCGCGGCCCTGGCCGGGCCGCTGGGCATCGCCGCCCACGCCGGGTTGTTGCCCGAGGACAAGCAACGGCTGGTGAGCGAGCTGCAGGAGTCCGGCGAGCGGGTCGCCAAGGTCGGCGACGGCATCAACGACGCCCCGGCGCTGGCCGCTGCCGAGATCGGCATCGCCATGGGCGGCGGCACCGAGGTGGCGCTGGAGACCGCCGACGCCGCCAGCCTGCACGGTCGGGTCGGTGATGTTGCGGCGATGGTGCGGCTGTCGCGCCGCACCCTGCGGGTGATCCGCCAGAACGTCGCCCTCGCCATCGGGCTCAAGCTCGGGCTGATGGTTACCACCCTGCTCGGCGTGACCGGGCTGTGGCCGGCGGTGCTCGCCGACACCGGCGCCACCGTGCTGGTGACCGCCAACTCGCTGCGACTGCTGCGGGCGCGGGTGGTCGAGCCAGCGGCGGCAGGGGCTTCGGGCCGTCAGGAGGCCAGTGGTGCGAAGCCGGACGACTGCTGCCGGGACGGCGACCGGTCGCCAGCGGCCAGCCTCCAGTAAGAGAGAGCACCTTTCCGTAAGCCGGGCAAAGCGCAGCGTGCCCGGCGAAGAGGTTGAGGTCTTTGGTGTGGGCGTGGACTGCCGGGGCAGCGGTTAGCCGTCAGCGGCCAGCGATCAGCGACCAGCCTCCAGCCTCCAGTCGGAGCGGGTCCCTCTGTCACCGGTCGGTGATCCCGAGCGGTCGAGGTGCGTTAGCTGTCATCGCAGTCGAATCCCCCCAACCCCCTTTGTCCAAAGGGGGCTTGAGAGCAGCGGGCTTGAGAGCAGCGGGCTTGTGGGGCGGAGCGCAGGGGAGGCGTGTGGCTGGTCGCTGACGGCTGAAGGCTGGAATCCCTCCCGCCTTCGCGTCTGTTGCGGCCTTGCGGTTCAAAGCAGCTTCCAGCAATCAGCCTCCAGCCTCCAGTCGAGGCGGCTGGTGTGCATGGTCGGCCGTTGACGGGAAAGACGGTATCTTGCGGTTCAAAGCAGCTTCCAGCGATCAGCCTCCAGCCTCCAGTCGAGGCAGCTGGTGTGCGGTCGGCCGTTGACGGGAAAGACGGCATCTTGCGGTTCAAATCAGCTTCCAGCGATCAGCCTCCAGCCTCCAGTCGGGACGGCTGGTGTGCATGGTCGGCCGTTGACGGGAAAGACGGTATCTTGCGGTTCAATCCCTTGGCGGCTGAAGGTTGGAATCTCTCCTGCCTTCGCGCCCTTCGCGCCCTTCGCGGCTTTGCGGTTCAATCTCTTGGCGGCTGGCGGCTGGCGGCTGGCGGCTGGCGGCTGGCGGCTGGCGGCTGGACGAAAAACGGCCAACCGCATTGCGGTTGGCCGTTGTGGTGGGGATGACGGTGAGGGGCGCGGGTCAGCGCATGCGCGTGCGGGTGCGTCTGACCGGGACGGTCTGGCGGGCACGGCGCCGGGCATGCTGGAGCTGCCAGGCCATGGCGCCCAGGGCGCCGGTGAAGAGCGCCAGCTGGAGTGTCGTCAGAAGTGCCTCGCTCATTGGGCTGTCCTCGCGTGGTCGTAAGTCGTGTTGCCGGGCGACCAGCGCGCCCGACCCTCGCAATCGAGAATCGGGCTTTTCGCACCCCGATTCAAGGGGGTAAAACCCTTGGCGTGCCGGGGTGAGACCCGGGTCCCGTCTTCAGACCGCACCGCTGGTGCCGGACGCGATCAGTAGCTGATCACGACGGTGTCCTCGGCGCTCATCGCCGCGAGGCTGCGCGCGCAGTCGACCTTGACGGTCCCGGGAAGCATGTCGGCCATCTCCAGTCCGGCCTTGCGCAGACACATGCCGCAGAGCATCACCTCGGCGCCGGCGTCGATCAGCCCGACGAGCTGGCCGCGCAGGTCGTCGGGGGCGCCGCCGGCACGGTCGGTGGCGAAGCCCTGCTGGGCGAGATAGACGCCGCGCACGTTGAGGAAGACGGTGACGGCGTAGCCGGCTTCAAGCGCCCGGGTGGCGTGGCCGAGCGCCATGCCGGCGCGCCAGGCCTCGTCGCTGGTGAGGTTGTAGAAGACGTGACGATCGGGGGTGGCGAGGGCGCTGGCGGGGATGCTGAGCAGCAGTGCGATGAGCAGTGCGCCGAGGCGCGTGGTGCGAGCGGACATGGTTCGACCTCCTGTCGTGGTTGGGATCCTGCAGCGGCGCGCCCCTGTGGGCGCGCCGGCCCTGTCAGTCCTCGTCCTGCTGCTCGTCGCGCCGTCGGCGCAGCAGGTAGATGTCCATCTGCCAGCCCTTCTCGGCCTTGAGTTCGGCGCGGGCGCGCAGCGCCTCGTCGACCACCTCGTCGAGCGGTCCGGCGACCAGGCGCTCGTCAGCGGTGCCGACCAGCCCGCCCCAGTAGAGATCCATGTCCTGGCCGGTGAAGCGCTGGTAGGAGGCGTTGTAGTCGAGCATCACCACGGCGTTGTCGAGCGTGGCCGGGTCGCAGTGCTCGGCATGGCGTCCGGTGGTGATGGTGATCGCCTCGCCGACGCGGTTGAGCGGGATCTTGTGCCGGGCGGTGAGCACCTGGACCGAGGTGATCCCGGGGATGACCTCGAAGCGCAGCTGCTCTGGCTGCTCGGCGACCAGCTCGGTGATGTTGGTGATGGTCTGGTCGTAGAGCGCGGGATCGCCCCACAGCAGGAAGGCGCCGGACTGGCCGTCGGCCAGCTCGCGCTCGATCAGCTCGGCGAAGATCTCGCGTTTGCGCTGGTGCCAGCGGCGTACGCCTTCCTTGTAGTCGCCGTTCTCGATGGTGCGCTGGGGGCTCTCGGCGATGACCACCCGGTAGCTGCCGGGCTCGCAGTGCGCGTCGAGGATCTGGTGGCGCAGTGCGAGCAGATCCTCCTTGCCGCGCCCGGCCTTGTCGAGCATGAAGAAGACATCGGTCTTCCGCATGGTCTCGATCGCCTGCAGGGTGAGATATTTCGGGTCCCCCGGACCCATGCCGATGAGATAGAGCGTCTTCATGTGTATAACCAGCGACCAACCAGGCCTCGCGGCCGGAGTGACGGACTGTCTGGCCCCATGATCTGGTGTGGTGCCAGCCAGCCGCGTCGGCGGTGGCTGATGGTAGCAGTATCCTCGCCGGACAGTCAGCCGTATCGGTCGTGGCGCATTCTGGGATCCGTTGGTAAGATGCCTGCCCGACGTAGAACCGGCTTTTTGCAGACATGATGCGGGCGAGAATTTTTCCCACAAGGGTTTTGTGGTTGCCAGCGCCGAAGGGGCTGACGCATGCTCGCGGATCGTGGTCGATGCTTGCCCTTGCGTCATCTACTACTACACCGACTGTTTCGAATTTGGCCAAGCGCTCGCCCGTCACAGGACTCCCGTCATGATCGTTCGTCATCGCACGCCCTCGAGCGAGCCGTTCGCCCCGGCCCCGTCGCGCTGCGTCGGTCGACGGTGTCTGTGCCAACTGTCGCAGTCTGGCGGGGCTTCACTACACTCAGCAGAGCCCAGCTGAGTCCGACGATCGAGATAACCCGGAGCTGACAATGCGAATCCTTTTTGTCCACCCCAACTATAGCGCCGGTGCCGCCGATATCGCCGGCAACTGGTCGCCGGCGTGGGTTGCCTATGTGGCTGGCTATCTGAAGTCCGGTGGCTACGAGGACTACCACTTCATCGACGCCATGGTGGACAAGCTCGACGACGATCAGCTGCGTGCCGCCATCCGCGAGGTGGAGCCCGATATCATCGCCACCACCGCAATGACGCCGATGATCTACGCCGCGCAGCGCCTGCTGCAGGTCGCCAAGGAAGAGCGCCCGCAGGCCCTGACCGTGCTCGGCGGCATCCACGCCACCTTCATGTTCCAGCAGGTGCTTGAAGAGGCGCCCTGGATCGACGCCATCGTGCGCGGCGAGGGCGAGGCGGTCACCCTCAACCTGGTGCGTAGCATCGATCAGAGCGGTTGGCCGGGTCATCGCGCCGATGTCAAGGGTATCGCCTTCCTCGACGAGGCCGGTCAGGTGGTCGCCACCCCGGCCGAGCCCTCGATCAAGGACGTCGACTCGATCTGGCCGGACTGGGGCATCCTCGACTGGCAGAAGTACATCTACATCCCGCTCGGGGTGCCGGTGGCCACGCCCAACATGGCGCGCGGCTGTCCCTTCACCTGCAGCTTCTGCTCGCAGTGGAAGTTCTGGCGCGACTACCGCGTGCGCGATCCCAAGCGCGTGGTCGATGAGATCGAGGAGCTGGTCAAGGTCCACGGTGTCGGCTTCTTCATCCTTGCCGACGAAGAACCGCAGATCAACAAGAACAAGTTCGTCGCCTTCTGTCAGGAGCTGATCGACCGCGATCTCGGCATCCACTGGGGTATTAACACTCGTGTGACCGACGTCATGCGCGACGAGGAGCTGCTGCCCTTCTACCGCAAGGCGGGTCTGGTGCACGTCTCGCTCGGCACCGAGGCGGCCGCGCAGCTCAACCTCGACCGTTTCGTCAAGGAGACCACGGTCGCGCAGAACAAACGCGCGATCCAGCTGCTCCAGGAAAACGGCATCGTCACCGAGGCGCAGTTCATCGTCGGTCTCGAGAACGAGACCCGCGAGACCCTGGAAGAGACCTATCAGATGGTCATGGACTGGGGCGCGGACATGGCCAACTGGTCGATGTACACCCCCTGGCCGTTCGCCGACATGTTCACCGAGATGAGCGACCGGGTGGAGGTCTTCGACTACTCGAAGTACAACTTCGTCTCGCCGATCATGAAGCCCGACAACATCGATCGCGCCGAGCTGCTCGACGGGGTCATGGCCAACTACCGACGCTTCTACATGAAGCGGATGTTCTTCCAGTACCCCTGGGTGCGCGACCCCTTCCGTCGCAAGTACCTGATCGGCTGTATCAAGGCCTTCCTCAAGAGCGCCATGGAGCGTCGCTTCTACCAGCTCGGCAAGCAGAACTACTGGGGGCCGATGTTCAAGAAGCTGATCAAGTTCGACTACGACAAGAGCCGCGCCAAGATCGTCGAGCCGGATCACAATGCCTGGAAGAAGGCGCCGCCGGCCAAGCGTCCGGCGGTCTCGGCCACCGGCGCTGCGCCCCAGGCCTGCGCCGGGCCCAAGGCCTGTGGCGGTGGCGATCAGCAGATGACCGAGGAGCAGGTCAAGCAGTACGAGAACGCTTGATCCGCGACTTGGTCGACGCGGGCGGGTGGACGGTTGCGGCCGTTCCGTCCGCTCGCGCCGCATAGGCAACCATCGGCCCGCTTCGTCGCACGACGAACGCGGGCCGTGTCGTTCAGAGATTCATCGCATGACCGATTCCGCACCGACGATCAAGATCGACCTCCCACCGCTGCGCGACAGCGGCCCACGCCGTGCCCGCACGCTGATGATCCAGGGCACCGCCTCGGACGTTGGCAAGAGCATGCTGGTCGCCGGCCTGTGCCGCGCCTATGCCCGCCGCGGCCTGGTGGTGCGCCCGTTCAAGGCGCAGAACATGAGCAACAACGCGGCGGTCACCACCGACACCGATGCCGCCCCCGGCCCCGACGGCGAGCAGCCGCGCGGCGAGATCGGTCGCGCTCAGGCGCTGCAGGCGCGCGCCTGCGGGGTGGCGCCCTCGATCCACATGAACCCGGTGCTGCTCAAGCCGCAGAGCAACGTCGGCTCCCAGGTGGTGCTGCGCGGGCGCGCGCTCGGCAACTGTCCGGCGCGGGTCTATCACGAGATGCGCCAGGGGCTGATGCCGGCGGTGCTCGACAGCTTCGAGCGGCTCTGCGCCGAGGCCGACCTGGTGCTGGTCGAGGGCGCCGGCAGCGGCGCCGAGGTCTATCTGCGCGACTGCGACATCACCAACATGCACTTCGCCGAGCGCGCCGAGGTGCCTGTGGTGGTGCTCGGCGATCTCGACAAGGGTGGCACCATGGCCTCGCTGGTCGGCACCTGGCTGCTGCTCGATGAGGCCGACCGCGAGCGGGTGGTGGGCTACATCGTCAACAAGTTCCGTGGCGACTTCTCGCTGTTCGAACCGGCCTGCGAGACCATCACCGAGATCACCGGCTGGCCCTTCCGGGGCGTGCTGCGCTGGTTCGAGGGGGCGGGGCGGTTGCCCGCCGAGGACTCGCTGGCGCTCGAACGCCCGGCCGAGACCAGCGGCGGCGTGCTCAACGTCGCCATCCCGCGGTTGTCGCGGGTGGCCAACTTCGACGACATGGACCCGCTGGCCGCCGAGCCGAGCGTCAACCTGCGCTGGATCCAGCCGGGCGAGGCGATCCCCGCCGAGACCGACGTGGTGATCCTGCCCGGCTCCAAGGCCACCCGCGCCGATCTCGACTGTCTGCGCCGCGAGGGCTGGGACGTCGACATCATCGCCCATGTGCGCCGTGGCGGCCGGGTGGTGGGGCTGTGCGCCGGCTACCAGATGCTCGGGCGCGTGGTGCGCGACCCCCAGGGCATCGAGGGCGAGCCGGGCGAGACCCCCGGGCTCGGGCTGCTCGACATCGAGACCGAGATCGGCGGCGACAAGCGACTGATCGAGATCGATGGCCACGATCAGCGCAGCGGCTGTCGCCTCACCGGCTACGAGATGCACATGGGGCGCACCGCCGGGGCCGGGCTCGAACGCCCCTGGCTGATGCTCGACGATGGCCAGGGCGGGGTGCGCGCCGAGGGCGCGATCAGCGCCGACGGGCGGGTGATGGGCGGTTATGTCCACGGCATCTTCAGTGGTGACACGTTCCGCGCGCACTGGCTCGACCAGGTCGGCGCCCAGGCGGCGCGGATCGACTTCGAGGCGCGCATCGAGGCTGCGCTCGATGCCCTGGCCGATCACTGCGAGGCCAATCTCGATCTCGACGCCCTGCTGACACTGGCGCGCTGAGGCGGAGGGGCATCGTGACCGAACCCAAGGAGCTGACCGACAACCCGTCCTTCAAGGGCTTCACCAACCACGACTGCCCCTTCTACCCCTGTCATCCCGGGGTGCGGCGAACGTTCAACTGTCTGTTCTGCTACTGCCCGTTGATCGCCTACGACTGTCCCGGTCCTTATCGGATCTACACCGACCGTCACGGCAATCGGCGCAAGGACTGCACCGACTGCCGCCTGCCGCACGAGGGCTATCACTCCGCCTGGTCGTTCATCCAGAAGTGGCTCGACGACCCCCGGCCCTGGTGCGGCGAGCCGCAGCGGCGCTATCGTCGACGCGATCCCACCTAGCCGTTGGCGAGCGCGGTGGCCGATGGCTGTTGCTCCTGCAGCGCCTGCCGCACCGCCGTGAGCAGTTCCCCAGAGCGCCTGATCCAGT
Organism: Marichromatium purpuratum 984; assembly: GCF_000224005.2. Taxonomy (NCBI): domain Bacteria; kingdom Pseudomonadati; phylum Pseudomonadota; class Gammaproteobacteria; order Chromatiales; family Chromatiaceae; genus Marichromatium; species Marichromatium purpuratum. Next base: position 1,286,737 of record NZ_CP007031.1, read on the forward strand.
CTTCGAGCCGGCTCGATCGCTCGTCGGCGCGGCGCAGTGTTTCCAGTCGCAATCGTCGCAGCCTGAACAGCGCCTCGCGCAGCAGCAGCTCCTGTTCGAGCCGTATCTGCTGATCGTCGCCGAGTAGTTCGGGGTCCGTCCCCATGGCATCGGGGGCGAGGCCCGTGCGCACCAGCATCAGCCTGATCTCCGCCAACCCGAGATTGAGCAGTCGATCGCCGGCATCCGGTGGCTCGATGACCTCCCAGAGCGTATCGAGCGCGCTGAGCAGTCGTTCGGTCTCGAGGCGCGGCGACGGTGCCGGCAGCCACTCCACGCGTTCGCGCATCCCCTCGATCAGCTGCCCGATCAGGGCGCGATCGAAACCCGCGTCCTGGGTCTTGGCGATGGTGAGCAGCTCGTGCGCCCCCAGCCGCTGACTGGTGGAGACGATGAACTCGGTGAAGGCGAGCAGGATGCCGAGTCGGCTGAGGTCCTTGCCGCGTCGGCCATGGGGGTAGCCGCTGCCGTCGAGGCGTTCGTGGTGTTCGAGCACCGCGCGCGCGATCCGTCCGCGGGTCTGTGGCTCGCCCTCGAGGATCAGCGCGCCGATCCGTGGGTGGGCATAGAACTGACTCCAGTGCTCGGGGTGCAGGGGCTGCGAGGGAGCCAGCGAGGCGGCCTCGAGATGGAGGATGCCGATGTCGTGACAGAGCGCGGCCAACGCCAGACGCTCCTGGTCGCGAGGCTCCAGGGCACGCGCGCTGGCCAGCGCATCGGCCGCGAGCAGGGTGGCGACCCCATGCTCAAACAGCGCCGGGTTGAGGTGACGGGCAACGGCGAGCTTGTTGCCGAGCACGCCGGGTGGATCGATCCGCGCGGCGGTGCGGCGCGGGTCGTGGTGCGGCCCGCCGAGACAGGCGATCAGTGCCGCCAGAGTCGGGTCCCGATCGAGCAGGCGCGCGATGGTCTCGAGCAAGGTGGTGCGATCGACCCGCTCGGCGAGGCGAGTGGTTCGGTCGATCGGTTCGAGCAGCTTGTGGCGCAGCAATCGCTCCAGCACCGAGCGATTGATCCGCGCGCCACGGGCCAGCAACTTGCTGCCATTGGCCGCGCGGATATCGGCGCTGGCGGCGATCGGCTGTGTGTCACCGAGGGTGGTGAGACGACGGATATAGACCGACTCGTCGAGCGTCATCGCGAGCCGTCCGGCAGACGGTGAGCGGCGTGGGGCACTGATTGAACATCCATGTTGCAGCATTGCGTGCGGCCCCGATCCGGGCCGTGTCAACACGCGAGCGGGCACCGCCTGGGATGGTGCTCCATACCCCATCCTAACACCAGATGTTGATCTGGTGCGTCTCCAGCGCCACGCCGCTGGGTGAGGTCTGTCGGCTCTCATAGGGGGTGTCGTCCATGCCAGACATCCCCAAGATCTGCTTAGAGGCTGCTCGTTATCCCTTGAGGGGATTCGTAACGCATCTATCACGCAATGGAAAAGACTCGCGACCTATCTCATAATCCTTTGTCGGGATTCGTAACAGGATCTGGGGATCTCCCAGTGTTAGACCCGGCAGCCTCATAACCCCTTATAGAGATTCGTAACCTGCACCAGCTGGCGGTGGCCGGCCTCGGTGAGCACCTCATAACCCCTTATAGGGATTCGTAACCCGATGGCCGTGGAGCAGGCCCTCAACCTCCCGATACTCATAACCCCTTGTAGGGATTCGTAACCCGCCTGGAGGAGCGATGCAGCGGGGTGGCGGGTGGTCTCATAACCCCTTATAGGGATTCGTAACGCTGGGAGCGCCACGCTTAGGCGGCGCTTGCGCTAGCTCATAACCCCTTATAGGGATTCGTAACCAGGACGGCGTTCGCGGCAACCGTCAGCTCATCGACTTCATAACCCCTCATAGGGATTCGTAACGTATCCGTTGGGCGTGCATCACGGCATCCCATTCGACTCATAACCCCTTATAGGGATTCGTAACCAAGGAGATCTACGCATTCCCCGCCCAGGGCGGCGGCTCATAACTCCTTATAGGGATTCGTAACATTGCCGCACGCCGTGTCAATCGATCCTCGATCGCTCTCATAACCCCTTATAGGGATTCGTAACCAGCCATACCCGCGCCCCGTACTTCTTCGGGTCATACTCATAACCCCTTATAGGGATTCGTAACTACATAGATCCGTCGGCATGTCTGAGTGTCCGACTTCTCATAACCCCTTATAGGGATTCGTAACGATCCACGACATGCGCCACACGTGTGCCGCATGGCTCTCATAACCCCTTATAGGGATTCGTAACGAGCCCCGGGCTGTGTGGTGGTGAACTGCTCGACGACTCATAACCCCTTATAGGGACTCGTAACCGGCGAGCTCGTGCTGACGCGCGAGGCCGACCTCGACTCATAACCCCTTATAGGGATTCGTAACGGCGCTACCCGGCATCCCCGATCAGGTCATCGAGATCTCATAACCCCTTATAGGGATTCGTAACGTCTATTGCGCTCTTCATCGCTTATCTCCTCACCGACTCATAACCCCTTATAGGGATTCGTAACGGCCTGATCGGCGGCGTACTGGTACTGCTGCAAAGCCTCATAACCCCTTATAGGGATTCGTAACGGCTGCATCTGCATTCACCGAGCAACAGTCCGCGTGCTCATAACCCCTTATAGGGATTCGTAACCCCTCGACGAGGGGGCTGGTGGTCCGACGACATGAGCTCATAACCCCTTATAGGGATTCGTAACGGGCCGGGTGTTTGGCGTCAGCACTTTGAACGGCGACTCATAACCCCTTATAGGGATTCGTAACCCAGTTCAAATCCTATATGCAGGCGTTCGTGGGCGACTCATAACCCCTTATAGGGATTCGTAACGAGGTCTGCGGGGTGGTGGCCATCGACTCGGGCCAGCTCATAACCCCTTATAGGGATTCGTAACGAGCGCCGGCACACCGAAAGAGGGCGCGGAGATCTCCTCATAACCCCTTATAGGGATTCGTAACGTCGTTGGAGCGGGCGCAGGACCGGTACTTCGCTGCCTCATAACCCCTTATAGGGATTCGTAACGGTCGGGCGGGCCTTCCAGACCACCAGCGACTTCCCCTCATAACCCCTTATAGGGATTCGTAACATATTTCGCCGCGTCGCCAGATGCAGCCGCGCGAGGTCTCATAACCCCTTATAGGGATTCGTAACCACAACAAAAAAGCGGAATCTGACACTATGGAAAATCTCATAACCCCTTATAGGGATTCGTAACTCGGTGTTTCCGTTGGCGATGCTGCAGCCCTGCATCTCATAACCCCTTATAGGGATTCGTAACCTGCGGCGGGTTTGTCAAGAGCAATGAGCCCGGTCTCTCATAACCCCTTATAGGGATTCGTAACCCTGGCCATCGCCGCCTATGTGCTCGAGCACGGTCTCTCATAACCCCTTATAGGGATTCGTAACTTCGGATGAGACGCCATGAGTGCGTTTGTCGGCGGCCTCATAACCCCTTATAGGGATTCGTAACGGATGAGGACGTGGATCTGGACCTGATCGGGTATCTCTCATAACCCCTTATAGGGATTCGTAACTGGCCTCCAACACGGCCGCGAGATCACCATCTCGGTCTCATAACCCCTTATAGGGATTCGTAACGGCCTTGAAGAGATCCTTGATGACCGCGGCAATCGCCTCATAACCCCTTATAGGGATTCGTAACCTATCTCGAGTTGCAGGACCGGCCCGACATCGCCGGCTCATAACCCCTTATAGGGATTCGTAACGTGACGGGGCCGCTTGGGTCAAGCCTCGGCGCGTGGCTCATAACCCCTTATAGGGATTCGTAACGGACGTCGCATTGCGTTCTCTGTGCCCGCCGTGGCTCTCATAACCCCTTATAGGGATTCGTAACTACCAACAAAGCGGCGTGAGCCGCAACTACTTATTGACTCATAACCCCTTATAGGGATTCGTAACCCGTCTCGCCCTTGTGCAGCAGATTGATGATGTACTCTCATAACCCCTTATAGGGATTCGTAACGAGTGGGAGATCGATGCTCAGTTGGCGTCTGAGTGTCTCATAACCCCTTATAGGGATTCGTAACCCGACCCCGGGCGCGCTGCTCCTCACGAGTGCCCTGCTCATAACCCCTTATAGGGATTCGTAACTCGGCGGCCGAGTCGGCGCGGGCTTCGGGCGCGTGCGTCATTCTCATAACCCCTTATAGGGATTCGTAACACCCGTGCCGCTGACCGCCAGCGCCGAGGCGCCGGTCTCATAACCCCTTATAGGGATTCGTAACCGGGTGACATCGGCCCGCACATGGAGCGGATCCATTCTCATAACCCCTTATAGGGATTCGTAACCCGTGGAGGGCAATCCGGCGGCTATCTGTCGCGCTGCTCATAACCCCTTATAGGGATTCGTAACGGGCCGCATTGTGACAGGGCAATGCGGATCTGGTCACTCATAACCCCTTATAGGGATTCGTAACCCGAGCCTGAGCCACCCAAGGCGCCGCGCATGGAGTCTCATAACCCCTTATAGGGATTCGTAACCCTACGTGATTTGTGTGTCGCAACTCAAATCCTAGGCTCATAACCCCTTATAGGGATTCGTAACCGATGCAGATGATCGCTTTGCCCGCTACGCTGAGCGCTCATAACCCCTTATAGGGATTCGTAACTGCGAGCATGTTTTGCTCCTCGGCTATGCCGGTGGCCTCATAACCCCTTATAGGGATTCGTAACCCGCCGCGGCGTTGCAACCGCGCGGCGGTCCGCCGGCTCATAACCCCTTATAGGGATTCGTAACCCGCCGCGGCGTTGCAACCGCGCGGCGGTCCGCCGGCTCATAACCCCTTATAGGGATTCGTAACCCGCCGCGGCGTTGCAACCGCGCGGCGGTCCGCCGGCTCATAACCCCTTATAGGGATTCGTAACATCAGTGCCGCCGGAGCTACCGCCGGTATCGCCGCCCTCATAACCCCTTATAGGGATTCGTAACGCCATCTCCACCGGTACCATCACCGGATCCATCACCCTCATAACCCCTTATAGGGATTCGTAACATGCTGGGCCATGGCGCGGCTGAACTCGGACTTGGCCTCATAACCCCTTATAGGGATTCGTAACCGGCGGGGGGCGGTGTTTCTACGTGATGCCCCAAGGGCTCATAACCCCTTATAGGGATTCGTAACGATTAGCGGGAGGGCGTCGAAGAATTCGCTGATGCTCTCATAACCCCTTATAGGGATTCGTAACTGTACTAATTCGCCATTGCCTCCGCCTATTTCCTCTCTCATAACCCCTTATAGGGATTCGTAACGTCGTGCTCGACGAGCTGTGGCGCTACTGGCCCAGTCTCATAACCCCTTATAGGGATTCGTAACCTGGAGACCGAGCGCCGCCGGGCCAAGTCGACGGTCTCATAACCCCTTATAGGGATTCGTAACGCCGCGCTATCTGCGCGATCTCAGCGACGCCGACTCCTCATAACCCCTTATAGGGATTCGTAACTTGCCGCATTCGCGGGGATCTGCGCGAACACTTCGAACTCATAACCCCTTATAGGGATTCGTAACCAACGGCCCCCAGCAGGCTTAAGCCTTGACGCGGATCTCATAACCCCTTATAGGGATTCGTAACCCTCGATTTTGATGTGTTTCCTCTAGTGTTGAATGATGCTTGTGTTGACTTTCTTTGTGTGGAGGCTGATGGCCGTGCGTCGGAGTCTGTAGTTGGAGACTTCACAGGCGATAGACGTCTGGGGCTACAAGACGCCGTAATCGGTCTTGTGTCTGGTGTCCGCTTTACGACTGACTGCTCCTTTGCCGGATTTTGCCTTGATCAAGTGGGTGACCTCTACATTCTTGCGGTTTTCTGCTGTGATTTCGGTGATTCTATCCTCTGGGAGCATGGCCGCGCTCAGCTCTTGGCGCAAGCGCAAGGCTTCCGCTTCGGTCATGTTTCCAGAGAAAACAGAATATTGTTCGTGGTTGAGATAGCGCTTCAGGATTTTTCTGAAAATTCTGGTCCGTTTCGCTTCGACGTCATACGTGACGAGCATGAACATGATTAAGCCCGCCGCTTGAATGATTCATACTCGGAAACCTCGAGGACCTGTCGTTCGAGTCCAAGTGCTTCACGATAGATCCACTGCCTGAAGCTGTGCCCGGAGTATTGCTCTTCAAGGCGTTGTGCGAACAGTTCGCTGACATGGCGACGCCCAGTCTCCGTCAGCAGGCAGACTCCCTGGTTGATGGAGAACCAGTTGTCGCCGAGCATCTTGCGGCGTGCCATGCGGAAGATGAGCATATCGGCAAGCACTGGCTTGAAGGGTTCGGAAAGGTCCAGGCTCAGTGACGCGCGTCCGTGGCCTGGAGCGTGCAGTACGCTGAAGGTCTCCTCGAGATGGGTCTTGCTTGTCTCGTGCCGGGTGACGGTATAAGTGAGCTGATTGAGGAAGGAGATCAGGCAGTTGACCGGATTGTTCGGCGGCCGTCTTACCCGCGGCGTGAAGTCCAGCGCCGGATCGATGTGTCGCCAGCCGCTGTAGTACAGCTCGTGCAGGTTGCCCTCGATTCCCATCAAGGTGGGGCTGCTGTCGGCCGTGCCGATCTTGTCCATCAGACGTTGCATCTTGGTGATGATGTCACCCAGCGCCTTAATTCCTCGGTAGTGGTAGTAGCGCAGATTGGCGAGCATGTTGTGAGCCGCGCCGCGAACGACCTCCCGAGCAACGGCAATACGTTTTCGCTCGTCCAGTAACAGCTCTGCCTGCTTGAGCTTGACCATGCCCGCTGGGTTGCGGTCGAGTGGTTCGAAGCTGCCCTTGCAGTAACCGTAGTAGTCGAATACCGATAGACGCACACCGTGCTTGCCGCACAGCGTCAACAGGCGACTGTTCAGGCGGCTCTCGCCGAGTAGGACCAGATGCCCGACGGCTTCGATCGGCAGTGAGCGCTTGCGTCCGTCGATCATGATCGACAAGGTGTTTTCGTGCTGCCTGAGTGTGGCGTCACGCGTGACGAAGAGCGTTTCCATCAGTCATACCCGCAGAAAGGCGCCAATGAACAACTGGCGCACAGGCCGATTTTCGATGTCTCGGGAACCTGCTCCGACTGGCTGAGCCGTTCGAGGGCGAGGCTGTCGTGCCAGAGCCCATCGAGCAGGGCTGAGTCGAGCGCGACTTCACGCCAGCGTCGGTTTGTCAGCACCTGTACCCGTGCCGTCCAGGCGCGCCCCGTGGCGATGGAGAGCATGACTGCGTAGTAGCCGACCTGGCGGTCGACGGCGATTTGGGCTCCACCGGTTCCCTTGTTCTCGAACACGATGGCCTGCTCCCAGTCCAGCCGATCCGGGGCCAGACCGAACAGGCCGATCGTCGAGCGGTCGCGTTTGTAACGGGTTTCCTGATGTGCCAGCCCGGTTGCGACGCGACAGTTCCACTGGGCGAAGTTGATCCGGTGCAGGTACATCCAGGCTCGCCGCCGACACAGGTTGATGTGCTGGAAGTGCAGTCCGTGCAGGTTCAATCGGTCGACACGCTCAGAGAACGCCGCTGACTGCGTCCAGTGAAATCTCGGGGTCATGTCCGGGTACCAGTCCGGTTAGGCGAACAAGCTTCTGCACGGCCTCCAGTGCCTGGGGGTGATCCTCCCAGTCGAATTCATAAGGGTCGATGTCTTCCAGCTCGTCACACCAGCGATTGACCAGGCGCTCATCGCAGGGCAACCTCAGGGTTCGCGTGGTGTGAGGGAAGTGGCAGATCCAGTCGCGTTTGGCGTGACGATCCTTGTCCTCGCGCCAGTAGTCGTCGAGGCCGCCCTGGATGTGGATTTCGTCGCCCGTCTCGATGCCGCGCTCGAATACCTCCGTTTCCCGTTGCAGCCAGACTCTGGGATAGTCGTATGCCTCGCCGGTGTCGCTGACCACTCGGATCTTCGGCTCGATCGTGCGTAGATCGAATGCCTGGGCATGGAACAGCTTCAGCCAGTGGTTGACCTGCTCGGTCAGACCCGGTTCGTCGGCCAGTTGACGGACCCTCTGCTCCAGCCGGTAGAACGCGCCTGCGCCCTTGGGTTGGTGGGCGAGCAGGTGGCCTCGGCGGGGCTGACGGTTGCTTGCGTGCTCCAGCAGCACTGACCAATAAAGCGCGGTACACCACTTCGCCTGACTGGATAGCTGGCCGAAGGTGCTGGCGGTATTGTGAGGCGAGAACTCGGCCTGCACGGATCGGCTGAGCACTTGGGTCAGTGCCGCGATCGTGCTTCGCTCACCGGGCCGCTCTCGGACCCAGTCCACGACGGCTCGCAGCCAGGGTTTTCGCTGCTCTTCGATCCGCACAATGACGCGACCGTTCGCGCCGCGCCTGGCTGCGCGGCCGTAGCGTTGCAGGAAGCTCATTGCCTCGAAGCCCGGCTCCATGAGCATGAAATCGGCATTGCGGAAGGTCACGCCCATCTCGACGCTGGCGGTTGCCAGGATCAGGTCATAGGCGAGCGGGTCGCGTTGACGACCGATCGCGAATCCTCCTTGATGTCGGCCCTTGGCGGTGCTGTCACGCACACTGTTGATCACCAGCACCCGGGCGGGGTCGATTCCGGCCTCGGGCAGCTTGCGTGACAGCGCCGGGAGGTCCTTCTCCAGGTCGACCAGACGGTTGTAGACGATGACGACCTGACGGCCCGCTGCCAGTTCCTCGACCACCTCGTTCAGGTGGTCGAGGACCAGGTCGTAAAGGCTTGGGGAATCGACCAGCGAGAGGCGCACGTCGCCGTGGAGCGGGCGGCCGTCCGGGACGATCCGTTCACGCAGCAGGGCGATCGCCTCTTCGGGGATGCCGATATCCACCAGGGTTGGTTTCAGGTCCAGTGGTGTCGCCGAGAGGAAGCTGATTCGCGACACCCCGAACCCTACCCGGTTGTCGAGTTGAACCGTGGCAAGGCGGGCGAACAGGGCCGCCAGACCGAATCCACGCGCCTCGATCGAGTGGAATTCGTCGAAGACGATGTGATCGAACTGCTCCAGCATGTCGAACACGCCTTCGCCCGCCTGTCCAGCCTCCACCCGGCGGCGGATCAGCAGGCCGCTGACGACCTCGGGGGTAGCGACGATCATGCCGCCATCGAAGCTGCCCAGGTCCGTCATCTGGAGCAGCCGAACCCCGTTGATGCTGGCCACGCCCTGGCTTCTCAAGACCGCCGTCTGGTCGCTGCTCCAGATCGCCACGCTTTGTGCGGCCTTCTGTCGGCTCCAACCGGCATCCTGCAGGTCGTTGCTCAGCCCGTTGGCCAGGTTCTGCGCCAGTCGTCGCGTCGGTACGATGAAGAGGATACGGTGTCCACGATCGCGCAGCGCACGCTGGAAGGCGTAGCTCTTTCCGGCCCCCGTGGGGGCCTCGGCGATGCGTATCCGTGCCGGGTGCTCGATCAGGTCGCGCTGCAGCGGTGAGAGTCCATCCTCTCCCGCCGCGACGCAGTGCCTGGCGATGATCACGTCCATCGGGCGACCTCCTCTCCGGCCTGGGTGAGCGGCATCCATGCCGTGAGCTGCAAGCCGTAGAGCAGGAAGCGCTCGACTGCCAGCTCACGCCCGAACAGTGCCGCTGTCGCGGCGTTGAGCCGGACCTGCTCGATGCTGTCGTCGCGGGTGAGTTTCAGCATGCCGTTGCGATGCAGACCGATCCTGATGACGAGCGATGTCTGGCCTGTTTCCGCGAAGGGATCGATGCCGAAGAGCGCGCCGCGGAAGACGGCCCCCGGGGGCACCTCTTGGGTCGTCCAGAATTGCTTCAGGTTGCCCTTATAGGTGACATCGCGGAGCTTTTTCTGATAACCGCTTTCCTCCTCCAGGTTGAGTCGGCGCGCCAGCGGCGGCAGCAAACGTGGATCGTCGGCTATCAGCAGCGACGCCCGCCAGGGCATGACGCCCAGGTCACGACGGTAGTCCTTCTCCGGGAGCGCGCCGCTTGCGCGCATCCAACCCAGTGTGCCGGCCAGGCCGAACGCCAGCGCGTTGTCGCTGATGAGTTCGGGTAGGGTCGCCGTGCCACCCTGAACCGCCAGCGAGTGATAGGCGAACGGTGTCAGGGTCTCGGCACGCAGTCCGATGGCCGGGCTCATTTTCCGAACCAACCGTCGAAGAGCTGCGCGATCTCGGTGGCGGCCTCCTTGTATTCGGCCTCGAGTCGGCCGCCAGGCTGGTTGAAGTCGTCGACGAGCTGCTCGACCCATCCCTGGACCTCCTGTCCTGGGATGACGGTTTGGTGCAGGGGGGCGAGTAGGTTGTGCAGCCGTGCGGCGGCGGTCTCGACGTCGGTCGTCTCGGCCGGATCGAAGTGCTTGATCAGTTCGTAGGGCGAGGTCTCGGCCTTCTCGAATTTATCGGCGTAGATCCCGACGCAATGGGTGCGGATGTTGATGCCGGTCACCGAGGTCTGGCCGCCGTAGCTCCCGGCCATGCCGACCGACAGCAGCAGGTGCTTGAGTCCGATGGCGGGGAGCATCTTCCCGCGCGTCGAAAGCACCTGGACCATCAGCGATCCGGGGCGGATGAAGTGGCGGCTGAAGAGGTTGTCGGTGTTCTTGTTGTCCTCTGCGTCCCAGAGGGTGCCATCCTCCATCCCGCGGTTGTGGAAGCTTTCGTCGACACACAGATATTTGGGCCGCAGGCTGAGCCCGTCGGAGTAGTTCACCGCGGCCCGTACCGGCAGGACCTTGTTGTCGGAGTTTGCCGAGTCGCCGAACACCAGGGTGTTCAGGTCGAAGGACTCGGAGGGCTTGGCCTTCTTGGGGATCACGGTACGGTTCTGTGGATAGCGCCCACCCGCGCCCATCGCGCGCAGGATCTGTAGTGCGCGCCCCCGTTCCGGGTACTTGAACTTGTTCGGCACCGCGCGGACGTAGGTCTCGTCGTTGAACTCGATATCGGTGATCTCCTGCTCGGCATTGCGGAAGACCACCGGCGCGATCGCCTCGCGGATCAGCACCAGGGAGATGCTCCCGAGGTTCTTGCGTTTCGGGTGCAGATAGGCGCTGTTGTTACCTTGGGTTTTCTCGAGCAGTCCGTTCAGGGGGGCGAGATAGTCGTTCAAGCGTTCCATGGGGTGGCTCCTTGCTTATGAATTGGCTGCGGCGGGTGCGTCAGTGGCCTCGGACTTGGGGCGTGGCGCGGTCAGAAACGACATGCGGTAGATACTGCCGAGGATGCGGCGGCTGCTCTGGGCGGGGGGGCGCCCTTGCATGACCCCGAACCAGACGTCGTCGACGAAGAGTTGCGCGAAGGACAGAAAGGCGTCCGCCAGCGTTTCCTCGGGGCGATTCTTGGCGCTGGCGATCTTGTTCTTGCGCGCCAGGTTGGTTTCAAGCTCTCCGGCGACTGACATGGCGAGTGATTCCGGGTCGCGTTGCCCCAGACGCCAAGCACCGATCGCCGTTTTCAGGCAGAGGTTGAAGGTCAGCATCTCCTCGTTCGTGGAGGCACTGCCGTGCGGGCGTTGCTGGATGCGGGCCGCCGCGTGTCCCAACCTGACCAATGGGGCTTCGGTGTCGCTCATGCTGTTTTCCTCGATACATTGCTCGAATTCGCGCTTGAAGCGCAGGGTGCGATCCGGCTTCCCGCTCCTGGCCGCCTCGTGTAGAGACGACCAGGTCAGGCAGATTGCGCCCAACCGTGTCGCGGGTCGCGTGTAACGGTCGAAGACCTCGAATCCCAACCCATTGGTGTCCAGAATGAGCTGGGCCGTCTCCAGGCGTTCGATGGCTGCTGGAACCTGCTCGATGCGCAGTCGACGACCGCCGATCAGATCGGCCAGTCGGCGTGGCATGGCGTCATAGGCGAAGAAGGCCTTTTCGTTCGTTGGCAATCCGCGAAACAGGTGCAGGGGGCGGCCGATCCGCAGCGCACTGCGCAGCAAGAGGTGCAGCAGTGCGGTCTGCTCCTCTGTCTTCACTGGAACGCGTTCGAAGCGGGCGACACGGAAGCGCTGGCGATAGGCGTCCAGCCCCGAGTAGACCTTGCCCTTTGCCACTTGCTCGCGCGCCAGATCGAAGACCGACAGCGACTGGAAGTCACGCTCGTTGTCGAGCACGAGCCCGGCGAACAGGCCGGTCGTCGAGGACATGGACAGCAGGGTGGGAATGCCGTCCGGCCTGCCACCGGCATTGGCATGGACGACGCTGCGCAGTCGATGCTCGGCATAGGAGACTGGAGCAATGTGCGTTTCGCCGGTGGCCGAGTCGATGTTCTCGAGCCGTCCGTCTCGCCCCGAGAAGGCGGACTTCTTCACCTCGTACAACTTGTCGGAGTCTTTGAACGTCGCATCCTTGCGCACCGGCATGTCGGTGATAAGGCAGCGTTTACCCAGGTTCGCTGGGGCTGCCATGCGCTTGTTGTCGAGTCGCTCGGCAAAATGCGACACCACTGCATCGAGGCGGCTTTCTCCCTGAGCCAAGATGCTGTCACGCAGGCCGGGCTGGTCGTCCGTGCCTTCCAGCCAGTGGTGCAGCAACCCACCAGTCCCCCAAATGTCGGCGTACAGATCCGGGTTGGTGGTGGCGCGCTGTGTCGCCCAGAGGCTGGTGAAGGTGCGTCGTGATGCGGCGTCCTCGATCGCGCTCAACCAGGCGGGTCGCTCCTCTGCGATGACATCGAGCACGGCCTGCTCGCGTGCGTCATAGCTCGGCAGTTGTTTCACCGCCTTGTAGTTGAGGAGCAGGGCGAGGTGTGCGGCCGATCTCAGGGCGTGTTGGGCATTGCCCGACAAGGCTTCTGGGTTGGGGTAGGGGGTGATGGTCTGTCCCTGTCCCTTCGGCCAGTTGGGTTCCAGGCCGATGCAGCCAAGGAGTTCGTCGAGTGCTCGGGTGATGGCCTCGTTGGCGAGGGTCGACTTGACCCGGAAGAGTGCGGCGAGGTCGCGCCCTTCCAGTTTCGACGAGAGAAAGTCCGTCAGTTGCTCATGGTCCGGCTGTGAGTCCAGGATTTCAGGCAGACCGCGATTGGAGACATTGATGCGGAGTCCGAAAAGCTTGCGTCCGAGAAACCGTCGCACCTTGCGGATTGCGGTGTCGCGGATCTCATTTGCTTGCGCGGCGGGAACCAGCATGACCAGCCGTCCGTCCTGATGCCCCTCGATGAGTGGCGGCACGGGTTTACAGCAGGCGGACAGGGCGCGCTGCAGTTCATCGACGAGAAAGGGGTGGTGCGGATCGAACAGGTCGATCAGTGTCCAGTGACGCAGCAGGTCGCTGTCGAGCGCGCCGTCCTTGCGCAGACGCTCCAGCACCGCATCGATGCCTTCCTTGAGCCAGAGTCCGTCGAGCTTGTCGGCCAGCGCGACATAGCGCATCAAGCTCGAGAAACGCCGGGGCGGATACTCCGCCGGCGGGCTGCGATGCGCCTGGGTGGTTTCTACATGCTCGATGAGAAATCGCACCTGGTCCGCTGTCAGGGCATCGCCGGTGAACTGGTCGAGCCCGTATTGCGCCCAACGCTCGGCGATTGCCTCCAGTGACAGCAGCGTGCCACGTGGAAGACAGAGATCCTTGTCGATGTCATGCACGAAGGCGATGGCCGCCTGGATACGCAGCTCTGCACGCAGTTCATCCAGGTCGATGTCCGGGGTACGCTCCAGGATGTCGAGTGCGGCGAAGATCAGGGCGCCACGCGTCACCGAGAGCAAGTGATCGAGCAGGGTGATGTTGGCGCTTTCGGCATAGCGCGCATTCTTGACGGGGTCGGGGTCATATCCTCCCTTGCCGCTGATGGACATGAGGTGCACGACCCGCGTGTCGATGATCTTTCCCGCGTTCAGATCCCTCTGTTTCTTCTGATCGAGCACGTGACCCTTGCGGTCTTTCAAGACGAAAGGCTCGACGACTTCGGTCATCAACGCCTGATAGACGTCTGCGGCCACTTGGCTGGCCAGGGTGAGTGAATCGCTCATCGTCCCACCCCGTCCTCGGCCAGACCGATGCAGCCGAATCCGTTGCGGGTCTTTTCGCCAAGGCCCGTATACCAGGCCAGGAGCAGGTCCTCGCGGCTGCCGGCGAGCACCAGAGGTGCGCTCATCCCGATGACGAAGGCCGAGTGTCCATTACGCATGCGTTTGGTACTCACCAGCACCGAGTGCCGAGGGTTGGCGCGCAGGTAGAGGCTGTCGGGATGAACCTCCAAGGCGACCTCACGGCCGGCGATACGGCTCAGGCGTGTGTTGACCGCCGCGGAGAGGTCGAAGGCGTCGAGGCGTGTATGCCAACGCTTGCCGGGTGCCGAGCGGTCCCGGATCACGATGGGGGAGAGGGTGAGAACACCTAGCGTGGCTTGCTCGGACAGCATCGGTGGTGACTCGTGCACGAGGGTTGCCGAGGTGAAGTCGAGCAACTCGCCCGTTGTGGTGCGCGCATGGCGCAGTGCGCTGATCTCGAATGCGGCCAGGATCGCGGCCAGCTCCGCGCTCGGGGTAGAGACGACAAGGGTGTGCGCCCGCCCTTGGTGCTGGTTGTGGAAGCCGAGCGGGGCAAAGGTCCACGGTTGGGCCGATGCGCCGATGACCTGATCCGGCCGGGCGCCGCTCTCGATCCAGGCGTTGATTAGGGTGTCGTGGATGAGGTCTTGATGACGGTAGTCCGCCTGCTCTCCAGGTCGAAGCTGTAAGCGAACCCTGTGCATGTCCATGGCGATATCCCTTGATGGAGGCTACACTTTGAGTGTAAGCAAAAGCATCAACCATAAGCAAGGCATTGCCTGACATGAAACATGACATCATTAGGCGCTTCGCTTTCATCGAGACCCGCCTTTTATGGGGCGGAGGGTTCACCGCCAAAGAGCTTGCCCTGGAGTTCGGTATCGCTCGCCAGAATGCCCAAGGCACGATCCAGGCCTATCAACGAGAGCATCCGGGGCAGATGCGCCATGATCGACGCCTGCGTCGTCAGGTCGCGACAGAGAGCTTCGAGGCGGTCTACATTCGCGACGATGTCGCGCGATTTCTCGACTATCAGCGTGCCGTCAATCATCTCGGTTATTTCTATGAGGAGCGGGACTGGAGTGATCTGCCCTTTCAGGATGCCGACATGCTGGTCCGTCCTCTCTATGCCCCTGGCGCGCTGCGTGTCGTGCTTGAGGCGCTCCGACAGGAAAGGGCCGTGGAGATCGGCTACTGGTCGAAAAGCAGGACGCGTTCCCGCCTGATCTCACCGCATCACCTGGTGTTCGCCGACGGTCGTTATCACTTCCGGGCGTATTGCCACGACTCATCCAGGTTTCTCGATTTCGTCCTGAGCCGAGTGATGGAGGCCACTCCAAGCGATGAGCGGGGGATGTCGAGCGAAGAGGATCATGATTGGCATTGTCAGCAAGAGCTGACCTTCGAGATCAACCCCGATTTGCCGCAGGCCGCTCAGGAAGCGCTCAGGCTGGACTTTCTTCCCGTGAACGGCGAGCTGTTGCGTGTTCCTGGCGTGCGCGTGGCGCTGCAGCACTATGTGCGGAGGCGTCTTTGCCGCAACGATTGGCGCTTCGGTGTGCCCCGGTGGGTCGAGGTCGGTGCGAGTTGAGCGCGGCGCGCGATTGGACCTGTCGGGACGTATCGTTGTCGGCGTTGGCTGTGTATCGAGATTGACGGCGACTCGGGTGGGTCGCCGTCGGTTTTGCGTGGAGCGTGAGCTGTTTCAATCGAAGGGCAGGATCAGTCGGTCGTCGATCTCGCAGGCGCCTTGTTCGCAGTCCGGGTTGGCGGTGCCGCCGCCGTCCGGGTAGTGCACGAGCGTGACCGAGAGGTGGCGCCAGTCGGCGCCGATCCGCCATTCCTTGCCTGGACCCGGCAGGGTCTGGCGGCCCGGGATCAGGGGGCGAGCGCGGGTTGCGGCGACGGCCGGGGTGATCGTCCGACCCTGGGTGTCGACCGGGGTGAACTCGACATGAGCGCTACCGGCTCGGGCATCCGTCGTGGTGGGGACGCAGAGGATGACCGACTCGATAGCGAGCAAGTCGCCTGGCTTGGCCTCCAGTGGTTGACCGGCCTCGATCAGCCAGGCGTTCCGGTTGACCTCGACCAGTAGCGCGTCGATGGCGATGGCCGGTGGCGTGTCGCCCGGGCCGCTCGTCGCTCGGCACTCGGGTGTCTGTGGCACCGTCGGTGCGGCGGTCGAGCCGAGTGGCGTGCCGTCGGATGGCTGTTCCGGGGGCGTTGGCGGATACAGCAGCAATCCGCTCAGGGTCAGCCCGGCGCCGATCAGCAAGGCCCATCGTTGGCGGACGCGGGAGAGTTCGAGCATGCGACCGATCCTGCCGACCAGGGCGAGCAGCAGCAGGAGCAATCCGGCGAGGACGAGCAGCGACGCCGGATGACCGATCAGCAGCGGTGAGATGTCCAGTGCCATGTCGAGGACTCCCGTGCCGGGACTCAGCTCAGCCGACTGATCCTCAGCCGGATCTGTCCCGCGTTGTTGTCGTAATGATCCGGCGCATCGTTGGCATAGCACAGCAGCATGCCGCTTGCCGGTGGTTGGAAGCGCTCGGCTGGATGGGCGCCGAGGCGGAAGCGATGGCGGGTGCCGTCTGCCTCGTGGATCTCGCCGACCAGCTCGAACCAGTTGGCCTCCGGGTTCTGGCGCTGATTCTCGAACAGGTGGATCACCGGGCGGAGCAGGCGGCGCAGGCCGCGCAGATCCTGCCGGTCCCAGCCATCGGCCGAGCAGGGTGGCAGTTCGCCGTCCTGCCAGACCTGGGTCGGGCTGAGTGCGAAGGCGTAGGTCGCGCCGGCCTCGAGGTGGAGCCGCCAGGACTGCTCGACGAGATCGCGGGTGCGGGCGGCGACCTCGACCTCGACGTCCTGACCGGGGGCAAGGCGACCGTCGGCCGGCAGTTCGACGAGCGGGTTGGGATGATCCTCGGCCCAGCGATCGAGGGTGGCGGCGAAGGGGGCGAGCGGCTGCGGCCGCCACCACGGGCAGTCGCGCCAGCGCTGGCCGACGCTGGTATGGAGGTCCACCTGCTGATGCGGGGCGTGGGCCTGGAGTCGGGGACGTGTCTCGCGGTGCAGGCGCGCCGGGTCGCGCTCACCCGGGGAGTAGGGAAAGGGGATCTCGTTGTCGACGAAGATGCAGGGATCCTCGGGGGCCAGGCCCTCGAGGACCGGTGCCTTGCGCTTGAAGTGGCCGCTGACATCGATCTCGATGTGTCGGGTGTCGCTCTCCAGACCGAGGTCGCCGGCCTGCTCGAGCATCCAGCGCAGGGTAATGCTCGAGAGCCCGCGCTTGACGAAGCTGCCGCCACCGATACAGCCGTGGTCGCCGGGAAACCAGGTCTCGCGCACCTGGGTGCGCATCGGGTCCTCGGCATCGGCGAGAGTGACCATGAATGGAGCGCGGGCCTCGTCGATCGCGACGGCATGGGCGACCTGTTCGACGTGCGCGCCGATGCGGTTGTTGTGGAAGCGGTAGCGGCGGTTGAGCGCGCGGTCGAGGGTCAGTCCGGGGATCATGTCGGGGAAGCCGAGGCTGCCGACCGTGTCCCAGCAACCGAGCAGGCGGATCGCTACCGGTTGCGGGTCGTGACGATCACGAAACGCGCGGTAACGGGCGACCTCGTCGCTGTCGGCGTCGGGGTCACGATAGAACTCGTAGGCCTCGCGGATATAGCGCAGCTGGTGGTGCTGCAGCAGGCCGGCGGCGCCGATCAGCCCGGCGAGGCTGCGTACCGTGTAGGCGCCACGGCTGAAGCCGAACAGATAGATCTCGTCGTCGGGTTGATGGTTGAGCACCAGGAAGCGGTAGGCGTCCATGATGTTCTTGTCGATGCCGCGCCCGATGACTCCACCGATGATGGCGGTGAGTTCGCGGGTGATCAGGCCGACGCCGCCCTCGGCGCCGACGCCCTCGTCGTAATAGACGACCTGCTCGGTCGCCGGGTCGCGGCCCTGGGGGAGCACTGCCTGGGCGAGCTGGACGACATTGGTGGGGTAGTCGGACTCGAGGTGTTGCCAGGTGCCGTCGCAGCAGACGATGAGCCGTTTCATGCGTGGATCCTCGTGTATCTGCAGTTGTGTTGCTGACGCTGACGACTGAAAGCATAGGCATGCAGCAGTCTTTGTACACGAAAAGCTTTCTTCGACTGGCCCTCGTCCCCCCTTCTTCCGCCGTCTGGTCCTGGGCGGCACGCGGCACTCGCCGTCGCCGCTAGTGCGCCCTATCGCCTCGCGCTTGCTCGATCTGGTAGCCTGCCAATCGGCCCTGTCTCGACCGCCCGGCCCGATCTCGCTCGACCCCCGGTCGGGGATACCCCATTGAGTGGCACACGCGCTCGGTACGCACCGTAGCGCTGTGCCTGTGACTGACCTTCCCGAGGAGGCACGCCCTGATCGCGTGCTCGATGCCGATGAACATTGCCCATTACGCCCAGACCCGTCACGCCACCAAGGCCTTCGATCCCGAGCGCCGCATCCCCGAGGCCGAGATCGAGATGCTGCGCACGCTGTTGCGCCACGCCCCTTCGTCGGTCAACGCCCAGCCGTGGCACTTCGTCATCGCCGCCACCGAGTCCGGCAAGGCGCGGGTGAGCGTGTCCACCGAGGCCGGCCACACCTACAACACGCCGAAGGTTGTCGATGCCTCGCACGTGGTCGTCCTCTGCGCGCGCACCGCGGTCGATGACGATTATCTCGAGCACCTGTTGGCGCAGGAGCGTGCCGATGGTCGTTTCCCGACCGAGGAGGCCGAGGCGCGTCAGCGGGCCACCCGGGGGTTCTATGTCGGCTTGCATCGTGATGAACTCGGCGATCTCGATCAATGGGCCGAGAAGCAGGTCTATCTGGCGCTCGGCTCGCTCCTGCTCGGGGCCGCGACCCTGGGCATCGATGCCTGCCCAATCGAGGGTTTCAATCGCGAGGTGCTCGATGTCGAACTCGGTCTGCGCGCGCGTGGGCTGAGTGCCGTGGTGCTGGTCGCACTCGGCTATCGCGCCGAGGCTGACTTCAACGCCGGACTGCCGAAATCGCGCCTTCCAGAACAGGAAGTGTTCAGTGATTTGTGATCTTGAAACAATCTAGTCTCAAGCCGCTGTTTTAAAAGAGCGTAAATTAATCTGACGTAAACTTTAAGTGTTCGACTCTGTGCTCCTCAATGAGGTTTCTGAGTCGTTGAGTTGCTCCTTGTCTCAGTGCTTTTTCGTCTTTTTGTGTGCGAATTTTCTGCGATCTTGGGTTGGTATGCCATAAAAAGCTTAATTTTCAGGGTGTCAATCATATCGACGTAAACAATTCGTGCTCTTTTCGCCATCGTCGACGTTGGGCATGCCATCAGCGCGGCTTTCGCCACTGGCTCGATGTCGACTGTCATCAACCCTCCATGAACGCGAGTCCTGATCGAGATGATTGAGGCCCTGACCCTGATCCTGACCTGTCAGCTGCTGGGCGAGAGCATCGTCCTGCTGTTCGGATGGCCGCTTCCCGGACCGGTGCTGGGCATGCTGCTGCTGTTTATGCTACTGGTGGTGCGCGGAGGGCTCGCCGAGCGCGTTGCCGAGACCGCCGACGGGCTGCTCGCACACCTGCCGCTGCTGTTCATCCCCGCCGGAGTCGGGGTGATGGTCCACTGGGAATTGCTGTATGGCCATTGGCAGGCGCTGGGCGCGGCGCTGTTGCTCGGTACCCTGATCACCCTGGTGGCCACGGCGCTGGCCATGCAGGGCACGCTGTGGGTGGTGCGTCGAGTACAGGACGCGAGGGCGCGGTCGTGACCGAGATGCCGCTTCAGACGCTGTGGGTCTATCTCGCCGCGCGTCCGTTGTTCTGGCTGACCCTCACCCTGCTGGTGTGGCTCGGCGCACGCAGGCTCCAGGCCTGGTGTGGGGGGCTGGCGCTGCTCAATCCGGTGGTGCTGAGCATCGCGATCCTGATCGGGCTGCTGGTGCTCACTGATACGCCTTATGCGCAGTACTTCGACGGTGCCCAGTTCATCCACTTCCTGCTCGGTCCGGCGACCGTAGCGCTGGCCATCCCGCTCTATCGGCTGCGCGCCGAGCTGCATGTGCTGGCGCTGCCGATCGCGGTGGCCCTGGTGGTGGGAGCGGTGGTGGCGGTTGTCAGTGCGGTCGGCTTGGCGGCGGCCCTCGGTGCCGATCGCATGGTGCTGCTCTCGCTGGCGCCCAAGTCGGTGACCACGCCGGTGGCCATGGGGATCGCCGAGAAGCTTGGCGGTATCCCGGCGCTGACCGCCGCCCTGGTAGTACTCACCGGCTTGGTCGGGGTGCTGTTCGGCGTCGGGGTGTTGCGCCGGTTGGGGATCCGCGATCCGGCGGTGATCGGGGTGGCGCTGGGGACCGCTGCACACGGTATCGGAACCGCCCGGGCCTTCCAGCTCGGTCATCGTGAGGGCGCGATGGCTGGCCTGGCGATGGGACTCTCGGCGGTGCTCACCGCGTTGCTGCTGCCGTTGCTGCCGCGCGGCTTGGCGCTGCTCGGGATGTAGGGGGGATCAGCCATCAGCGACCAGCGATCAGCCACCAGTGATAGGAGGTGGTTTGTCTCGTCGTCGCGCAGCTGATGGCAGGCCGACACCGAAGACGGGTCGCGTGCTTCGCGCCTCTGGCAGCCTTGCGGTTGCGGGGCATTGGGCGCAGGCATCGAGTATAGACGCCCACTGGCGGCTGGCGGCTGGCGGCCCTTCCCCAAACGCCGACGGCGGCCCGGAGGCCGCCGTCGGATCATGCCGGCTGACGCGAGGTCAGCAGATCAGGCGTGCTTGCGACGGCGGCTGCCGGCGAAGCCGATGCCGAGCAGACCGGCACCGAGCAGACCGAGGGTGGCCGGCTCGGGGATGCTGCCGGTGACCGAGCCGTCGAGCTTGGTCTGGCGGACGGCGGCCGGGCCACTGGGACCGGCGACGAGCAGCAGCTGGTTGGCCGTCGGGATCGGCGGATCGACGTTGGTGTCGAGTTCCAGCGTCGGGGTGCCGCCGGCGGCGAGCTTGTCGAAGGCATCGATGAAGACACCGTTGTCGTCCTGGATGAACAGGAAGTTGTCCTCGGCGAAGGTGATGTCGAAGAACAGGTCGAGATTGGCGCCGCTGAGCGCCGAGCCGGTGAGTTCTCCGGTCAGCACCAGACGGTCGTTGGTGTCGTCGGTGAAGTCGTTGAAGTAGATATCGAAGGTGCCGCCGGTATAGGTGGGACCGCTGGCGCCGAGGTCACCGAAGAAGGTGTACTCGACCTGCAGATCCCAGGTCTGCAGGAAGCCTTCGTTGTCGGTCGCGAGCGGCGGCACCAACGGGCTCAGGGCGTCGATGTCGCACTGGCCGAGCGGACAGTTCGGCATGACCAGATCAACGGTGGTGACGCCGTCGAGCGCGGTCCCGGAGGTCGGGATGCCGTAGCTGGCGAGCGTGGCGGGGTCGTTGGTGTCGAAGAAGGACCCGGCCACCGAGCCGTCGGTGAAGTCGTAGATCGAGGTCGCGAGCAGCTGGCTGTAGCCGAACTCGTCGAAGGTCCCGGTCATGGTGTTCGCGTCCGGCGCGCCGATGAAGCGGCCAGCGTCGTAGCTGTTGTCCGGGAGGTTGATGTACATCAGGCCGGCGCTGGCGACATTGGCGGTCAGGGCGGTCGCTGCGGCCAGCGAGATCGTCAAGGTCTTCATGGTTTCACTCCTGCGAGGTTGAGCTGTATGCGCGCTGTCGGGGCGCCGTCGGCAGCTTCCTTTGCCGGAGTCACGCGGCCCTCGATGGAGCTATATGCAGATGTCGGGCCAAATTTTTTTATTGTTTTACTTCAGTCGCTTACGTTTTTTGTTGGAGTTCTTGCAGACATGTGTGGGGCTGGTTGTAAAGTCTGCCGACACTCCTGTGCGGGATGTCTCAGTGGCTCAGTAACGCACTCGCCAGCCGGTGGCGATGAGGGTGTCGTCGGCATAGAAGTCGCCGAAGGTGCCGTCCTCACCGTCGAAGTAGTGCACCCCGAGATAGAACTCGTGGGGCTCGCGGGCGATGTAGGCGATCTCGGGGTTGAGATAGAGGTCGTGGCGGTTGAGTCCCGCAGCGAAGCGTAGCCGACCACGCCAGCGACCCTGTCCCCACTCGCTCTCGAGCTGGCCGTTGAGGCTGAGGGTGTCGACCCAGTCGATCACCGGTGGTGCGTCGAGCAGGTGACGCCCGGCCAGCTGCAGGTTGATGCGAGTGTCGGCGTCGCCCGGGTAGAACTCGATCCCGGCCACCCAGTCGAGCCCGGCAACAGTGTCGAGACGCAGGTCGCGGGTAGTCACCGGGACATCGCTGAGCCAGGCGGCCTCGAGCCGCAGCGTGGCGCCGCCGATCACCACTCCGAGGTCACCGCCGAGGATGGTGGTGTAGGGGTGACGCCCGAGGAAGGTCGGGCGCTCGCCGCCGGCGGCGAGCGCGCTGGCGACATCGGCGCCGGCGGCGAGCGCACGCCGCACCGCCGGGTCGAGTTCGTAGTAGGGCAGTGAGTGACGGGTGTGCTGCACGGTGAGTGCGTAGTCGAGACCGCTCAGACTCTGGCTGAAGCGCAGACCGGCGCCGGCGCCGCCGGGGCGATCGTCGCCCGTGCTGGCGCCGCGCACCAGGGCCGCGAGCAGTGGATCGGAGCGGATGCCCAGCAGTCGTCCCTGGTCACGGTCGACCGGGTACCAGACGCTGTCGTCGTCGGGCAGCTCGGCGGGGCGGAATTCTGGGATCACCACCAGGTCGAGCTTGTGGTCGGTGCCGAACTCCTCCCAGCGCAGCAGCGGCACGGCACGGCGGCGGTCGTCGAGTTCGTCGATGGCGAAGCGGCTGATGTCCTGTACCGAGAGCCGGTCGGTCGGCGGGATCTCGTCGACCCGCCCCCAGAGCACGGTCTGCGCGCCGAGGGTGAGGCGTCGCCGCGGGGTGCTGTAGCGCAGATAGCTCTCGTCGTAGTCGAGCGCGAGCGCGCGCAAGCGCTCGGCGCCGGATTGGGCGTCGGCATCGAGGCGTAGCGCCGCGCGCAGCTCCCAGGCCGGTGTCGGGCGCCATGCAGCGGCGATCACCCCGGTGAAGTGGGCGCTGGTGGCCGCGCGCGCCTCGCCCTCGGTGAAGGCGCCGAACTCGGTCCACAGCCGATCGATGCCGAGTTGCAACGCCCGTTGCCCGGCCGTTGTCGTCGGCTCGGGCAGTGCCGTCGGCGTCTCGGGTGCGCCGATGATCAGCACCTCCTGCGCCTCGACACCGACGGTGGCGAGCGCCAGCAGCAGTGGTGCGAGGACGCGGGCGCTCATGGCCGGAACCTGGACTCGAACACCGGATCCTCGAGCGCGCGGCGCGAGAACAGCACCGGGTCGAGTCCTCGGTCATAGCGGGTGAGGGTGCTGGTCATCCGCGTCTGGTGGCCGCTGCCGAGATCGGTCATGAGGCTGTCGGTCACCGTCCAGTAGCCCTGGATGCGCTCCAGTCGACGGGCGGTGAAGCGCTTGAAGGGCTGGCTCTGACCGGGGCGGAAGAAGTCGATGCGCAGCGCCACCAGCGCTTCGGGGTGGATCCAGCTCAGCCGTTTGCCGTAGACCGAGTTGCCCGGGTCGACCGGGGTGCTTTCGAGCACTTCGGTGCGTACGCCCTCGTAGGTCTCCTGACGCAGCCAGCGGTGTTCGTCGAGGGCGACGCGGCGATCGCGCAGATCCTCGTAGAACAGGTCGGAGCCGACGAAGCGCCCGCCCTGACGGGCGGCGGGGATGCGCCTGGGCTTGCCGAGCGCGGGCAGATAGACCCATTGATCGCTCTCGCCTGCGCCATGATCGATGGTCAGCAGCCCGGTGTCGGCGATATCGCCCGGCGCGGTGAAGCGGATCAGGGTGGAGACCTCGCCGCCGCCCTGATCGCGACGATAGATGAACATCTCGCGGGTGCGCGGGGCGCGACCGCGCTCCTGCAGCACCATGGTGCCGCGGGTGGTGAGATCGCGCCCGTCGGGGCGGTCGTAGACCTGCCGGGCGAGGCGCTCTCCCTTGGGGTCGGCCTGCGCCGGGGTGAGCATGCAGCAGGCGAGCAGCAGCGCGAGCGCCGCCGTCCAGTGATGGGTCCGGGGCGGCACGAGCCGTCGTGACGTCCGCTGGGGGCGGGGCGATGGACTCGACATGGGCTTCCTCGCTTCAGGCTCGGTGGCGCGGCGGTCGGCAAGGCCCGGCGCGGCGCTTGGGGTTTTCAGTGGGGCGCGTTGGCGGCGCTCGCGCGTCCGGTTCGCGCCCCACTGACACTGCGCAAAGTCTGGTGCGATTTCACCGGGCTGTCCAGTCCGCCCGCGCGCGCCGATCGCGCAGTCGTCCGACGGCCATCAGCAGGGCCGGGAAGAGCAGCAGATCGAAAATCAACGCGGTGAGCAGACCGACGGCGGTGAGCAGGCCGAACTCACGCGTCGGCACGAACTCGGAGCTGCCGAGCAGCAGGAACTGGCCGCACAGGATCAGCGTGGTGGCGACCACCGCACGACCGCTGTGCTGATAGGCTCGGGCCAGCGCCCAGACCCGCGAGCCGTGGGCGGCGAGGTTGCGACGGTAGGCGTGGAAGAGATGGATGGTGTCGTCGATGGCGATGCCGGCGGTAACGCTGGCGATCATCGCGGTGGCCATGTCGAGCCAGATCCCGAGCACCCCCATGGCGATGAAGATCAGCAGGATCGGCGCGAGGTTCGGCACCATGCACAGCGCGGCGTCGCCGGGGCGGCGCCACATCGCCAGCATGAACAGCGAGATCAGCACCACGGCGGCGGCCAGTCCGCGGATCTGGCCGTCGATGAGCAGCCGTTCCTGATCGGCGAACAGCCGGCCGAACCCGGCCACCCGCACCTCCATGCCCTGCAGGTCGAGTTCGGCGAGCCGTGTCTCGACCCGCGCGATGAAGGCGTTGATCGCGCGCGCGCCACGGATGTCGAGGTTGAGCGTCAGCCGGGTGCGGGCGAACTCGCGATCGACCAGCTCGTAGAGGTCGGTGCCGTCGTAGATGAAGAGATACTGGGCGATCAGCCGGGGGTCGCGGGGCAGGGCGCGGTAGTCGGCCCGTTCGTCGTGGAAGCCCCAGTGCATTTCCTCGATCAGATCGATCATCGACAGGCTGTGGCCGACCTCGGGCTGGTCCTCGAGCCAGTCTTGCACGGTGTCGATCAGCGCCAGGCGTTCGGGGCGCTTGAGCGCGTCGCGCGCGCCGGCGTCGAACACCAGCTCCAGGGTGGTAGTGCCGATCAGGCGCTCCTGGATGCGGGTGTTGGCCTGGGTGATGGGGTGCGCCGGGGTGAAGAAGCGCAGCATGTCGGTCTCGGTGTGGATGCGCCAGATCTGCGGCATCCCCAGCGCCAGCACCAGGGCGGTGACAGCGAGCACCCAACCGGCGTGACGCATGCCGAGATGGCGCAGCCGTCCGACCGCGTGGTCGAGCGGTCGCAGTGTCCGGCGGGTTTGCCACGCGCCACGGTCCCAGCGCGCGAAGATCGGCGGCACCAACCCGATCACGATCGCGCACTGTGCGAGCATCCCCGCCGCCGCGACCAGGCCGAAGGCGGCGATCGGCTGGATCGGGCTGAAGCCGAGCGAGGCCAGCCCGGCGGCGGTGGTCAAAGCGGTGAACAGGATGGGGCGGGCGACCCGGTGTCGCGCCCAGTCGATGCGCGCGCTCCCGGCGAGTCCGTGACGCGTGGCCTGGGCCAGGGCGTTGAGCCAATGGATCAGCGAGGCGATGGTCAGCGCCGACATCAGCGGCGGCAGGAGTGCCGAGACCAGGGTGTAGGGCTTGCCGGCGAGCACCAGCAAGGCGACGGTGAGGTTGACCACCACCGCGATCACCAGGGCGCTGACCGCCACCGCCAGCACCCGCCTGAACATCAGCCAGATGATCAGCAGGCCGAACCCCATGGTTGCCGGCACGAAGATCAGGGTGTCGTGGATCATCGCGCGCAGCTGCGCGACGTCGAGCGCCACCTGCCCGGCGATGGCCGTCAGCCGCCCGTCCAGTCCGGCCGCGGCGATGGCCGCTCGGGTGTCCTGTTCGAGCGCGAGACGTTGCAGGCTGTCGCTGAGTTCGAGCGGGCGCACGATCAACGCCATGGCCTGGCCGTCGTCGGCGACCAGGTAGGAGGCGGCGAGGCGATCGTCGAGCACTCGCTGACGGCGCTCGGCGGGGGTGAGTGCAGCGGCGATCTCGGCATCGAGCAGTGGCTCGACGACGAAGCCCTCGGTGGTGCCGCTGATGTGGTCGACACCGGCCACCGCCAGCACCCGCTCGACCCTGGGGTTGCGCTCGATGTCCTCGATCAGCCCGAAGAAGGGCTGGAGGAAGGCGTCGCTGAACAGGTCCTCGCCCTCGAACAGGGCGATCAGCACCTGATCCGGGGGGAAGTCCGCGCGCAGCGCCGACTCGAAGCGTACCGCCGGGGCGTCGCCCGGGAAGTAGGCCTCGGGGGCGTTGTCGAGATGGAGTCTGGGTAACAGGGCGCCCGAGAGCGCGCCGAGCAACAGCAGCAGCGCGAGTGCGAGCGCCCCGGGGAGGCGTGGGGCTGTCATGCCAGGGTCCTTGTCCTTGGTCGAGGGTGATGTCCGGCGTTCAGGTCGTCTCGCGCATGCGCTTGAGCTGGTGTCTGGCGATGGCCAGCCCGATGCGCTGCAGCGGGTTGCGATTGCCGCCGGGACGCCAGGTGATGCTGAGCTTGTTGCGATAGGCGTCGAAGTGCAATGCCCGCGGTGCGGCGATCACCCGGCCGCGCCCGGTGAGTAGCTTGAGCACCTGGGTCGCGGCGATCCCGGCGCAGAGTTCGCAGGCCATCGGTGTCGAGGGACCGAGATGGCGGTCGAAGTCGACCGCCTCGGGCGCGACCAGATAGCTGCGCTGAAGCATCGCCGGCGACAGCCCGAGGAGGAAACGGATCAGCTGCTCGTCCTCGCTGTAGCCCTCGAGCTGGAAATAGTCCTCGAAGCCCATCCCGCCGGGCACGAACACCAGCACCGCCGCGCCCATGCCGAGCGGTGCGGCGGTGACCGCCGGGATCGACTTGCGCGCGCAGGCGGCGAACACCAGCCGCCGTGCCTCGACGGCGAAGTAGTCGAGTCCGTCGACATAGACGTCGACGCCCTCGAGGAAGGCATCGACGTTGTCGGCCTTGATCCCCTCGGGAAAGGCCCGGATCTCCAGTTCGGGGTTGACGTCGCGCGCCATCTCCGAGACCACCTCGATCTTGGGGCGATCGATCGAGCGCAGCGAGGCACCGGCCTGGCGATTGAAGTTGACCAGGCCGAAGGTGTCGAAGTCGGAGATGTTGAAGGCACCCAGCCCGAGCCGGGTGAGGGTCATCAGATGACTGCCGCCGACGCCGCCGAGTCCGGCGATGGCTACGCGCCGCTGGCGCAGGTCCTGCTGTTCCTGCTGGGTCAGCCAGCCGATGTTGCGACTGAACGCGGTCTCGAATTCGAATCTGTGTAAGGGCATGACGATCTCGGATATGGTGACTCAGGGCGCGCGCAATAGGTTACATGCGCGCGATGTTGGCAATGCGCGGCGTCTGAGTTCATTCCCATCACCCGGGGTCGCC
This sequence comes from Marichromatium purpuratum 984, assembly GCF_000224005.2. Lineage (NCBI taxonomy): Bacteria > Pseudomonadati > Pseudomonadota > Gammaproteobacteria > Chromatiales > Chromatiaceae > Marichromatium > Marichromatium purpuratum. Next base: position 1,314,251 of record NZ_CP007031.1, read on the forward strand.
ACGGTCCACCGCGTCGCCTGGCATCCGGACTGTGCCGGGAGGCCGGGGCTGCGCGGTGATGGCCGTCGTCGTGCCCGTTGCTCGGCGGAGGCGGGGGCGCGTTGAGTTTGCGTCCACGATCCGGCATGATCGCTCGGGCCTTGCGGGGTATCCATCGCGTCTTCTTGCGTCCGTCCACGCGCTTGGCGATGACGGACGATGGGGCGGACGGCTGCGGTCCATCCATTGAATCGGTCGTTGAGGGGAGAACGATGACGAGCTTGACGGTGTTGCGCAAGTGGTGGCTGGTTGCAGTGGTTCTGGTGCCGCTGGGGAGCGGTTGCGAGGCCGGGCGTTCGGCCGGCGATCCCGCCGAGCTGATGAGCCAGGGCCAGAGCGCACTCGCCGAGGGGGAGTGGCGCGCGGCCGTCATCGCCTTCAAGAATCTGTTGCAGGCCGAGCCGCAGAACGCCGAGGCGCGGGTGCTGCTGGGGCGCGCCTTCCTGAGACTAGGAGATGCGGTTGCCGCCGGGCAGGAGTTCGAGCGCGCGCAGCGGCTCGGCGCCGAGCCGTTGGCACTGCAGCCCTGGCTGGCGCGAACCTGGTTGATCCAGGGCGAGATGACGCGTATCGATGCGCTTTCCGTCCCTGAGCAAGCCAGCGATGCGCTGCGTGCTGAAATCTTGGCCATCAAGTCGGAAGCCGCCTTGCGAGAGGGTGACGGCGAGCGCGCCGAGCGTGAGGCGGTGGCCGCGCTGCAAGCCGATGATACGTCGTTCCGTGCTCAGTTGGCGATGGCCAGAGTCCATTTCAATTCCGCGGAGATGACCGATGCCCGTACCTTGGCCGAGCGGGCGGTCGCGGCCGACGATCAGGCGGTTGTCGGTGGCGCCTGGGCGCTGCTGGGCGACATCGCGCGAGGCGAGGACGACCTTGCCGCTGCCGAGGCGGCCTATGGCAAGGCAATGGATTCACCCACCGAGCGGGTCAGGGCGCAACTCGGTCGGACCTATGTGCGTATCCAGGTCGGTAAGCTCGACGAGGCGCAACAGGATATCGATCGGCTGCGCCGGGTGATCAAGGACAGCGCCCTGGTCGACTACGCCCAGGGCATGTTGCGCTATAGCCGGCAGGACTTCTCCGGGGCGATCGAGTCGCTCGATGCCGCCCTCGGCGACAGCCCCGATTTCGGTCCCGCGCTCTATCTCGCAGGCGCCACCCGGCTCGCCCTGGGCGAGCCCGAGCTGGCGCTGATCCATCTGCAGCGCGCCGTCTCCGAGCGTGCCGATGATCTTGCCGCGCGTCGCCTGCTGGCGACCGCGTTGCTCCAGGCCGGCGACGTGGCCGAGGCCGAGAGACAGGCGCGATACATCCTCGAACAGGCCCCCGACGATCTGCCCACCATGGATCTGCTGGCCTCGGCGCTGATGCGCCAGGGCAAGCGCGACGAGGGCGTCGGTTATCTGCGTCGGGTCAAGGCCGAGATCCCCGAGTCGGCGACCGTCAACGCCCGGCTCGGCGTGGCGTTGCTCGATCAGGGCGATGCCGAGGAAGGGCTGCGCGCGTTGCAGGATGCCCTCGAACAGGCCCCCGACTTCGAGGGCGCGAGCGAGCAGTTGGTCATCGGTCAGCTGCGTAGCGGCGACCTCGACGGCGCGCTCGAGGCCGCGCGCGCCTACCGTGACCGAGCACCCGAGTCGGTGCGCGCGCTGGCGCTGCTCGGCGCGGTGCATCTACGTCGCCAGGAGTCCGAGGCCGCCGTCGAGGTGTTCAACGCCGCGCTGGAGCGTGATCCCGGCAGCCTCGCCGCGCTCAGCGGGCTGGCGGTGATCCGGCTCGGCAGTGGTGACGTGGATGGCGCGCGCGCCGAACTCGAACGCGGGCTCGAGCATCACCCCGACAGCGTGGCGCTGCTGATCGCGCTGGCCCGGGTCGCCGTCTCGCAGGACGACCTGAGCGGTGCCGACGATTATCTGCGCCGCGCGCGCGCGGCCGATCCCGAGGCGCTCGAGCCGCAGCTCTATCGCGCCGCCTATCAGTTGCGCACCGATGCCCCCGAGCAGGCGTTGCGTACCGCCACCGAAGCATTGGACGCGTTCCCGGACAATGTCCTGCTGCTCGGTCTGGCGGCCGACGCCGAGCTGGTGCTGCAACGCTATGGCGATGCCGCCTCGACGCTCGAGCGGCTCGAGCGCCTGACCCCGCAGGACCCCAGGGTGTTGGTCTCGCTGGCCTCGGCGCGTCTCGGTCTCGGTGATCTCGAGGCCGCCGGCGAGGCGCTGGAGCGGGCGCAACGGATCGACGAGGGCTTCGTCCCCGCGTTGCGAGGGCTGGCGCGTCTGGCGCTCGCCGAGCGCGATCAGGAGGCGGTCCAGCGTTGGCTGCGGGTCCTGGCGTCGCGTCTCGGCGCCGATCACCCGGAGGTGCTGTTGATCGCTGGCCGGTTGGCGCAGCTGCAGGGCAATCGTAGCGCCGCCGCTGCGGCCTTCGACCGTCTGCTCGACAATGCCGATGCCGCGCTCGTGCCGGGCGGCGCGCTGTGGGAGGCGGCAGAGCAGCTGGTGCTCGGTCAGCTGCGCGCCGGCGACCCCGACGCCGCGCTGGAGGCGGCCGAGGCGCTGCGTGCGCGGCGTCCCGAGGCGGCACGTGCCCATGTGCTGGTCGGTCAGGTGCTGCGACGCATGGAGCGTGACGATGAGGCGACGAGCGCCTGGCGGCGTGCGCTCGAACTCGATCCGACCAATGTCGCGGCGAGCGGCGGCTTGGCCGAGCTGGCGCTCGAGGCCGGTGATCCGGCAGCGGCGCAGACGCTCTACGAGACCGCGCACCAGGCCCACCCCGAGGCGATCGCGCCGCTGGTCGGGTTGGCGCAGGTGGCGCTGCAGCGTGACGATCGCGCGGCCACCGAGGACTATCTCGAGGCCGCGGTGGCGCTCAATCAGAGCGCGCTGCAGCCGCGGCTCTATCTCGCCGCCTTCCATCTGCGCGCCGGTGCCCCGGCCCGCGTGCTCGCGGTGCTCGAACCGGTGCGCGCGGACCATCCCGAAGACCTCAACCTGCTCGCCCTGAGCGGCGAGGCCGAGCTTGCGCTCGAGCGCTACCAGGCCGCGCGTGACACCCTGCTGCGTCTCACCGAGTTGGTGCCGACGGCCAAATCCTTCGTCGCGCTTGCCTTCGCCGAGGCCGGACTGGAGCGACCGCAACGGATGGCGCGGGCGCTCGAATCGGCGCTTGCGCTCGACCCCGAGTCGGTACCGGCGCTCAGTGGTCTGGCGCAGTATGCGATCGTCCAGGGCAAGGTCGACGAGGCCGTCGCGCGCATCGCCGCGTTGCGCGAGGTCGTCGGTGCCGAGCATCCCGATGTGCTCGCACTCGAGGGTCGCCTGGCGCTGCGTCAGGGCGAGGTCGAGGAGGCCCGATCGCGCTTTCGCGCGCTGCTCGAGCAGGCCCCCTCGGGGCTCAATCTGCGACGTCTGACGCAGGCGCAGCTGGCCGCGGGCGAGCCCGAGACGGCCGCGACCGAGATGGCGCAATGGCTCGACGCCAACCCGGAGGACGTCGAGACCCGTTTCGCGCTCGCCCAGCTCTATCTCGATCAGCTCGATCAGCCCGAGGCGGCGATCGAGCAGTTCGAGCAGGTGCTCGAGATCCAGCCCGAGAACCTGGTCGCGCTCAACAACCTCGCCTGGTTGCTGCGCGAACGTGATCCGGCGCGTGCGATCGATCTCGCCCGACGCGCCCACGGTCTCGCCCCGGCCGTGCCCAGCATCACCGACACCCTGGCGATGGTGCTGTTCGGCGCCGGCGAGATCGAGGAGGCGCGCACCCTGATCGACCAGGCGCTCGCCGGCGCACCGGGCAATGTCACCATGCAGTTCCACAAGGCGCGCATCCTCCACGCCGCCGGCGAGGACGCCAAGGCGCGGGCGTTGCTCCAGTCGCTGCTGCGGGGCACGGAGACCTTCGCCGAGCGCGGGCAGGCCGAGGCGCTGTTGCGCCAGCTCGATGGCCGATGAGACCGAGGTCGGGATGAAGGTTGATCGCCAGTGTGGCGATGATGCACGACTGGAACCCACGCCGGTCTCGCTACTGACCGCGCGTTATCTGCCTGCCCCTGGGGTGTGCGAACGGACCTGGGGCATGGGGTAGCCCCTTGGAGCCTGTGATGGGTCTGGGGTGAAACGGGCGAGCCCTTGCTTGAGGCGCATCGTCTGATGCCGCTCGCCGAAGGTTGCACGGATGTGTTCGACAAGGTGCGGGCACACTGCCGCAAAGGTCACCGTCAACGGTACGACGGGTGAGCAGGGTAGCCCTCCGGCTGGAGTGCCCCCAACGCGGGGCGAGGGCGCTCGGCCCTTGGATGCGGAACTCGATCTCGTTTTCTGTTATCGTCCGAGACTTGCCTACGCGTGTCCCGAACCCCCAGGGTCTTCACTGACTAGCCCGGTGCTGAACACCTCGCGTGCGTCGCGCCGGTCTCCTCTCGACGGTCTTCGCGCCGAATGGGCCTCCACCCCGGATCCGGATGGAGCGGTCCGCAGGTCCGGGGCGGACAGCAACGGAGCGGACGTCCGCACGGTGTCGTGTACGGGCTCGGTCGGGAGCGCCGGGACACGCGACGATCCGGCGCGCGTTGCCACTGAACATCCGCGAGCACCCATGACTGACTCCAATGCCCTCATCCGTGAGCGTCTCGAACGCTCGATCCTGATCCTTGATGGCGCCATGGGCACCATGATCCAGCGTCATGGTCTGACCGAGGCCGATTACCGTGGTGAGCGCTTCGCCGATTGGCCCTGCGACCTCAAGGGTAACAACGACCTGCTGGTGCTCACCCAGCCCGAGGTCATCGTCGGCATCCATCGCGACTATCTCGAAGCCGGCGCCGACATCATCGAGACCAACACCTTCAACGCCACCTCGGTGGCGATGGCCGACTACGGCATGGAGGCGCTCGCCCGCGAGATCAACGTCGAGGCGGCGCGACTGGCCCGCGTCGCCGCCGATGCCTGTTCCACCCCGGAGCGGCCGCGTTTCGTCGCCGGGGTGCTCGGCCCGACCAATCGCACCGCCTCGATCTCGCCCGACGTCAACGATCCGGGCAAGCGCAACATCGACTTCGACACCCTGGTGGCAGCCTATGCCGAGTCCACCCGCGGGCTGATCGAGGGTGGGGCGGACCTGATCCTGATCGAGACCATCTTCGACACCCTTAACGCCAAGGCCGCGGTGTTCGCCGTGCGCCAGGTGTTCGACGAGGACGGGGTGGAGCGGCCGATCATGCTCTCGGGCACCATCACCGACCAGTCCGGGCGCACCCTTACCGGCCAGACCACCGAGGCCTTCTACAACTCGCTGCGTCATGCCGAGCCGCTCTCGGTCGGGCTCAACTGCGCGCTCGGCCCGAGCGAGCTGCGTCCCTATGTCGAGGAGCTCTCCCGCATCGCCGAGTGTCATGTCTCGGCCCACCCCAACGCCGGACTGCCCAACGAACTCGGCGGCTACGACCTCGACCCCGAGACCATGGCCGGGCAGGTCTCGGAGTGGGCGCGCAGTGGCTTCCTCAACATCGTCGGCGGCTGCTGCGGCACCACCCCGGACCACATCCGCGCGATCGCCGCGGCGGTTGCCGAGGTCTCGCCGCGACAGCGCCCCGAGATCGCTCCGGCCTGTCGGCTCTCCGGGCTCGAACCGCTCAACATCGGCGCCGACGCCTTGTTCGTCAACGTCGGCGAGCGGACCAATGTCACCGGCTCGGCGCGCTTCCGTCGGCTGATCAAGGAAGAGGATTACGACACCGCACTGAGCGTGGCGCTCGAGCAGGTCGAGAACGGCGCCCAGGTGATCGACGTCAACATGGACGAGGGGCTGCTCGACGCCGTTGCGGCGATGCGCCGTTTCCTCAACCTGGTCGCCGCCGAGCCCGAGATCGCCCGGGTGCCGGTGATGGTCGACTCCTCCAAGTGGGAGGTGATCGAGACCGGGCTGAAGTGTGTCCAGGGCAAGCCGATCGTCAACTCGATCTCGCTCAAGGAGGGTGAGGAGAAGTTCCTCCACCAGGCGCGGCTGTGTCGGCGCTACGGCGCGGCGGTGATCGTGATGGCCTTCGACGAGGTCGGTCAGGCCGATACCCGCGCGCGCAAGGTCGAGATCTGTACCCGTGCCTATCGGCTGCTCACCGAGCAGGTCGGTTTCCCACCCGAGGACATCATCTTCGACCCCAACATCTTCGCCGTCGCCACCGGCATCGAGGAGCACGACAACTACGCCGTCGACTTCATCGAGGCGGTCGCCGAGATCAAGCGCACCCTGCCGCACGCCAAGATCTCCGGGGGCGTGTCCAACGTCTCCTTCTCCTTCCGTGGCAACAACCCGGTGCGCGAGGCGATCCACGCCGTCTTCCTCTACCACGCCATCCGCGCCGGGATGGACATGGGCATCGTCAACGCCGGTCAGCTGGCGATCTACGACGACCTGCCCGAGGCGCTGCGCGAGGCGGTCGAGGATGTCGTGCTCAACCGCGGTGCCGAGGCCACCGAGCGACTGCTCGACATCGCCCCCGAGTATCAGGCCGGCGGCGGTGGCAACGGCGAGTCGCGCCAGCAGGATCAGGAGTGGCGTAGCTGGCCGGTGGAGAAGCGCCTGGAGCATGCCCTGGTCAAGGGCATCACCGAGTACATCGATGAGGACACCGAGGCGGCGCGTCAGGCCCTGGGGCGCCCGCTGCACGTCATCGAGGGACCGCTGATGGCGGGCATGAACCATGTCGGCGACCTGTTCGGCGCCGGCAAGATGTTCCTGCCGCAGGTGGTCAAGTCGGCGCGAGTGATGAAGAAGGCCGTGGCCTATCTGTTCCCCTTCCTCGAGGCCGAGCGCGCCGCCTCCGGCAGCGAGCAGCAGAACAACGGTCGCATCCTGATGGCCACCGTCAAGGGCGATGTGCACGACATCGGCAAGAACATCGTCGGCGTGGTGCTGCAGTGCAACAACTACGAGGTGATCGACATCGGCGTCATGGTGCCGGCCGAGACCATCCTCCAGCGCGCCCGCGAGGAGCAGGTCGATATCATCGGGCTGTCGGGGCTGATCACCCCCTCGCTCGACGAGATGGTGCACGTGGCCAAGGAACTGGAGCGCCAGGGCATGGAGATGCCGCTGCTGATCGGCGGCGCGACCACCTCCAAGCTCCATACCGCGATCAAGATCGCCCCGCAGCGCGAGGCCCCGGTGATCTATGTCCCCGATGCCTCGCGCGCCGTCGGTGTCGCCTCCAACCTGCTCAGCGAGGGGCAGCGCGCCGGCTATGTCACCGGTATCCGCGAGGAATACGCCAAGGTGCGCGCCGATCGCGAGGGCAAGCGCACGGTGCGCAAGGCGATGCCGATCGATGCGGCGCGGGCCAACCGGCCGGTGTTCGACTGGGCGGACTACCAGCCGCCGCGCCCGGCGCTGCTCGATCCCGACTTCGTCGTCCCCGAGGGGATCGATCTGCGCCTGGAGCGGGTCGGCGACGGGGTGATCGCGGTGATCGAGGACTATCCGCTCGACGATCTGGTCGGCTGCATCGACTGGACGCCCTTCTTCAAGGCCTGGGAGCTGGCGGGCAAGTTCCCGGCGATCCTCGAGGACGAGATCGTCGGCAAGGAAGCCAGCGAACTCTATGCCGAGGCGCTGCCCTTCCTCGACCGTCTGGTGCGCGAGCGCTGGCTGCGCGCGCGCTGCGTCTTTGGCTTGTTCCCGGCCAACGCCTGGGGCGAGGACGACATCGCGCTCTATACCGACGAGACCCGCGCCGAGCCGCAGGTGGTGCTCCATCACCTGCGCCAGCAGATGCTGCGCGCCCAGGACGGCACCCAGCCCAACCTCTGCCTGAGCGACTATCTGGCCCCGCGCGACTCGGGCCGGGCCGACTATCTCGGCGCCTTCGCCGTCTCCACCGGGCACGGTATCGACGCGCATCTCGAACGCTTCGAGGCCGATCACGACGACTACAGCGCGATCATGCTCAAGGCGTTGGCCGACCGTCTCGCCGAGGCCTTCGCCGAGCGGCTGCACCAGCTGATGCGCACCCGCTTCTGGGGCTATGCGCCGGACGAGGCCCTCGACAACGACGCGCTGATCGCCGAGCGCTACCGCGGCATCCGCCCGGCACCGGGCTACGCCGCCTGCCCCGATCACACCGAGAAGGGCACCCTGTGGCAGCTGCTCGAACCCGAGCGGCGCATCGATCTCAGCCTCACCGAGAATTATGCGATGTGGCCGACGGCGGCGGTCTCGGGCTGGTATCTCTCGCACCCCGAGTCGCGCTATTTCGGTATCGGCCGGGTGCAGAAGGATCAGGTCGAGGACTATGCCGCGCGCAAGGGCATGACGCTCGCGGAGGCCGAGCGTTGGCTCTCGCCGGTGCTGGGCTACGATGCCTGAGATGCGTCCCGATCACCCCATCGAGCCGCGTACCGGCGCCATCCTGGTAACCGGTCCGGCGCGCAGCGGCAAGAGCGAGTGGGCCGAGCGTCTGGCGCGTGACTCCGGGCTGACGGTGGTCTATGTCGCCACCGCCGCGCTCGACCCCGAAGACGCCGAGTGGTGCGCGCGTATCGAGGCGCACCGCGTGCGTCGCCCGGCCGAGTGGCTGACCTGTGAGGCGCCGAGCGCGCTGGTCGCGGCGCTGGCCGAGCACGACCGCACCGGTCACTGTCTGTTGGTCGACTCGCTCGGCACCTGGGTGGCCAACTGGCTGGAGGCCGCCGAGGTCGAGTGGGCGGCCGAGGTCGAGCGTCTGCTCGAGCAGCTCGGGCGTACCCGTGCGCCGGTGATCCTGGTCGCCGAGGAGACCGGCTGGGGCGTGATCCCGGCCCACCCGCAGGGGCGGCTGTTTCGCGACCGGCTCGGCGCCCTGACCCGACGGCTGGGGCCGCGCTGCGCGGCGAGCTATCTGGTCAGCGCCGGGCATGCCGTCGATCTGTCCCGACTCGGCATCCCCATCGACTGATCCGCCGATGTCCAGGTTCGCTTCTCGCGTGCGCCACATCTGGGTCTGGTGCCTGCCGCTGGTCGTGCTGTGCTGGCACCCGTCGCTGGTCGCCGCGCCCGCGCCGAGCGTGGCCAGCACCAATCTCTGCGCCGACCTGCTGTTGCTGGCCGTCGCCGATCCCCGACAGATCCGCTCGGTCTCGGTACAGAGCCAGCGGCCCGGCTTGCCGCGCGCGGCGCTCGCCGAGCGTTATCCCGGTAACCGGGGGCGCGTCGAGGAGCTGCTCCATCTCAAGCCCGACGTCGCCCTGGTCTACAGTGGCTGGGGCGGGCGGCGCCACGCCGGGCTGCTCGCCGAGCGCGGGGTACGGCTGATCGAGCTGCCCTATCCGCGCGACTGGGACGACAGCCTGGAGACGGCGCGCACGGTGGCCGCCACGATCGGGCGTGCCGCGGCCGGGGCCGCGCTGGCTGTCGAGGCGCGCGGGCGGATGCGCGCGCTCGCCGGGCGGCTCGCCGGGCGGCGCGCGCTCTATCTGCGCCCGAGCGGCGGCAGCGCCGGGGCCGGGACCTATGTCGACGGGCTGATGCGTCATCTCGGGCTGGTCAACCTCGCTGCCGAGGCCGGGCATCGCGGCTGGGGTCGCTTCCCGCTGGAGCGGCTGGTGAGCGATCCGCCGGACCTCTTCCTGCTCGGCTACTTCGACCGCCGCCAGCCGCCGAGCGCCTCGACCTATGCCCGTCACCCGCTGTTTCGCGAGCAGCTCGCGCGCATCCCCGCGGTGCGGGTGCCGGGCGATGCCTGGGGCTGCGGCGGGCTGGAGCTGGTCGCGGCGGCCGAGGCCATCGTCGCCGCGGTCGAGGCGCTGCCGTCGAGCGTCGGGGGAGGGCGGTGATGCGCCGGCTGTTCGTGCCCTGGTCGCTGAATCTCGCGCTGCTCGTGGCGCTCGCGCTCGCCAGCCTGCTCTCGCTCGGGCTCGGCGCCGCGCCGCTCACGCCGGGCGAGGTGCTCGCCGGGTTGCTCGGCACCGGCAGTACCGAACAACAGCTGATCGTGCAGCAGATCCGGCTGCCGCGGGTGGTGCTGGCCTGGCTGGTCGGCGCCGCGTTGGGGGCCAGCGGTGCGGCGCTGCAGGGGCTGTTGCGTAATCCCCTGGCCGAACCGGGGCTGCTGGGGATCTCGGCGAGCGCCGGGCTCGGTGCCGTGCTCACCCTGCATTTCGGTCTCACCGCCATCAGCCTGTGGTTGTTGCCGGGGGCGGCGATGCTGTTCGCGCTGCTCGCCACCCTGGCGCTCTATCTGCTCACCCGGCGCGGGACCGGCAACCTGACGCTGATCCTCGCCGGGGTGGCGCTCTCGGCGCTCGCCGGGGCGCTGACCTCGCTGGCGCTCAATCTTGCGCCCAATCCGGCGAGCGTCCAGGACATCGTGCTCTGGCTGCTCGGCTCGATCAGCGATCGCAGCTTCGACGACGTGCTGCTGGCGCTGCCCTTCGTGGTGGTGGGGCTCATGCTGCTGCTGGCCACCGCGCCGGCGCTGGAGGTGCTCGCCCTCGGCGAGGCCGAGGCGGCGAGCCTGGGGGTCGACCTGGCACGGTTGCGCGGGCTGATCGTGCTCGGTGCGGCCCTGGCGGTGGGTTCGACCGTGGCGGTGAGCGGTACCATCGGCTTCGTCGGCCTGGTGGTGCCGCACCTGCTGCGTCGGTTGGTGCATCACCGTCCCGGCGCCTTGCTGGTGCCGAGCGCGCTCGGTGGTGCGCTGCTGGTGCTGGTCGCCGACATTGCGCTGCGTCTGCTCGACACCCCGCGCGAGCTGATGCTCGGGGTGGTCACCGCGCTGGTCGGCGCGCCCTTCTTCCTGGTGCTGGTGCTGCGCTCGCGCGGGGCGCCGGGATGAGCCTGCTGACGGTGGAGGGACTGGAGGTCCGGATCGGTGGGCGGGTGCTGCTGCGCGAGGTCGCGTTCGCGCTGGAGGCCGGCGAGCTGCTCGGTGTGGTCGGTCCCAACGGCTCGGGCAAGAGCACGCTGGTCAAGGCGATCGCCCAGCTGCTGCCCCATCGCGGCGCGGTGCGCCTCGACGGTGACTCGCTGGCGCGGCTGTCGCCCCGTCAGCGAGCGCGGCGTCTGGCCTATCTCGGTCAGGACGACGGGGTGCGCTGGCCGATTTCGGTGGCCGATCTGGTCGCACTCGGGCGCCATCCCTGGCAGTCCGGCGGCTGGGGCGGCGCCTCGGCGCGCGCCGCGCGTGATCGCGAGGCGGTCGAGCGCGCGCTCCTCGCCGCCGAGGTCGAAGCGCTGCGCACGCGTCGGCTCGACACCCTCTCCGGCGGCGAGCGCGCGCGCGCGCGGCTGGCGCGCGCGCTCGCCGTCGAGGCCCCGCTGCTGCTCGCCGATGAGCCGATCGCCGCCGCTGATCCGCGTCATCAGCTGCGCATCATGGAGTTGCTGCGCGCGCACTGCGCGCGTGGCGCCGGGGTGGTGCTGGTGCTCCACGACCTCACCCTGGCCAGCCGTTTCTGCGACCGTTTGCTGCTGCTCCACGAGGGGCGGGTGCTGGCGCGGGGGCGACCCGAACAGGTGCTCGATGCGGCCAGTCTGTGCGCCGCCTATGGCATCGAGGTCCTGTCCGGCCACCACCGGGGCGAGCCCTACCTGATCCCCTGGCGCTGTATCGACGATCACTGAGCCGCCGTCGCGGCGGGAGTCCGACATGTCCATCCGTATCCAACCGCTGGCCCTGGCCGTGCTGTTCTCGATCCTCTCGCTGGGGGCGGTCGCGGACGATCGGCTCCGCATCCTCCATATCAACGATCATCACTCCCATCTCGATCCCGAGCCGGGCGAACTGGATCTCGCCGGACTCGACGAGGTCGAGGTCGAGATCGGCGGATTGGCGCGGGTGGCGGCGCTGATCGCGCGTGCCCGTGGCGCCGATCCCGAGGTGCTGGTGTTGCATGCCGGCGATGCCATCACCGGTACGCCCTATCACAGTCTGTTCGACGGCGAGGCCGATGCCGCGGCGATGCGTGAGATCTGTTTCGACGCCTTCGCCCTCGGCAACCACGAGTTCGACGGCGGCGATGCCGGGCTCGCCCACTTTCTGCGCGCGCTCAACCCGTCGGACGGTGCGGGTTGCCGCACTCCGGTGTTGGCGGCCAACGTGGTGCCCGCGTCCGGCACGCCGCTGGCACCGCGCGGTGAGGCACCGCTGATCGACTCGCACGTGGTGCTCGAGCGCGGTGGCGCGCGGATCGGTATCGTCGGACTCGACATCGCCGGCAAGACCCGGCGCTCGTCGAGTCCGCTGCCGAGCACCCGTTTCCTCGACGAGCGCGAGACGGCGCAACGCGAGATCGACGCGCTCACCGCCCAGGGGGTCGAGCACATCGTGCTGCTGACCCACTACCAATACGCCAACGACCTGGCGCTGGCGCGTGCGCTGCGCGGGGTCGACGTGATCGTCGGTGGCGATTCGCACAGCCTGCTCGGCGACGGCTTCGCACCCCTCGGATTGAATCCGGTCGGTCCCTATCCGAGCCGGGTGCATGACCTTGACGGCAATCCGGTGTGCGTGGTCCAGGCCTGGCAGTACGCCACCCTGGTCGGCGAGCTGGAGGTGGTGTTCGATACCGCAGGTCGGGTGCGCGAGTGCGCCGGAACCCCGCGCCTGCTGCTCGGCGACACCTTCACCCTGGACGGCGCGCCGCTCGACCCCGAGGTCGAGGCGCAGGTGCGGGCGCAGATTGCGCGTACCCCGGAGCTGGAATCGATCGCGCCCGATCCGGCGGTGGCGGCGGTGATCGCCCGCTATGCCGATCAGGTGGCGACGCTCGGCGCTCAGGTAGTCGGCGAGGTGAGCGCGGATCTCTGCTTCGAGCGCATCCCCGGCGAGGGGCAGAGCGCGCGCTGCGATCGGCGCGCCACCCGGGTCCACGGCGGCGACATCCAGCAGCTGGTCGCCCACGCCTATCTGGCACGTGGCGCGCGGGCCGATGTCGCGCTGCTCAACGCCGGGGCGGTGCGTGTCGACCTGCCCGCCGGGCCGGTCACCCTGGCCGATGTCTATCGGTTGTTGCCCTTCGGCAACACTCTGGTCGAGCTGGCGTTGAGCGGGGCCGAGCTGCGCGCGTTGCTCGAAGGGGCGCTGGCGAGCTTCCTCGACGGCCCCGGGTCGAATGGTGCCTACCCCTATGCGGCCAATCTGCGCTGGACCCTGGATCTCTCGCGCCCGGCCGGCGAGCGGCTCTCGGCGCTGAGCTTTCGGCGGCGCGGCGAGACCCACTGGCGCCCCCTGGGCGACGACGACCGACTGAGCCTGATCACCAACAGCTTCCTCGCCGCCGGTCGCGACGGCTACGACGGTCTTGCCGCCATCGTCGGGCACGACATCGGCACCACCGACGCCCAGGTCTTCATCGAGTACCTGCAGCGCGACCTCGGTGGTGCGGCCCCGGGCGCGGCGCTGCTCGCCGTGCCGCCCCGGGTGAGCCCGCTGCCCTGCACCGAGTACAGCACCCAGCGGCTGATCGGGCGCGACGGCGACGAGCGTCGTGCGGACCCCGAGGTGCCCGCGCTGTGCACGAGCGCGGGCTGAGTCGGCTCAGTCGGCGCAGACGGCGATCGCCAGGGTAAAGGCCTTGCCGCCGGGGTCGCGGTGGACCTGGCGGGGGAGCAGCACCCGACCGTCGCCTGCCGCGAGCGTCGCCGCGGCCTCGGCGACGCTCGGCGTGGCGACCGCCGTGGCGACCCGCGCCGAACCGCCCGGCACCTCGACCTCGGCCAGCCGCGCGGCCGCGAAGCCCTGCAGCGGCCAGCTGCGCGCGGTGGCGAGTGCGCGCAGCGCGGGCTCGGCGCACTTGTGATCGAGGCTGGCGATGGCGCGCACCTCGATCGCGCCGAGTGGCCCGAGCGCGGCGTCGATGGCAGACTCCAGGCTCGCGCGCGCCACGCCGCGCTGGAAACCCACCCCGATCGTGATCGCCCGTCCGGATTCAGCCATGTCGAACGCCCCCGTCCACCACTGTCCCGCACTCTTCCTCAGCGCCTGCTCCTCGGGGCAGGGCAAGACCACCCTGGTCGCCGCGCTGGCGCGTCATCATCGTCGTCAGGGTCGGCGGGTGCGGGTGTTCAAGATCGGACCGGACTTCCTCGACCCGATGATCCACGCCCGCGCCAGCGGCGCCGAGGTCGAGCCGCTCGATCTGTGGATGGTCGGCGAGACGGCCTGCAAGGCCAAGCTCCATGCCGCCGCCGGCGCCTCCGACCTGATCCTGGTCGAGGGCGCGATGGGGCTGTTCGACGGCACCCCCTCGGGCGCCGATCTGGCCGCGTGCTTCGGGCTGCCGGTGGCGGCGCTGATCGATGCTCGCGGCATGGGCCAGACCTTCGGCGCGCTGGCGCTGGGGCTGGCGAGTTACCGCCCCGGGCTGCGCTTTGCCGGGGTCGCGGCCAACCAGGTCGCCAGCGCCCGTCACGCCGAGATGATCGCCGCCGGGATGCCCGCGACCGTGCCCTTCCTCGGCGCGCTGCCGCGGCTGGCCGAGGCGGCGCTGCCGAGCCGTCACCTGGGACTGGTGCAGGCCGCCGAGATCGCCGATCTCGAACGCCGTCTCGACGCCGCCGCCGAGCGGATCGCCGACAGCGCTCTGGCGCGCCTGCCCGAGCCGGTCGCCTTCCACGCCCCGGCGGCGCTCGAGCCGCCGCCCCGGCTGCTCGCTGGACGCCGGATCGCGGTGGCGCGCGATGCGGCCTTCTCCTTCCTCTATGCCGACAACCTGCGCCTGCTGGAGGCGCTGGGCGCCGAGCTGGTTTTCTTCTCGCCGCTGGCCGATGCTGGGGTGGAGGCCGATGCCGTCTATCTGCCCGGCGGCTACCCGGAGCTGCACCTCGACCGGCTCGCCGCCAATCAGGCCATGCACCGGGCGCTGCGCGCCCATGTCGAGGCCGGGAGGCCGCTCTACGCCGAGTGCGGCGGCATGCTCTATCTGCTCGAGCGGTTGGTCGGCAAGGACGGTGACGCCGCTCGGCTCGCCGCGCTGTTGCCGGGCGAGGGGCGGATGCAGCAGCGTCTTGCCGGGTTGGGAATGCAGGCGCTCGGCGGGCTGCGCGGTCATAGCTTCCATCACTCGACGATGCAGGGCGCGCCTGCGCCCGCGGCCTTCGGCACGCGTCAGCGCGACGGCGCCGAGGGCGAGCCCTTCTATCGTCACGGTTCGATCCGCGCGAGCTACCTGCATCTCTATTTCCCTTCCTCACCGCGCGAGGCCGCCGCGCTCTTCCTCCCCGATGCGGGCGGTGCGGCGGGCGTGATGGCGCCGTAGCTGACCCGGTCGCGGCCCTCGCGCTTGCTGTGATAGAGCGCGCGATCGACGGCCTCGATCAGGTCGTACTTGTCGAACGCGTCGGTCTGCCCCTCGGTGCTGATGACGCCGAGGCTGATGGTGATGTGCAGGCTGTCGCCGGGGATCGGGAACGTGCTCCGGGCGATGTGTCGGCGCAACCGCTCGGCGAGCGTCATCGCCTGGGTCCGTCCGGTTTCGGGGAGGATGATCAGGAACTCCTCGCCGCCGTAGCGCGCGAGCTGGTCGGTCTGGCGGATCGTCTCGCGGCAGCGTTGGGTGAGGATGCGCAGCACCTGGTCGCCGGCCTGGTGGCCATGACGGTCGTTGACCTGCTTGAAATGATCGATGTCGAGCAGGATCAGCGACAGTGGCCGGCCGTAGCGCGTGGTGCGCGCCAGCTCGGCATCGAGCAGCTCCTGCATGTAGGCGTGGTTGTGGGCGCCGGTGAGCCCGTCGCAGCGCGAGCGGGCGAGCAGCGCCTTCTGTTCGAGCAGTGCGGCGATGATCGGGCGCAGGGTGATGACGGTGAGCAGATAGATCGCCGCCGTCGAGGCCAGGACGGCGAACAGCAGCGGCAGGGTCTGGCGCTCGAGCGGGCGGGCGTGTTCGGCGTCGTCGACGATCAGGAAGAGTTGCCAGCGCGGTTCGTCCTCGAGCCTGCGTTGCGCGATGCTGAAGCCCGATGGCATGACGGAGGTCTGCAGATACTGGGTCAGTGCCTTGTGCATGTGCGAGTCGATCGGGCGGTTGGGCCAGTAACCGTCGAGGCCCTCATCGTCGAGCACCAGCGCAAGCTCCAGTCCCGCGCGACTCTGACGTTCGACCGCCTCGTGCAGGGGGTGGTCGAACATCACCAGTAGGTCGAAGCCGATGTGTCGTCCGCCACGATCGTGCAGGGGGGAGCAGTAATAGACCCGACGCGCGTCGGGCTCGATCATGACCAGTCGTATCGACTCGACCGGGTACGTGGTGCAGAGACGGTCGTATGCGCTAGGGATCTGTCTGCCCGCGCTGTAGAGACGGCTGCCGTCGGGCGCGTAGCGCACTACCGAGATCAGGCCCTCGTGAGCGGTGATGGCGTCGGCGAGCTTGGGGCGGCTGAACTCGGCCAGGGTCTGGCGATCGATCTCGCCGCGCAGATAGGCCACTTGGCGATTGCGGATGGCGCTGCGACTGGCGACCTGAAGGGCGATGTTGCGCTGGTCGTCGAGGATGGTGCGGATCAGCGCGCTGCTCTCGCTGAGCTGGAAGTCGACGCGCTCGTCGTGGGTACGTTCCAGATGCTTGATCAGCGGAAGCATTCCCAGCAGATAGAAGCTTGCCACCAACAAGAGTACGGCGAGTCCGAGTAGGGCATAGATGTTGTTGATGTTCTGGCGGTGTCGCATCTCGGACTTCGATTCTTGCTGACATCCGTGTGCGGTGTCTTGCTCGGGCGGGGTCAGGGCCCTGGTTTGGTTGCGCTCAGCAGGGTCACCGGCATCGCCGTGCGCCAGCCGTCGAAGGCGCCGAGCGGGCTGGCGTGGGCCACCGAGATCCGCGTCAGCTCGCCGCCGATGCGCCCGCGCAGTTCGACCAGGAAGGCCTCGCTCTGCAGCGTGACAGCATTGGCCACCAGACGTCCGCCGGGCTTGAGCGCCGCCCAGCAGCACTCGGCGACCCCGGCGCGGGTCAGTCCGCCGCCGATGAAGATTGCATCCGGCGCCGCCAACCCGTCGAGCGCCTCGGGTGCGCGTCCGGCCACTAGCATCAGGTCAGGCACCCCGAGCGCATCGCGGTTGGCGGCGATCAGCGCCTGCCGCCCGGCGTCGGCCTCGATGGCGATGGCGCGTGCCCTCGGCTCGGCGCGCAGCCACTCGATGCCGATCGAGCCGCTGCCGGCGCCGACGTCCCACAGCAGCTCGCCGGGCAGCGGTGCGAGCCGCGCCAGGGTGGCCGCGCGCACGTCGCGCTTGGTGAGCTGGCCGTCGTTGGCGAAGGCCGCGTCTGGCAGCGCGCCGCGGCGCGAGTACGACCGACGGCCGGCGTCGGCACGGCACTCCAGTGCGATCAGGTTGAGTCGTGCGCACTGCCCGACCGACCAGTCGGCAGCGTGCCCCCGCAGGCTGCGCTCGGCCGGACCACCGAGGTGCTCGAACACCGTCAGCCGGCTCTCGCCATAGCCACGCGCCACCAGTTCGGCGGCGAGCGCGGCCGGGGTGGCGCCGTCGGCCGAGAGCACCAGCAGCCGTGCGCCCGGGGCGAGGTGCAGGTTGACCCGGGCGAGCGGACGACCGTGTGCGGGCACCACGGTGATCTCGTGCAGCGCCCAGCCGAGCCGGGCGGCGGCGAGCGAGACCGAGGAGGGTGCCGGCAGCACCCGCAGCGCGGCGGCGCCGAAGCGTGCCGCGAGGCTCGAACCCGCACCGTAGAACATGGGGTCGCCGCTGGCGAGCACGCAGACCGCTCGTCCGTGCAGCGCCTCGAGCTGGGGGTAGGCGTCGCTGAAGGGGCTGGGCCAGGGGCGCAGTTCCTGCTCCGATCGTGGCTCGATCAGGTCGAGATGACGCGCGCCGCCGAAGATCACCTCGGCCCCGGCGATCGCCGCGCGTGCCGCCTCGCCGAGCCCGGCGAGTCCGTCCTCGCCGATGCCGACCACGGTCAGCCAGGTCGAGTTGAGAGGGGCGCTGGCTGGGGTCGGGTCGGTCATTGCAGGCTCGGTCGGTCGGGGTGGATTGCTGGGTGGTACCGGAGTGGCCGCCCGCTGGCGCAGGCATTATAATCAATCTTTTGCTGAACATGCCTTCCTCTTCCCCCAGGCAGACCACCCTCGGCCATGGCTTGTTCGTCGGGATCCACCGCGACCCCGACCCCTCCCGTCTTGCCGCTCGATAGAGATTTGCGATGATCGAATACAACCGCGACGCCCACGACATCTACCGCCAGTCCTTCGCCATCATCCGTGCCGAGGCGAACCTGGCACGCATCCCCGATGACCTCGAAAAGGTCGCGGTGCGCGTGGTCCATGCGTGTGGCATGCCCGAGGTGGTCGAGGACCTGCTGTTCTCCGAGGGCGCCGGGGCCGCCGGGCGCGCCGCGCTCCAGGCCGGTGCGCCGATCCTCTGCGACAGCCGCATGGTCTCCGAGGGCATCACCCGGGCGCGGATGCCCGCCGACAACCCGATCATCTGCACCCTGCAGGATCCGCGCGTGCCGGAGCTGGCGCGCGAGCTGGGCAACACCCGCACCGCCGCCGCGCTGGAGCTGTGGCGCCCGCACCTGGAGGGGGCCGTGGTGGTGGTCGGCAACGCCCCGACGGCGCTGTTCCGTCTGTTCGAGATGCTCGATGCCGGTGCCCCGCGTCCGGCGCTGATCCTCGGCTTCCCGGTCGGCTTCATCGGTGCCGCCGAGTCCAAGGAGGCGCTCGCCGCCGACAGTCGCGGTGTGCCCTATATCGCCCTGCGCGGGCGGCGTGGCGGTAGCGCCATGGCGGTGGCGGCGGTCAACGCGCTCGGCAGCGAGCACGAGTGAGCGACATGGGCAAGGGCCGTCTACTCGGCCTGGGCATCGGCCCGGGCGACCCCGAGCTGCTCACCCTCAAGGCGCTGCGCCTGTTGCGCGCCGCGCCCGTGGTGGCCTACTACATCGGCAAGGGCAAGCGTGGCAACGCGCTCGCCACCATCGAGCCGCATCTCTGCGAGATCCAGGAGCGCCTGGCGCTGGTCTATCCGGTGACCGGCAAGCGCCCGCCGCCGCCCTACGACTACGAGGGGGCGATGCGCGCCTTCTACGACGAGTCGGCCGCGCGCATCGCCGATCATCTCGACGCCGGGCGTGATGTCGCCGTCGCCTGCGAGGGCGACCCCTTCTTCTACGGCGCCTTCATGTATCTGCACGACCGCCTCGCCGAGCGCTATCCGGTCGAGGTGGTGCCGGGCATCTGCTCGGTGATGGCCAGCGCCTCGGTGCTGCGCACTCCATTGGTCTATCGCGATCAGTCGCTGCAGGTGATCGCCGCCACTCTCCCGGAGGCGGAGCTGGAGGCGCGGCTCGCCGGGGTCGAGGCCGCGGCGATCATGAAGCTCGGCAGCAACTTCGCCAAGCTGCGCCGGGTGCTCGAACGTCTCGGCATCGCCGAGCGCGCGCGCTATGTCGAGCGCGCCACCATGGACGGCGAGCGGGTGCGGCCCTTCGCCGAGGTCGAACCCGAGCAGGTGCCGTATTTCTCGATGGTGCTGATTCCCGGCGAACGCTGGCAGGGGGTGTGATGGAACGGATCGAACAGGGACCGCTGCTGCTGGCTACCAGCGCGCGTGGACGGGTGACGGCCGGACGTATCGCCGCCGCCTGCGACGACATCAACCCGCACCCGTGCGCCTTCTCGACCGAGGCCGAGCAGAGTTGCGACGAGGCGCTGCGCGCGAGCTATCGCGCCGGGTTGCCCTGCGTGGTGCTCGGCGAGGTCGGTGCGGTGGCGGTGACCCTAGCGCCACTGCTCGATGCCCGTGGCGATCACGCCGGCGCGGTGGTGGTGGTCGCCGAGGACGGCTCGGCGGTGGTGCCGCTGCTCGGCGCGGCGCGTGGCGCCGACGCCCTGGCCGAGCGCATCGCCGCAGTGCTCGGGGTGCGCGCGGCGATCACCGCCGTCGAGCCGCCGCGCCCGCGTCCGGGACGGCTCGCGGTGGTCGGGCTGGGACCGGGGGCGCACGCGCTGATGGCCCCGGCGGCGCGGCTCGAACTCGAGCAGGCGCAGGACATCATCGGCTACAACACCTATGTCGAGATGGCCGGTCCCTTCCGCGCCGATCAGGTCATCCACGGCTCGGACAATCGCTGCGAGATGGATCGCGCCCGCGCCGCCTTCGCGCTGGCCGCCGAGGGGCGGCACGTGGTGGTGGTCTCCTCCGGCGATCCTGGCGTCTTCGCCATGGCCACGGCGGTGCTCGAGGCGCTCGACGAGCACGCCGAGCCGGCCTGGCACGGCGTGGAGCTGGCGGTGGTACCGGGGATCTCGGCGGCGCAGGCCGCCGCCGCGCGCATCGGCGCGCCGCTCGGTCACGACTTC
Source organism: Marichromatium purpuratum 984 (assembly GCF_000224005.2). Lineage (NCBI taxonomy): Bacteria > Pseudomonadati > Pseudomonadota > Gammaproteobacteria > Chromatiales > Chromatiaceae > Marichromatium > Marichromatium purpuratum. Next base: position 1,334,588 of record NZ_CP007031.1, read on the forward strand.
TGCATCGTCTCGCTCTCCGACAACCTCAAGCCGTGGTCGCAGATCGTCCACCGGCTGGAGCTGGCCGCTCGCGCCGACCTGGTGATCGCCTGCTACAACCCGATCTCGCGGGCGCGGCCCTGGCAGCTCGGCGAGGCGTTGGCGGTGTTGCGCGGGGTGCGTGACGCCGACACCCCGGTGGTGCTCGGGCGCGACGTTGGCCGTCCCGCCGAACGGGTGCGGGTGACCACCCTGGGCGCGCTCGACCCGCAAGAGGTCGATATGCGCACCGTGGTGATCGTCGGCTCCTCCCAGACCCGTCACTTCAGCACCCCCGAGGGTCGCGACTGGGTCTATACCCCGCGCTGGTATCCGCAACCGGCCGAGCAGGACTGAGCCTGCCAACGGCAGACGTCGTCACTGCGGGCGGCGTCTGTCTCCAAGCGATCGCCTGCAGTGGCCGCTCAGCGCTCGGGCGGGTGGTCGAGCTTGCGTTCGAGCCAGGCGAGCGCCTCGTCGACCCGCGCCACCGTGGGGCGTTGCGGGCGCGGCGGGCGGCGGCGCATCACCACCTCGATGCCGCGCTCGCGCGCTGCGGTGAGCTTGGCGGCGGTGGCAGTGCCGCCGCTGTTTTTGCAGACGATGGTGTCGATGCGGTGGGTGTCGAGCAGGGCGCGCTCGTCCTCCAGGTCGAAGGGCCCGCGCGCGAGCAGCAGCTCGGCGTCGGCGAAGGGCGGCATGGGGTCGGGCGCGCTGACTGCGCGGATCAGGAAGTGGATGTCGTCGAGTCCGGCGAAGGGCGCAAGCTCTTGACGACCGAGCGCGAGCAGTACGCGCCGCGCGCCGCGTTCCAGCAGCCGGGCGCGCGCGCCCTCCCAGTCGTCGGTCTCGAACCACTGGTCGTCGGGCTGCGGCTGCCACGCCGGGCGCTCGATGCGCAGCAGCGGCACCGCGGCTGCGGCACAGCCGGCGTGAGCATTCCAGCCCATCGCCGCGGCGAAGGGGTGGGTGGCGTCGATCACCGCATCAGCCTGGACCGTCAGCAGGAAGTCGGCCAGCCCCTCGGCGCCGCCGAAGCCACCGACCCGAGTCTCGCCAGCCGGCAGCCGGGGGTTGTCGGTGCGTCCGGCCAACGAGTTGATCAGCCGGATCCCGGTGCGTCCCGCCAGCGCCTCGGCCAGCGCATAGCCCTCGGTGGTGCCACCGAGGATGATCACCGTTGCCTTCATGCTTCCCGCCCGCCCTGCCAGCGTTCCTCATGGATCAGGCCGTCGAGCGCGGCGCGCTCGATCCAGCCGGCGCTCTCGAGTTCCGGGCAGTCGCGGAAGAAGCGCACATAGCCGACGCACAGATAGGCGATCACGTCGATCTCGTCGGGGATGGCGAGGATCTCGCGCAGTCGCTGATGATGGATGATGCTCACCCAGCCGACGCCGATGCCTTCGGCGCGGGCGGCGAGCCACAGGTTCTGGATGGCGCAGACGCTGCTGTAGAGGTCCATCTCGGGGTTGGCGGTGCGCCCGATCACCACCGGGCCGTGACGGCTGCGGTCGCAGGTGACGCAGATCCCCAGCGGGGCCTCGAGGATGCCCTCGAGCTTGAGGCGGCGATAGGTCTCGCGCGAGGCGGGATCGAACTGCTCGGCGGCCTCGGCGTGGGCCTGGGCGAAGGCCGTCTTGATCTCGGCGCGGGTGTCGCGATCACGCACCACCACGAAGTCCCAGGGCTGCATGAAACCGACGCTCGGGGCGTGATGGGCGGCGGCGAGCAGGCGGCGCAACACCGGCTCCGGGACCGGCTCGGGGAGGAATTCGCGGCGCACGTCGCGCCGCGAGAAGATCGCCTTGTAGACCGCCTCGCGTTCGCTGTCGGTGAATGCCCATTGGTTGTGCGCCAAGGCTCTGTCCTCCTTATCGTGCTGTTGTAGTGGGAGGCCGGATGACGGTTGGATGACCGTACGGCGCGCGGATTATACCCGGGGTCGCGCGCGATTGCCGGGGGCCGGGTGGCGATTCCGGACCGCAAGGGGCATGGGTCAGTTCGGTGGCTCCCAGCCGCCAGGATATAGAACCGCAAAGGCGCGAAGGGCGCCAAGGGGGGTGTGGTTGAGGTAGAGCTGTGGTCAGCTGAGCAAGGTGTCTTACGCTCTCGCTGAGCGCTGAGCGACCAGTCGCCAGCAGGCGCGCTGACCAGGCAGCGGAGTGGATCCGCGCCGGTCGGGACCTACGCCAACCTCACCCCTCGTTCACTTTGCGCGCTTTGCGACTTTGTGGTTCGAGCCAGCCTCCAGCGATCAGCATCCAGCCTCCAGTCGGGGAGACTGGTGTGCATGATCGGCGGTTGACGGGAAAGACAGTATCTTAGCGGTTCAAGCATCCCCGGCCGTGCGCCGAACCTTTCCAGTCATGAGCGTCGGCCCTCCCCACTGGCGGCTGTCAGCTGGTGGCTGGAAGCTGCCCCGCGGTTCAAACATCCCGGCCGCACACCGGCCTCAGCCACCAGTCGCCAGTCGTCAGTCACTGAGCGTCGGCGCTCTCCGCTGGGGGCTGTCAGCTGGCGGCTGGTGGCTGAAAGCTACCCCGTGGTTGAAGCATCGCCGGCCCCACGCCGGGTCCGCCGACGCTTTGCCGCGGCCTCGCGCAGCAGGGCGAGGGCGCGGTAGCCGCCGTGGACGAGCTTGCTGTAGGGGATGAGCAGGAAGAAGGCGATCACGGTGGCGAGGTGGAGCGCGAGCAGCACGCCCATCGCCGCGGTGGCGCGCCAGCCGAGCAGGGCCAGGCCGCTAAGCGCGACGGCGGCGAGCAGTGCGAGCAGCGCGGCGTCGGCGCCACGGCTCGCGCTGGTGCTCGGCGTCGGGTCGGCGCGCAGGGTGAGCCAGGCCAGCCCGAAGGTGGCGATGGTCATCGCCAGTCCGCCGAGGGTGCCGAGCACCACCGGCAGGCTCCACCAGGGGTAGGGCGCCTGCAGCCCGAGCAGATGGTGATAGACGGTGGCGACCGTGGTCGCGGCGAGACAGCCGAGCAGCCCGAGCAGCAGGGTGTGGTGTAGCCGACGGCGCCAGTGCGAGGGGCGGTCGTCGAGGTCGTTGCAGCCGGGACCGCCGCCGCGCAGGTTGCGCAGGGTGGCGAGATCGGCGAGCGCGGCGCGCCAGTCACGCCACGCCGGGGGCGGTTCGCCGGCGCTCGCGCCCTCGCGCCACACCCGGCGCAGCGATACGGTGACGGCCAGCAGCGACCAGCCCAGCGGCAACGCTGCGAGCAGGCTCATCCAGCCCCAGGGGATCACGGCATAGAAGGCGCCGGGGCCCTGGTGCGCGGCGAACAGCACTGTGTGGGGCACCAGCGCGAGCACCGCGCCGAGTACCAGCGCGATGGTCGCCAGTGCCACCAGCAGCGCACTCGCCGGGCCATCGACCAGCAGCCGTGCCAGCGGGCGCGGCCAGGCGTGGCGCAGATAGGCGTGGTGGCGCAGCTCGGTCAGCGCCCGGGGGACGTTGACCGCGAAGGGGTGCGGCGGCGCGTACTGGCAGGCATAGAGACAGTTGCGACAGTGGTGACAGAGATGGGCGAGGTGTTCGAGGTCGGTGTCGGTCAGCGCCGGGCGCAGCCGCGCCGACTCGAAGACGTCGCAGAAGCCGTTGCAGTAGCCACAGGCGTTGCAGATGGCGAGCGCGCGCCGCGCCTCGGCGTGGGGATCAGTTGAGGACATGACGCGCCGCCTCCTCGCCGGCGATGCGCCCGAACACCATGCCGATGGTGAGCGCGAGTCCGGAGACATAGCCGCGCGGGATCAGGTTAGGTTGCATCGCGACCCCCGCAGCGAACAGGTTGGTGGCGACCCCGCCTCGCGTCAGCCGCACCCGGGTGTCGGGGGCGACGGCGAGACCCTGGTAGCCGAAGGTGATGCCCGGGCGCATCGGGTAGGCGGCGAAGGGCGGGGTGTCGAGCACCCGCGCATGGCCGCTCTTGGGCGGCTCCAGCCCCTCGGTGTGACCGGCCTCCGGGGTCTCGCCCGGACGCACGGCGGCGTTGTAGGCGGCGAGGGTGGCAATGAGCGCCTCCGGGTCGAGTCCGAGGCGCCCGGCCAGCGCCTCCGGGGTTGGGGCCGTGATCGGTGGGTAGAGCGAGGGTGGGGCGCTCTGCCACGCCGGGGTGTCGAGCACCAGATAGGCGACCTGGTCGGGACAGTCGATCAGCCGTTGGCCCCAGCGGGCATAGCGGGTCGAGGCGGTATCGCCACCCTCGTCGAGGAAGCGTCGACAAGCGCCGTCGACGACGATCCCGGCGGGCATGCAGCGCACCCGGGTGACGATGCCGCCGTCATCGACCGGCGCGCGCCCGTCGATCGCGACCAGATGGGCGCGCCCCGGGTCGCCGACCGGCTCGGCGCCCTGTTCGAGCAGGCGCAGCAGCGCTCGGCCCTCGGAGTAGGGGGTGCCGCGATTGAGGATGCCGGCGGCGCGCGCGCCCCAGTGCCGGGCGAGCCAGTCGCGGTTGGCGTGGGGGCCGCCGCTGCAGAGGAGCAGTGCGCCGGGGGCGAGGTGCAGGGTCGCGCCGTGCGGGTCGCGCACCCCGACCCGCTCGACCCGCTCGCCGTCCAGGCCCGGGTCGTCGAGCGCGTACTGGTAGTGGATGGCGACGCCGAGCCGTTCGGCCTCGGCATAGAGCGCGTTGATCATCGCGGTGCCGCCGCCGAGCAGGAAGGCGGTCTTGCGCGAGGGCGGCAGTACCCCGCTGGCACGCGGCTGCAGCGCCACCCCGCAGCCGCCGAGCCATGCGGGCAGGTCGGCCGAGCGCTCGACCAGCAGCCGGGCGAGCAGCGGGTCGGTCCCGCCCTCGGTCACCCCTTGCAAGTCGGCGAGGAAGGTCGCGGCCGGATAGGGACCGCTCGACAGCGCGTTGGCGGTGTCGTGGGCATAGCGGAAGTTGCGCGCATGACGGGTGTTGCCGCCGCGTCGGGCGCGGGGCGCCTGTTCGATCAGGGTCACCCGGGCGCTGGCGCGGCGTGCGCTGATCGCCGCGCACAGCGCCGCAGTGCCACCACCGGCGACGAGGACGTCCGGGGTCGGGTCGGGGATCATCGCAGCTGGGGACGGGGGGTGGGGCAGGGCCGCTCTAGCGGGCCGGACGCGGGTGGTTTGACAAGGGGTGACATGGGTTACAAGAATACTCGGCTTTGGCCTTGACCATACGAGAGGACCGCGCCCCATGCAACCGACCCCATCCCTGATCCGCGCACGCGTCGCATCGCGCAGGAGCCGAGCCCATGGGTAAGGTGTGGTTCGTCGGCGCCGGTCCGGGCGCGCCCGACCTGATCACGGTGCGCGGCACCCGGCTGCTGGCCGAGGCCGACGCCATCCTCTATACCGGCTCGCTGGTGGCCGAGACCGCGCTGCAGTGGGCCTCGCCCGAGTGCGAGATCGCCGATTCCAAGTCGATGGACCTGGCGCAGGTCACCGAGTGGCTCCTCGATCGCGCCGCGCGGTGCCAGACGGTGGTGCGCCTGCAGACCGGCGACCCGACCCTCTACGGCGTCGTCGCCGAGCTGGCGCGGCCACTCGACGCCGCCGGGGTCGAGGTCGGTATCGTCCCCGGGGTGTCCTCGGCGATGGCCTCGGCGGCGGCCGCCGGCGAGTGCCTGACTCTGCCCGAGGTCACCCAGACAGTGATCTTCACCCGCGTCTCCGAGCGTACCAAGATGCCCGAGCGCGAGCACTTCGCCGGGCTTGCCGCGCACGGCTGCACCCTCTGCATCTTCCTCTCGATCGAGCGCATCGAGTCGATCGCCCAGAGCCTGGAGGAGGCCGGTTGGGCCGCCGATGCGCCGGTGGTGGTGGTGCACAAGGCGACCTGGCCGGGCGAGGAGCTGGTGCTGCGCGGCACCATCGCCGACATCGCCGCGCGTTGCCGCGAGGCTAAGGTCGAGCGTCAGGCGCTGATCCTGGTCAGCCCCGCGCTCGGCGCCCGCCAGCACGCCCCGCGCGCCACCTCAAAGCTCTACGACGCCAGCTTCCCGCGCCGCTTCCGCCCGGCGCGCGAGGATTGACTGTGAACCGCAAAGGCGCAAAGGACGCGAAGCAGAGAAGCGCGTGATGGGCTTCCAGGCGGGGGCAGTCGACAGTGTGGCGGTTCATCCTTCTGATGACTGTCTCGGGATGCACGCGTCCACTGGCGGCTGAGGGCTGATTGCTTACCCGGTGGTGACCAAGGTCACTTCGCGCGTCCCTTGATTGCAGAGGGCGCGGTCGGACCATCCTCGGCCATCGCCACTGTTTATCGGCCTTTTTCGCCAAGCATGCCGCGCCTTACCCGGCCCGTCCGGCTCATCTTTGCGCCCTTCGCGGCTTTGCGGTTCAATCCCGCTGGCCGCTGAAGACCTTTCCTCGCCCCCACGATTCAGCCACTCTCAGGTCCCGCCCATGTTGCTCGAAGAGACCGATCGTTATCAGCTCCATCGTCGGGGCCGCTATCTGTACGCCGCGCTGGCGCGGCCGCACCGGGTGCTCAGTACCTGCCGGATCAACGGCGGGCTGCGCGAGGATCTGACCCATGTGGCCAATCACCAGGGCTGCGAGGGTGTGGCGCACGACCCGCGCGGGGCCACCGCGGTCGACGAGGGGCCGGGTGGCTACCATGTGCGCGCCTGCGAGGATGCCGGGTTGCCGCCGTCGCGCACCGCGCTGATGGCCACCGCCGCCAACATGCAGTGCGCGGTGCTCGGGCATGCCGCCGAGGGCGATCTGGCGGTGACCGTGGCCGCCACCGCCGGGGTGCTTGGCAACGCCACCCGTGCCGGGGATCGCGCCGGCTGGCTGGAGTGCGAGGAGGGCTGTCGGGCGCGCGCTGCCGCGTCCGAGGCGGCGCCACCCGAGCGTGGCGCCGGTACCATCGTCACCCTGGTGTTCGTCAATCAGCCGTGCACGCCGGCCTGTCTGGTGCGCGCCGCGACCCTGGTGACCGAGGGCAAGAGCGCGGCGGTGCTCGATCTACGTGTGCCCAGCCTGCAATCGAGCGCGCTGGCCACCGGCACCGGCACCGATCAGCTCGCCATCGCCGCGCCGCTGGCACGCGAGGGTGAGTGGGAGCGGCAGTGGGCTGGCGGGCACAACCTGCTCGGCGAGCTGCTCGGGCGCGCCACCCATCAGGCGGTGACCCGCTCGCTGCTGTTGCAAAACGGGCTCTGTCCCGAGCTGCGGCGCAACCTCTGCGGCGCGCTCGGACGTCACGGCTGCGACGAGCAGGCGCTGTGCCGCGCCGCCGAGCGCTGGCTGGCGGCGGATCTCGCCGAGGTCTTTGCCCGTAACCTGCAGGCGCTGGTGCACGACCCGCTGAGTGCGGCGGCGGCCTTCGCCCTGGCCGAGGTGCTGGATCTGGCCCGCGACGGGGTGTTGCACGCCGAGGTCGCCCGCGAGGCGGTGCTCAACCAGGCCGCGCAGCTCGGCGCGGCGGTGGCGGTGCGCCCGGATGCCTTCGTGGCGCTGCGCGAGCGTCTGCTCGCCGAGCCGGGGCTTGCGCCCGCCGAGCTGGCGGCACTGGCGGTGGTCGAGGGGTTTGCGCGCAAATGGAACTGACCTCTTCCGTCGCGCTGGTCCTCGGCGCTTGTCTGCTCGATGCCCTGCTCGGTGATCCGGTCTATCGCTTCCATCCGGTGCGGCTGATCGGTGCCTGGATCCAGACCTGCGAGCGCGTGCTCTTTGCGCGCGGGCTCGATGGCTATCTCGGGGGTGTGCTGCACTGGCTGCTGGTGGTCGGCGGTGCGCTCGGGGTGTGGTGGGTCGGCCATCTCGGGTTCGCTGCGCTGCACCCGGCGCTCGCCTTCGGCTGGGACCTGTTCATCGCCTACAGCCTGCTCTGTACCCGCGATCTGCTCGGTCAGGGGTTGCGGGTGCTGCGCGCGCTCGATGACCTGCCGGCGGCGCGCCGGCATATGGTGATGCTGGTCGGGCGTGACACCGACCGGCTCGATCGCGCCGGGATCGTGCGCGCCACCATCGAGAGCCTGTCGGAGAACCTCACCGACGGCGTGCTCACGCCGCTGTGGGCCTTCTGTCTGTTCGGGGTGCCGGGGCTGGTGGTGGTCAAGGCGATCTCCACGCTCGATTCGATGATCGGCTACAAGAACGATCGCTATCGTCGCTTCGGTTGGGCCGGGGCGCGCTCGGACGATGTGGTGCACTGGCTGCCGGCGCGTCTCTCGGTGCCGCTGATCGCGCTCGCCGCCGCGCTGTTGCGCGGCCATCCCCGGCTGGTGTGGCCGGCGTTGCGCTATCGCACGCTGCTGCCGAGCCCGAACTCGGGCTGGAGCGAGGCGGCCTGCGCCGGGGCGCTGCGGGTGCGGCTGCTCGGTCCGGTGTGGTACGGCGGCGTGCTGATGGGCGAGGCCTATATCGGCGATCCCGACTGGTCCGCCGACCTCGACGGCGCCGACCTGCGCCGCGCGCTGCGGTTGATCCTGGTCGCCGCGCTGCTGGCGCTGGGGTTCGGGTTGATGATGGTTGCGAGCTGAAGACGAATCAGCCGCCAGCCGCCAGCCGCCAGCCGCCAGCCGCCAGCCGCCAGCCGCCAGCCTCCAGTCGGCGCCCTCACTCAGCGACCGTCGCAAACGGCAAGCTGCGTAGGATGGGCAAAGTGCAACGTGCCCATCTTCACAAGCTATCCGCCTCTTCGCCGGGCACGCTGCGCGTTGCCCGGCCTGCCGCGCTGGAGGCTGATAGCTGGCGGCTGGCGGCTGAAAGCCGGCGGCTCGCCCCCCTTACTCCGGCGAGACCAGCTTGAGTCCGACGATGCCGATGACGATCAGGCCGACGAAGAAGAAGCGGGCGAGGGTGGCCGGTTCGGCGAACAGCCAGATGCCGATGGCGAAGGCGCCGACGGCGCCGATGCCGGTCCAGACCGCGTAGGCGGTGCCGATCGGGATGTCGCGCTGGGCGAGCAGTAGCAGCGCCCCGCTGGCGACCATGCAGACCGCCGCGAACAGGATCCAGCCCCAGCGCATGCCCTGATCGGTCATCCCGAGCTTGAGTCCGACCGGCCACCCCCATTCGAACATGCCGGCGATGACGAGATAGATCCAGGCCATTGTGATGTCGTGTCTCCGTGATACGTGGGTGGTGAAATCAGGTGAGCCGGCTCGGTGCGAGCCGTGAAGTAGGAGCCGCCAGCGATCAGCCGCCAGCCGCCAGTGGCCGTTTGCCCTCACGCGGCTCGGCTTTCTTCGCGTCCTTTGGGTCTTTGCGGTTCAATCTCCTGGCGGCTGGCGGCTGGCGGCTGGCGGCTGGCGGCTGGCGGCTGGCGGCTGGCGGCTGGCGGCTGAAAGGCTGATCGCTGGAGGCGCTTCTCTCCAGCACGTTCTTGGGTCTCAGCGGCTCAGTCGTTCTGACGCGAGCCGCGCTCGATCTCGACGCCGACGTCGATGTCCACGCCGATGGCGCCGGGTTTGTTGATGCGCAGTCGTACCCAGGGGATGCCGAACTCCTCGCGCAGTACGGTGGCGCAGCGCTCGGCCAGGGTCTCGATCAGCTCGGCGCGGTTGTCGGTGACCTCGCGGCGGATGCGGCGGGCGACGGCGTCGTAGTCGAGGGCGTCGTCGATGTGGTCGGTGGCGGCGGCGCGGGCGGCGTCGGTGGCCAGCTCCAGGTCGAGGATCAGCGGGCGCGGCTGCGCCTTCTCCCAGTCGTGGATGCCGATGACGGTGTCGACGCGCAGGCCGCGGATGAAGACGGTGTCCATGACAGGCTCCGGTGGCGGCGAAAAGCGAGAGAGGATACGCCCTCGCGCCGGTGCGCGCGAGGCTTGACCTGTGGCGGCATCCCGGGTCCAATGCGCGCCATGATCACATCCATCCTGCTCATCATCGTCGCTTATCTGCTGGGCTCGGTCTCCAGCGCCATCATCGTCTGCCGTCTGATGGGGCTGCCCGATCCGCGTACCCAGGGCTCGAACAACCCCGGCGCGACCAATGTGTTGCGCTTCGGCGGCAAGAAGGCCGCCGCCATCACCCTGCTCGGCGACAGCCTCAAGGGGCTGGTGCCGATGCTCGCCGGGCACCTGCTCGGACTCGACCCGCTGGCGCTCGCCGGGGTCGGCCTGGCGGCCTTCATCGGCCATCTCTACCCGGTGTTCTTCGGGTTCAAGGGGGGCAAGGGGGTCGCCACCGCGCTCGGCGTGCAGTTCGGCCTCTACTGGCCGGTCGGGCTCTGTGTCGCCGCGGTGTGGCTGTTCGTCGCCAAGGTGCTGAAGATCTCCTCGCTCTCGGGGCTGATCTCGATGGCGCTGGCACCGCTGTTCGTATGGCTGTTCTGGGACGAGAAGCCGCTGATCGGCATGCAGCTGATCATCACCGGGCTGCTGATCTGGCGTCACCGCAGCAACATCCGCAATCTGCTCGAAGGGACCGAGGGACGGATCAGCGCGAGCGACTGAGCCGTTCGCCGCCGATCCGCTGTCCCGCTCACCAAGGCGCTACCTGCACCGGCAGGTAGCGCCTTGGTGCGTTCAGGCCGTGGCGTTTGCTGCGGCCTGGCGCGCACCCTTGCGCCACTGTCCGGCGCCGAGCACGGCGAACAGCAGGGCGGCGACCAGCAGGGCGCCGCCGAGCAATGGACGGTGCGCGATCCAGGCCAGGGCGATGACCAGGCTGCCGGTGGCCAGTGCGAGCAACGCCGAGACCAGTCCGGTGGCAAAGCCGACCAGGCTGCCGAGCATCGGGATCAGGTCGGCGATGACCTTGAGCGGCGCGAGGATCAGCGCCAGGGCGATCCACAGCGCCACCACGCCACCCACACGCAGCCCCCAGGTGAGCAGGGCGTTGGCGCTGTGGGCGTGCTCGAACATGGTGATGGCGTCGACCTGCCCCGGCTCGAGCAGGGCGATGGTGCCGTGCTTGAGTCGCGCGGTGACCAGGGTGTCGCCCTGCTGGCGCCCGATCGCGCTGATCTCGCCATCGGGGTCGACCACCCGGAAGCTGACTCGCAGGTCGCCGACCTCGGGGCTCGCCGGTGTGCCCTTGTAGAAGCCACTGCCGTCGCTGACGAAGCCCGTCGGTGCCTCCTCGGCGTCGACGGGGAGCGCCCGCGCGCCGTTGATCTGCGAGACGAACGCGGGGGCGAGGCGGAAGGCGCCGAGGGTCACCCGATCGGCTAGCCATTGCTCGCTGGTGTAGGGCATCGTCGGGTTGTGATGGCCCTCGGGGTGACGGAAGTCGCTGGAGTCGATCGGCTGGCTCGACCAGGTGCGCTGGTAGCTATAAGTGGTTCGCGTGGTCTCGCCGCCGCCGAGTTCCTTGACCGTTTCCGACTCGCGCTGCTCGCTCCACTGGTACATCTCGACCCGACGCTCCAGGCGGATCGCCGGGACCTCGATGGCGAAGATGGGATCGCGCAGCCGCGCATCGGTGTGGGTCGTGCCGCTGAGATGGACGAGTTCCCCATCATTGGCCGGATCGACCGGTGTGGCGGCGATCGCGACCACGGCCTCGGCGCCGGCGTCGAGGGTGCGGGTGCGGTCGATCGCGCGTCCCTCGTTCCACCACAGCAGGGAACTGGCGACGACGATCAGGATCAGGCCGAAGAGGATGCCGGTGAGGGCACCGCCGAGACGGCTGAACCAGGAGCGGTGGGTGGTTTCGGTGAAGCTGTCCATCGTGATCTACATCTCCGTTTCGATGGCAGGGGTGAGCGGCGCCAGCGCTTCCATCGGCCAGCGCGCGCGGGGTTTGAACAGGAGCGGCTCGCTCGCGCCGGCGGCGAGACGCTGCCAGCCGGCATAGGCGATCATCGCGCCGTTGTCGGTGCACAGCTCGGGCCGGGGGTAGTGCGCCTCGCCACCCTCGGCGGCGAGCGCCTCGCCCATGCGCGCGCGCAACCTGCGGTTGGCGCTGACCCCGCCGGCGAGCACCAGGCGCCGCCGACCGGTCTCGCGCAGCGCGCGGCGACACTTGATCACCAGGGTGTCGACCACCGCCTCCTCGAAGGCGCGGGCGATGTCGGCGCGGGTCTGTGCGTCGATGCCGCCGCCGCCCTCCGCCTCGGCCTCGCGCAAGGTGTTGAGGGCGAAGGTCTTGAGGCCGCTGAAGCTGAAGTCGAGTCCGGGCCGGTCGGTCATCGGGCGGGGGAAGCGATAGCGCGTCGGATCGCCCTGCTCGGCCACGCGCGAGAGCGCGGGGCCGCCGGGGTAGGGCAGGCCGAGGATCTTGGCGGTCTTGTCGAAGGCCTCGCCGGCGGCGTCATCGAGCGACTCGCCGAGGATGCGGTAGCGGCCCACTCCGGTGACGTCGACGAGCTGGGTATGGCCGCCCGAGACCAGCAGGGCGACGAAGGGGAAATCAGGGGCCGAATCCTCCAGCAGCGGCGCGAGCAGGTGCCCCTCCATGTGGTGCACGCCCACCGCCGGCACCCCGAGCGCCCAGGCGAGGCTGCGCCCGAGCGCGGCGCCGACGAGCAGCGCGCCGATCAGCCCGGGGCCGGCGGTGAAGGCCACGGCGTCGATGTCCTCGCGCGTCAGTCCGGCCTCGTCGAGCACCTGACGGATCAGCGGCAACGCCTTGCGGACATGATCGCGCGAGGCCAGCTCGGGCACCACGCCGCCGTACTCGGCATGGATCGGGATCTGGCTGTAGACCGCGTGGGCGAGCAGGCCGCGCTCGCCGTCGTACAGGGCGACGCCGGTCTCGTCGCAGGATGTCTCGATACCTAATACACGCATGCCGCAATGGCCCTCGAACACTCGAATCGCAAACGGTTTAGTATACGCGTTCGGGCCCACAGGCCCCGGTTCCCTGGCGGGGTTTCTCGCCGGGGTGTATGCGCTTTCGTCTTTGCAATCGACTCGGGGTTCTCGTAAAATCCCCCTTCTTTGTATTGCCCAATCAACCCACTTGGAGCCATAAAGGACAATCCATGCCCAGCGTTCGCGTCAAAGAAAACGAGCCGTTCGAGGTCGCCATGCGACGTTTCAAGCGTTCCTGCGAGAAGGCAGGAGTGCTTGCTGAGGTCCGCCGTCGCGAGTTCTACGAAAAGCCCACCTCCGAGCGCAAGCGCAAGAAGGCTGCGGCCGTCAAGCGCCACCAGAAGAAGCTGCAGCGCGAGGCACGTCGCTGGGAACGCCCGTACTGAGGTCCCATCCCCGGCGTATCCCTGACCGAGGTCGACGGACCGGCGCCTGTCTCGCCCTGTCGGTTCCGTTGCGCATCCAGAGCGAAACGATCTCGGCCTGACCCCATCCCTCAGGCTTCCTGAAAGACACATGCTCAAGCAGCAAATCCAAGCGGATATGAAGTCTGCCATGAAGGCGGGCGACAAGGATCGGCTCGCGGTGATCCGGCTGATCATGGCCGCGATCAAGCAGCGCGAGGTCGACGAGCGCATCGAACTCGACGATGCCCAGGTGCTGGCGGTGCTCGACAAGATGGTCAAGCAGCGTCGCGACTCGATCGATCAGTACACCCAGGCCGGCCGCGACGATCTGGCCAACGGCGAGCGCGCCGAGGTCGAGATCATCCAGACCTATCTGCCCGCGCAGCTGACCGAATCCGAGATCGCCGCCTGTATCGACGAGGCCGTCGAGACCACCGGTGCCGCCGCGATGAGCGACATGGGCAAGGTGATGGGCGTGCTGCGCCCGAAGATCCAGGGGCGTGCTGACATGGGCGCGGTGAGCGCACTCGTCAAGCAACGGCTCGGGGGCTGAGTACCGGATCGTCGCGCGCCTCCGGGCGTTGGCATCCGCGCATGGCTGGCAAGATCCCTCCGGAGTTCATCGATGACCTCCTCACGCGCGTCGACATCGTCGATGTCATCGGCGCGCGGGTCCAGCTACGCAAGGCCGGAAAGGAATTCCAGGCACGTTGTCCCTTCCACGAAGAAAAAACCCCGTCCTTCACCGTCAGTCCGGCCAAGCAGTTCTATCATTGTTTCGGCTGCGGCGCTCACGGTACCGCCATCGGCTTCCTCATGGAGCACGATGGCCTGCCGTTTCGCGAGGCCATCGACGAACTGGCCCGGCTCGCCGGTGTCGAGGTCCCGGTCGAGGGTGGGGAGCAGGTGCGCGGGCCGGATCATGGTCCGCTGTTTGCCCTGCTCGACGAGGCCGACGGGTTGTTTCGTCGCCAGCTGCGCGAGCACCCACAAGCCGCGCGGGCGATCGATTATCTCAAGTCGCGTGGGTTGAGCGGAGAGATCGCCGCCCGTTACGGTATCGGTTTCGCGCCCGGGGGTGGAGATTTCCTGCTCTCGCGTCTGGGGCGTACGCCCGAGCGCTGTCGCCAGCTCGTCGACTGCGGTCTGATCGGCGAGCAGGACGGGCGGCGCTACGATCGTTTTCGCGATCGCATCATCTTCCCGATTCGCGATCGGCGCGGTCGCGTGATCGGGTTCGGGGGGCGGATCCTCGGTGACGGCCGCCCCAAGTATCTGAACTCGCCGGAGACGCCGCTCTTTCACAAGGGGCGCGAACTCTACGGATTGTTCGAGGCCCAGCGCGGTGTCCGGCGCGGGCTCGAACGGGTGCTGGTGGTTGAGGGCTATCTCGACGTCATCGCCCTGGCGCAACACGGCATCGACTGCGCCGTGGCGACCCTGGGGACCGCGACCACCGCGGACCATCTGCAGCGCCTCTCGCGCACCGCGCCCGAGCTGGTGTTCTGCTTCGATGGCGATCGCGCCGGGCGCGACGCGGCCTGGAAGGCGCTGGAGACCACGCTGCCGCTGGCCAGCGGCAGCCAGCCCCAGCGTTTCCTGTTCCTCCCCGAGGGCGAGGACCCGGATACCCTGGTACGCAAGGAGGGCGCCGAGGGCTTTCTTGCGCGGGTCGAGCGGGCGACGCCGCTGTCGCAGTTCCTGTTCGACCAGCTCACCGCCCAGGTCGACATGACCACCATCGATGGCCGGGCGCGGCTCGCGCCGTTGGCCCGGCCACTGATCGAGCGAGTGCCCGCCGGGGTCTTCCGCGACCTGCTCGAACAGCGTCTGAGCGAGCTGGTGGGGCTGGAGCGACGCGCGCCCTCGTCGCGACGCCGGACATCGCGGGCGCCGCATCAGGGCGCGCTGGAGCAGCAACGCCCGAGCCGTACCGCCTGGGCCATTGCGCTGCTGCTCAATCACCCGTCACTGGTGACGCGGGTGGACGAGCTGCCGACGGACTGGCGGCGTGCCTCGAATCAAGGGGTCGGAATCCTCGTGGAATTGCTTGAAACCATTCGGCAGCACCCAACTCTCACCAAGGCTGCGTTGATCGAGCGCTGGCGTGATCATCCGCACTTCGATTATCTGCAGCGTCTGAGCGTGCATCCCTTCCTGCGGCACGTCACCGAGGAGGGCGCGGGGCCGGAGTTCGACGGGGCGCTGGAGCGGCTCGGCGCCGAGGTCCGCAAGCGCGAATGGTTGCGCAGTCTTGACGACAAGCTGCGCGCTCGGGTCGGGCGGGACCCGGACGATCCACGCGCTCATCGCGACGACTCATAACTTTGTGATTTTTCATGCTACAATTGGAAGTTTGCTCAAAAGCCGCCTTCCGCAGCATTAGTCAAGGTATCCCATGGACCAAGAACATCATCAGTCGCAGCTGAAGCAGCTGATCGCCAGGGGCAAGGAACAAGGGTTTCTGACCTATGCCGAGGTCAACGATCACCTGCCTCCCGGTATCGTCGAGGCCGAGCAGATCGAAGATATCGTGCGCATGATCAACGACATGGGGATCATGGTCCATGAAACCGCGCCCGACTCCGATGACCAGACCCTGAGCGATTCTGCGGTCTCCGACGACGAGGCCGCGGAGGCTGCGGCGGCGGCGCTGGCCTCGGTCGACAGCGAGTTCGGTCGTACCACCGACCCGGTGCGGATGTACATGCGCGAGATGGGTTCGGTCGAGCTGCTCACCCGCGAGGGCGAGCTGATCATCGCCAAACGCATTGAGGACGGCCTCAACCAGGTGCTCGCCGCGCTGTCGGTCTATCCGCGTGCGGTCGAGCGCCTGATCGAGCTGTTCGACCAGGTCGAGCGTGAGGAGAAGCGCCTGACCGATGTCATCTCCGGCTTCAACGACGCCACCGATGACGAGCCGGCCACTCCGGTCCAGCACGGTCAGTCCGCCCAGCAGAAGGACAAAAACAACGCCGCTGCCGACGACGACGCCGATCACGGCGACGCCGACGATGACGACGACGAAGACGACACCCCGGTCGACACCGGCCCCGATCCGGAAGACGCGGCACGCCGCGCCAAGCTGCTGCGCGAGCACTTCGCGGTGATGCGCGAGGCACTCGAGCAGTACGGTCGCGACGACGAGCGTTCGCGCAAGGCGATGGCCGAGACTTCCGAGGTCTTCCTCGAGTTCAAGCTGGTCGCCGCAGTGTTCCAGGAGCTGGCCGAGCTGCTGCGCGGCACCATCGAGCGCATCCGCGCCCAGGAGCGCCAGATCCAGTCGCTCTGCGTGCGTCAGGCAGGCGTGCCGCGCAAGGCCTTCATCGAGGGCTTCAGCGGCAACGAGAGCAGCCCCGAGTGGCTCGACAAGCTGCTCGCCAGCGGCAAGCCCTATGCCGCGCGTCTCGAGCCCCTGGCCGTCGACGTGCGTCGCGCCCAGCGCAAGCTCCAGGACCTCGAGCGCGAGAACTTCCTCACCATCACCGAGGTGAAGGACGTCAACCGCAAGATGTCCATCGGCGAGGCCAAGGCCCGTCGCGCCAAGAAGGAGATGGTCGAGGCCAACCTGCGACTGGTGATCTCGATCGCCAAGAAGTACACCAACCGCGGGCTGCAGTTCCTCGACCTCATCCAGGAAGGCAACATCGGCCTGATGAAGGCGGTCGACAAGTTCGAATACCGTCGCGGCTACAAGTTCTCGACCTACGCCACCTGGTGGATCCGTCAGGCGATCACCCGTTCGATCGCCGACCAGGCACGCACCATCCGCATCCCGGTGCACATGATCGAGACCATCAACAAGCTCAACCGCATCTCCCGTCAGATGATCCAGGAGATGGGCCGCGAGGCCACCCCCGAGGAGCTGGCCATCCGCATGGACATGCCCGAGGACAAGGTGCGCAAGGTGCTCAAGATCGCCAAGGAGCCGATCTCCATGGAGACCCCGATCGGTGACGACGAGGACTCGCACCTCGGCGACTTCATCGAGGACGCCGGCGTCGTCTCCCCGGTCGACTCGGCCACCTCCGAGGGGCTGCGTGAGGCCACCCAGAACATGCTCGCCAGCCTCACCTCGCGCGAGGCCAAGGTGTTGCGCATGCGTTTCGGCATCGACATGAACACCGACCACACCCTCGAAGAGGTCGGCAAGCAGTTCGACGTCACCCGCGAGCGCATCCGCCAGATCGAGGCCAAGGCCCTGCGCAAGCTGCGCCACCCGACCCGCTCGGAACGCCTGCGCAGCTTCCTCGACGCCGACTGATCGGCTATCCTTTCGACCCGTCCATCCGCGACGGGTCAGACCCCATCGGGCCGTTAGCACAGCGGTTAGTGCAGGGGACTCATAATCCCTTGGTCGTAGGTTCGAATCCTACACGGCCCACCATCTTTGACATCCCTGGATCGACGACAAAGGCAGTCCGCCCGAACTGCATACGGCAATCCGTGACGACTTCGGGCCGGATCGACGTAATGGCTTCGCCCTGGTTCGCGCCAAGATGGATGAAGAGAGCGGCGCTGGTCATTGATGCTGTCGGTGCTGGATCGTTGACGACCTCGCTACCTTGCCTGGCGACGAACCTGCACAGCTTTGCCATGGTCGAGGCCGAGTGCTACCTCGGCGAGCAGATCTGCCGCGAGTTCGGCTACGACATCACCCGCCTCGCGCACGACGCTCGTCAGCGCTGCCAAGCGGTGCGCCGACACCGGGGGTGGAGAGCCGCCTGCACTGAGTAGTCGATATCATTTTCAGGATGACTGCTGCATCCGGCCCCATCATGCCCGCAGAACTTCAACACCTTACGGATGTCGTAGCAGCGCATTCAGCCAGCATTCAGACTCCCGCCCCGGTCGCCGATCGGCCGTTGTCCAGACCTCTAGAATCTCCAGTTCCTTGATCTGAGACACTAGCGTTGCAAGCCTATCCTCATCGAGATCAGTGAATCGTCGACCGTTGTGCTCACGCTCGCTCGTGCCGTACTTGAACGACGCATAGAGCACACCGGCAGGTTTGAGCGATCGCGCGAGTCGATACAGGGCGGCGGGCAGCTCGGCCAGTGGCACATGCAGCAAACTCGCACAGGCCCAGATGCCGTCGAAGATTGCAGACCATTCGACCTCCTGGAAGCGGCGAATCTCGACATCGATCCCGCAATGGGCGGTGGCGAGGGTGGCCAGGGTCGGCGAGGCATCGAAAGCGGTCACGGTATAGCCGCGTTCCAGGAAGGCGCGGGTATCACGGCCAGAGCCGCATCCGGCATCGAGCAGTCGCCCGCCCGGCCGGACATGGGCGAGAAAGCGTGCGTAGAGCGGTTCCATGTCGACGTTGTGCGTCGCGGCGAAGAAAGCGCTGGCGTGGGTGTTGTAGTAATCAAGAGTCATGCGGGGATTGTGTCCGCGCTATAACTGTGCGTCTACACGACGCTGTCCCGGAACCGCCATCGGCCTTGCGGCCCCATGTTTCTGGAACTCACCCGCGATCGCATCGAATACCTCGCCGAATCATGGCCACTCGGGATTTCGAGAGGGTCTTGACTGCGTTCGACGGTTTTCTCGCGGCGGCTGCCAAGGTCATCGACGAGACCGCCAAGCCGCTCCCCTGTGCCATCGGCTGACGATGGATGCCTGTTGGGTCAGTATGCTCGCCCCTTCGTGGGGGAAGTGCCCGACACTGGAGCACTCGGTCGAGCACGACATCCCAAGCTGGATCGAGGCCAACGCCCCCGAGCAAGCCCGCTCGCTTCAATGTCGAGACCTTGACGCTGGCCCTTCTGGATGATGGGATGCTGGGGGTATTGCCCCACGTTTGGGTCTCGCCAATCGGGAAGGTCACCAGCTGACCATGATGGAAGAGACTTGGCGGTCATCAAGCGCTCGCATCGATGCGCTGATCAAGTCGATAGGGTACGCAAAGGATGATCGAACCGATCGAGAACAACACGCTACCTCCTGCCCTCGACCTCAACATCAGCGCCCTCTCGGCATTGTTCCGGCACACCACGAACTCCTATAAGTTCGTCTTCTTCCTCGCGCTCCTGGATCTGCTCAAGCGTCATCGCTTCGACGCCGAACGGCCCTATACATACGATGAACTCACCGTCGAGATGCTGGTGATTGCGTGGTATCCGCACACCTTCTTCAAGTTGTCGTTCGGCACTCAGGATACGATCGCGCAGAAGCTCGATGGGCTAGAGCTGGACTTGGGCAGCGCCAATCACAGCGTTGTGGATCACAAAGTACTGCGTGCAGCTTTGGAAGCAGCCTCGCTCAAAGAGGCTGGGCGGCTGATGGAGTTCGTCCCCTATCGTCTGTTGGCTCCCTTCCTTGGGCCACACTTGCAGGGCGTCGACCGCAGTGCCTGGATGGTGTTTGAACGCGCCATGCCCGCGATCACCAATGCCCACTTCGAGACGGTACGCCCACTCTACCGCTTCGATAGCGACGACTATCAGCATTGCTCGGCCATACGCTGGCATCCGGCCTGGGTGGCCTATTTGGAGCAACACTGGTCGATCATCAAGAGCTGGGCGGCGTGGTGCTGGCTGCACTACATGCAGCGGCGCAATCCAACCACGCCGAGTCTGTCGAACAAACTCTTTCCGCCGGCCAAGCGCGAGGCGCTGACCAAGCAGACGAAGTATTGGCGCGGGATCCTGGAGCAGGAGATCGATCCCCCACTGACCTGCATCTATTCCGGTGAACCGCTGACTGCCGCGAGCTTCGCCCTCGATCACTATCTGCCGTGGTCGTTCGTGGTTCACGATCAACTCTGGAACCTGATCCCAACCCCGTCTGCGGTGAACTCGGCCAAATCCAACCGGCTCCCGAGCGTTGACTATCTGCCGGGCTTCGTGTCCTTGCAGCATCGCGGTTTGTTGATCGCTTGCCAGTTGCTCGGCGAGGCGCGTTTCGGCAAGGTGGTCGAGGACTATCTGGCCGATTTGCATCTACCGTCGCTGGAAGCGCTGTTGGACTTCGATCAACTCCAGAATGCCTTCGCGCGCACTCTCGGTCCTCTACTGACTCTGGCCACCAACCAGGGCTTCATTCCAGACTGGCACTACAGGTCCCTGAGTGTGGACCCCATGACTGCCTCGAGTGTGGTGGCCCTCCCGCACCCGATGCGCCTGGAAGCGGCGACCGATCAGGCCGCCGACAGTCAGGGTCTCGGGCACGCGCACGCACCCCCGGCGCTTTGCCCATCCTGATCGACGAAACCATCCAGACCGAAGCGCTCGTCAACATCGTTCCCGGATTGCACGATCTGCTCGTTCATCTCTTCGGGTCTTTAGCGCTCTGAGGCTCCCCCACCACTCCATCGCCTCCGGCTTGGCTTCCCCCCCCACAGCCACCATCCCTGTAGCAACGGGTGTATCACGCCGTTGACCGAGGGTCGCTGTGTATCGTGTGCCTGGGCCGAGCGGGAGTCGTCATGGAGGTCAAGCGGGGGATTATGAGCGAAGACAGCAACGAAGCGGATCGTCTGGCCGCGCTCGCGCGTTACGGTCTGCTCGACACGCCGCCCGAGGAGGGGTTCGATCGGTTGACGCGGATCGCGGCCTTTCTGTTCTCGGCGCCGATCGCGCTGATCTCGCTGGTGGATCGGGATCGACAGTGGTTCAAGTCGGCCTGTGGGCTGGCCGGGCGCGAGACCCCGCGTGAATGGGCCTTCTGCGCGCACGCCATCCAGGGTACGGAGGTGATGGTGGTGCCCGATGCCAGACTCGATCCGCGCTTTCGCGATAATCCGCTGGTGACGGGACCGCCGCACATCCGTTTCTACGCCGGGGCGCCCTTGCTCACCGCCGACGGTTTCGCACTCGGCACCCTGTGCGTGATCGATGCCACGCCCCGCCCTGGGATGTCCGGCGGGCATCAGTTGATCCTGCGTGATCTCGCGCGCCTGACCATCGATCTGCTGGAGTTGCGTCAGGTGCGCGGCGGGATCCATTGACGCCGCTCGGATGAACCCGGGACGGTCATGATGAGGGGAGCGGGAGGCGATGCCTGGTCGAGCCGACACTGTGTTCACGGTCGCCGGTGATCATGCCGGTGGACGTGCCTTGCCGCCGCGCGCGGTCGGGTTTGGTGAACTCGTCGCCCTGCGTGGCTATCTGATCGCCAGCCTGGCGCTCATCGCGTTGTTGCTGAGTGCAAGCTTTTTCGTGCTCTCCCAGGGGCTGCGCGAACTCGAGGGTGCGAGTCGGGTGGTCAATCTTTCGGGGCGACAGCGGATGCTGGTGACCCGGGTCGATGCCTTGATGACCCGGCTGCCGTTGAGCGACGAGCCGGGGCAGGTGCAACGCCTGCACGATGAACTCGCGGCCAATCTGGCCCAGCTCGAACGCGTACACCGCGCGCTGATCGACGGCTCCACCGAGCTGCGGCTGGTGCGTGCCGAAAGTCGCGCGGTGGAGGCGATCTACCATGAGCTGCCCTATCGACTCGATGATGCCATGGCGCATTATCTTGATCGGGTCGGCGAGTCGCTGACATCCGGTCTCGGCGCGCGTGATGGCGTACTCAACGAGCTGTGGGCGTTGCGCGATGAGGTGGTGCTGGGGCTCGAGGCGCTCACCAAGCAGTTCGAGCGTGAGGTGAGCGCCGGCGTCCGGGCGGTCGGTTGGATCGGCGCGGTGCTGTTTCTCTCGCTGCTGCTGTGTCTGGTCGGGATCTGGCATTTCATTTTTCGCCCGATGGCGCACCGGATCATGCGCGAGCACGAGCTGCTGCGCGGTATCACCGAGCACGTCGCCGAGGGCATCATCACCGTCGATACAGACGGTCGGGTGCGTTCGGCGAATCCGGCCGCGGCGCAGATCTTCGGGCGTGCGGCGAGCGCCATGGTCGATCACGATATCCAGGCATTGATCCCCGGCTTGGTCCTCGACGATGTCGATCTCTCGCACGAGACACGGGGGCGTCGGGGCGATGGCAGCGAGATTCCGCTCGAGGTCTCGCGCGGCACCATGCAGGCGGCTGGCCTGCGATTGGCGATCTGCGTGGTGCGGGATGTCTCGGCGCGCCACCATGCCGCACGGGCGTTGCGCATGGAACGCGCGCGGCTGGAAACCTTCGTCCGTCATACCCCGGCGGCGGTGGCGATGTTCGATCGCGAGATGCGTTATCTGCTGTGCAGCGAGCGCTGGCGCACCGATTACGGGCTTGGCGACCGGGCGTTGCTCGGCCACTGCCATTACGACATCTTCCCCGAGGTCCCGGAGCGCTGGCGCGCCATCCATCAGCGCTGCCTCGAGGGACGGGTCGAGCGTTGCGAAGAGGACCCATTCATCCGCGCCGACGGTACGGTCGATTGGGTGCGCTGGGAGATCCACCCCTGGTTCGACGACGAGTCGGTCGGCGGGATCATCATGTTCACCGAGGTCATCACCTCGCGCAAGCTGGCCGAGGCCGCACTCAATCTGCGCGACCGCGCGATCGAGGCGGCCAGTTGCGGCATCCTCATCACCGATGCGCGTCGCGCCGACAATCCGCTGGTCTATGTCAATCCCGAGTTTGAGCGCATCACCGGCTATCGCGCCAGCGAGGTCGTCGGCCACAACTGCCGGCTGTTGCAGGCCGGCGACTCGGATCAGCCCGGCGTGAAGATGCTGCGCGAGGGACTTGGCGGGCGGCAGCCGGTCACGGTGTTGCTGCGTAACTATCGCAAGGACGGCAGCCTGTTCTGGAACCAGATCTCGATCGCACCGGTCTTTGACAGTGACGGCGAGTTAGTCCATTTCGTCGGCATCGTCACCGACGTCACCGAGCGCATCCGTGCCGAGGAGGCGCTGCGCGAGAGTCACGAGCGTTATCGCTCGCTCTACAACGACACCCCGGTGATGCTCAGCTCGATCGATGCCGAGGGGCGATTGGTGGCGGTCAGCGACTACTGGTTGCGCAAGCTCGGTTATGCCCGCGAGGCGGTCATCGGCCGACCGGTGGTCGAGTTCCTCACCGAGGCGTCGCGCCACTTCTACCTCCAGCAGGCGCTGCCGGTGCTGTTGCGGCAAGGGAGTTGCGAAGGGGTGGCCTATACCCTCGTGCGCCACGACGGCACGTCGCTGGAGGTCGAACTCTCGGCGATCGCCGATGTCGACGCCGAGGGGCGGCTGGTGCGCGCCCTGGCGGTGATGAACGATATCACCGACAAGAAACGCACCGAGGACGAGTTGCGTCAGGTGCAGAAACTCGAGGCGATCGGTCAACTCACCGGCGGCATCGCGCACGATTTCAACAACCTGTTGGCGGTGGTGATGGGCAATCTGCAACTCGTCGAGCGCCGGGTGCACGATAACGAGCGGGTCCGCACCAATGTGTGCAATGCCCTGGAGGCGACGGCCAGGGGCGCGGAGCTGACCCGGCAGTTGCTCGCCTTCGCCCGTCGTCAGCCGCTCGCACCCCGGCTCACCAACGTCAATACGCTGGTCTCGGGGATGACCGACCTGCTGCGGCGCACCCTCAGCTCGCAGATCGAGGTGGAGCTGCGGCTGTGCGAGCGGATCGCGCCGGTGATGGTCGACCCCGTCCAGCTCGAATCGGCCCTGCTCAACCTGGCGATCAATGCCCGCGATGCCATGCCCGAAGGCGGCCGCTTGCTGATCGAGACCGACAACATCGAACTCGACGCGCGCTATGCCGCCACCCATCCCCAGCTCAATGCCGGCGAGTTCGTGATGATCGGTATGACCGACACCGGTGCCGGCATCCCCCGCGAGATCCAGGGACGCATCTTCGAACCCTTCTTCACCACCAAGCCCGCCGGTCAGGGCACCGGGCTCGGGTTGAGCATGCTCTACGGCTTCGTGCGCCAGTCGATGGGCGATCTCCAGGTCTACAGCGAGCGAGGACAGGGGGCGACCTTCCGTATCTATCTGCCGCGGGCGAGCGATGACGACCAGAACGCTGCGGTCTGGCATCCCGGTGCCCGGCAGATCGGCGTCCGTCATGGCCAGGGCGAGCTGATCCTGTTGGTCGAGGACGACCCCCGAGTACGCGAGACCCACGTCGCGCTGTTGGTGGAACTCGGCTATCGGGTGAGGAGCGCCGAGGATGGCGAGCAGGGGCTGGCAGTGCTGCGCGAGACACCTGAGGTCGCGCTGCTGTTCTCCGACGTGATCATGCCCGGTAGTCTCTCCGGTCCGGAGCTGGCCGAGCAGGCCTGTGCCCTGCGTCCGACCTTGCCGGTGTTGTTGACCTCGGGGCACCCACGCGACCATCTCGGCGGCGCACTCGGCGCGCACCCCTTCATCTCCAAGCCGTTCTCGGCGCGCAAGCTCGCCGAAATACTGAGCACGCTGCTCGACCCGGAGGAGGGTGCCGTTGTCGAATCGATCAATTCAGCGCAGGATGATGTCTGATGACGCATAGCGAGCGACTTCTCGTCGTCGATGACACCCCGGGGGTGTGCGATCTCATTCGCGATCTCGCCGAGGATCTGGGGTACGAGGTCCAGGTCGTGATGTCTCGTGACGACTTCGAGACGGTATTCACGGCGATCGATCCGACCCTGATCACTCTCGATCTGCAACTCCCCGGTGGTGATGGGGTCGAGATCCTGCGTTATCTCGCCGACCAGGGTTGCGAGGCGTCGATCATCGTCATCAGCGGCTTCGACACCCGGGTGGTCGGCTCGGCGATGCGCATCGGCCAGACCCACGGGCTGCGGATGCTCGGCTCGCTCCGCAAGCCGTTCTCCATCCAGGATCTCGAAAACCTCATCGCGCCCATCGAGACGCGTGCATTCAAGCCCGATGCGGCCGATCTGCGCAAAGCGCTCGATCGCGGCGACATCCTGCCCTTCTTCCAGCCCAAGGCCTGCCTGGTCCATCCCAGTGGCCCGGCCATCTGCGAAGTCGAGGCACTGGCGCGCTGGCAGCACCCGCAGCATGGGTTGATCGCGCCGGGGGAGTTCATCCCGTTGGCCGAATCGACCGGGATGATTCTGCCGCTGACCTGGACCATGGTCGAGCAGAGCGCTCGCCAGTTGGCACAATGGCGAGCCGATGGGTTGCACCTGTCGGTTGCGATCAATATCGCCCCGGCGGTGATCCAGGATCTCGACTATCCCGACCGCCTCGCGGCCTTGGTGGAGCGTGCCGGCGCCTCGCCCGAATGGTTCACCCTGGAGATCACCGAATCCGGGGCGATGCGCGACTCGGAGCATGCCATGGACATCCTCACGCGGTTGCGGCTCAAGGGTTTCAACCTCTCCTGCGATGACTTCGGTACCGGTTACTCGTCGCTGGTGCAGCTCTATCGCATGCCTTTCTGCGAACTCAAGATCGATCGCTCCTTCGTGGTCGATTGCATCGATCAGTCAGAGGCGCGAGTGATCATTCGTGCCAGTATCGAACTCGGCCACAACCTCGGCCTGAGCGTCTGCGCCGAGGGCGTGGAGGCGCAGGATGTGTTCGATTATCTTCATGCCCAAGGCTGCGATTCCATCCAGGGCTACCACGTCGGCTACCCGGTGCCGGCGACCGACCTGCCCGAGCTGGTCCGCGAGGCCTCGCGCCGACTGCTCGAGATCGAGCCTTGAGTGGGGCGGTGGACAGCGGGCATCGGGTCGCTTACCTTGAGGCCCTCGGACCCTTGGCACAGCCCTCGGAGAGCTGCGCGTGCACGTCAACTTTCCGGTTGCCGGAATTTTTGCGAACCACCCTTGCAGGTGTTTGTTTGTAAAGCCTTTCTGGCAACTGGCAGTCCGAACCAGAGACCCGATCTAAAGGGGATTAAGACGGCACCCCGGCACCTTTGCAGTGTGCCTCGGTGGGGTCCGAACCAGAGACCCGATCTAAAGGGGATTAAGACGGCACCCCGGCACCTTTGCAGTGTGCCTCGGTGGGGTCCGAACCAGAGACCCGATCTAAAGGGGATTAAGACATCGCCTCGCAAAGCTGGCGATCAATCGCCGGGAGTCCGAACCAGAAACCCGATCCAAAGGGGATTAAGACGCCGCGTAGACGTGGCTGGCGCTGGCGTTTGGGAGAGGGCTTAGTGAATTTTTCACTAAGGGTCCAAACCAGAGGTCAGAGATGGCAGGTCTATCCGTGAACACTCCCTGCTTGTGCGCCGCCCCTGGGCGGTTTTTTTGTGTCTGGACGTGATCGAAAGGGGCCGGGAGACGGGTCCGTCTGACTGTCGGCGAGGGTGGGATGGTCAGTCGCCGGCAGGGAAAGCAATGCGCTGACTCAGCTCCTCGACCAGCCGGTCCAGCGCCATCGCGCGTGATCCCTTGACGAGGATGCAGGTCGCTGGATCGGTGTCGGCGAGGATCCGTGCCGCCAGTGTCGGCGGTTGACTGGAATGATGCTCGACCTGGGCTGGTGATGTGGGTGCGGCGGTGGCGGCGAAGCCGGGGCCGATGAGGATGCAGCGCTCGGCGCTGGCGGCGGCGAGGGCGGCGATCTCGCGATGGGCGGTGGGTGCGTGCGCGCCCAGCTCGTGCATGTCGCCGAGCACGGCGAGGCGTGGGGCGGGGCAGGTGCGCAGCAGCGCGAGCGCGGCGCGCATCGAGTCGGGGTTGGCGTTGTAGCTGTCGTCGATCAGGGTCGGCCGGCCGGGATCTGCGGCGAACAGGATCCGACTGCGACCGGGTAGCGGTTGGGCGGTGTCGAGCGCGGCGCGGATGCGGGACTCGGCGATCCCCAGACGCCGTGCGACGGCGACCGCCGCCGCGGCATTGAGCTGGTTGTGGACGCCGGGCAGCGCCGCTGCGACCAGCCCCGCTTCGGGGGCGAAGCGCGCGATCCGGGCGCGACAGGCCGGTGGCTCGATCGCCAGCCAGGGGGACGCCGGGAGCAGCGTCAGGGCGTCCGGGGCGAGCTGGTCGAGCAGCGCGAACTCCTCGCGCGCGACCCCGGACAGGTCACCGAGGAAGGCCAGGTGCTCCTCGCCGATATTGGTGATCACCGCAAGGTCCGGCTGGACGAGCGCGCCGAGCGCGGCGATCTCGCCGGGGTGGTTGGTGCCGATCTCGCAGGCGACGAAGTCGTCTCCGGGGCGTGCCGCGAGCAGGGTCAGTGGCACCCCGAGATGGTTGTTGAAGCTGCGCGGACTCTGGGTGCCGGTCAGGCCACCGGCGCTCAGCAGCTGGTGGATCAGGTGTCGGGTGGTGCTCTTGCCGTTCGAGCCGGAGACGCTGATCACCCGGCAACCGGCGGCGCGCAGGCGCGTGCGCTGGGCCATGGCCAGTCGGTGCAGCGCTCCGAGGGTGGAGTCGACCGCGAGTAGCGCCAGCCCCGGCGGTGGGTCGGGCGGGGCGCGCTCGACGATGGCGAGCGCGGCCCCCGCGCCGGCGGCCTGGGCGAGAAAGTCGTGGCCGTCGTATCGTGCCCCGTCGATGGCGACGAACACCTCGCCTGGGCGCAGTCGCCGTCCGTCGATGCCGAACCCGGCGAGCGGTCGCGCGACGGGCATCGGGCCGAGCCAGTGTCCCGCGACCACCCCGGCGAGATCCGCCGCGGTCCAGTGCGCCGCGCTGGGCGTGCTCAGTGCGACTCGACCGTGCACCAGTCCCCGTCCTCCGTCCGTCGGGCGCAGTCGCCGCTCGACTCGATGCGGAACAGGTGCAGCCAGCCGTGCTCGACCAGCTCGCGCACTAGGTCGTGGCGCGCGATCACAGCGTCGATCTCGCTCTGCGGCGCCTCGATGAACACGCTCAGCCGGATCGGCTCGTGGATCCAGCGTCGGCCGTCGTGCAACGACTGCAGCGGCAGCCCTACGCGCAGATCGCCGCCGTTGCCCTCGATCACACCGATGGCGCCGCCGACGACGTTGTGCAGCACCTTGTTGCCACTACCGAAACGGTGGTTGTCGACGCAGGAGGCGTAGTACTGGAGGTTGATCCAGCTGGCGACCACCATCGGCGCGGTCATGATCAGCTCCAGGGTCGCGAAGCCGTGATCGGCGCGCCAGTCGTAGTCGTGGAGGAAGGCGCGGCCACCGAGGTCGAGACCCTGGGTACGCGCGCGTGGCGCGGCAACGAAGCAGGCGTTGCCGGCCAGCCCCCACTCCGGGCGCACCTGCGACCAGTCGCGGGCGCGGTGCTCGACCCGTTTGGTCAGCGCCCGGCCCTCGCGTCCGCCGAGTCCGAGCAGCGTGGCGCGTTGCAGCCGGGTCAGCTCGCCGGCCTGATCGAGCCGACTGCCGAGTTCGGCCAGCTCCTCGGCAGAGTCGGCGGGGAGTCGCTGGTGGTCGAACAGCCGGATGCGGTCGGTGGTGGTGTCGTGGAGCGCGGGCAGGAACCAGGTGTCCTGCGGGATCGCGATACCGCGCTCGGCGAGTCCCGCGCGGACCTCCGGGGCGTTGAGCAGCGCCGCCACCACGCGGGCGTTGGTCTCGCCGCTCTGGCCGCCGCAGGCGCCGCAGTCGAGCCCGGTGGCATGCGGGTTGTTGACGCTGCTGCTGCCGTGTCCGACCAGCAGCACCAGCCGGGCGAAGCCGGTGGTCAGCGACATGCCGCGGAGGATGCCCTCGGCGAGCGCGACACGCTCGGCCTCGGGGATGCCGAGTGCGTGATCGGCATGAGGGTGGCCACAGGGCGCGAGGCTGGGGGCGAGGCGCGCGGCCTGCTCGGGGTCGAGCCTGGGATCGTCCGGGGCCGGCACCGGGCGGCTCCAGCCGAGGCTGTCACCGATGAGCTTGGGCGCGTAGAGCCAGAAGCCGGCGGCCTCGACGAAGGAGAAGCACGAGGCCGCGCCCATCTTGAAGGTCTTCCATGCCTTGCCGATGCCGAGCCGTCGGTGCTGGGCGGTCAGCGCCTCGGCCTGCTCCTCGGGCTCGGCCTCGTGCAGCTCGGAGCAGACCCGGTAGCGCGGCGTGAGCAGCACCGGGAGCTGCGGGCGTGCTCGATCGGCGCCGAACGGCTGGTGGGCGATGGGGGCGCCGAAGAAACCGGCGAAGCCGAGGGTCTGGACCTGGGGGCTGACGGTCTCCAGCGCGCGGCGGATCACCTCGGAGCGCACGTCGATGCAGAAGGCGGCCTGGAGCGGTGGGCGGGTGGCGGGCGCGCTGTGGCGGTGTGCGCGCAGTCGCGCGATCAGAGCGCGTTGATAGGCCAGCTCCTGGGCGCACAGCAGCACCCGGTCGATGGTGTCCTCGGGGTCGGGCGCGTCGGGGTCGCCGGCGCGTCGTTCGAGGTCGGCGCAGAGCGCGTGCCAGCGGGCGGTGAGACCGGGGCTGGCCTTGTGCTCGTAGACCAGGACCTCCCAGGCCAGACGGATGGCGAGCAGCGCCTCGATGTGGTCGTCGCTGCTGCCCTCGAGTTCGGCCTCCCAGCGCAGCAGCCGGGTCCAGGCCGCCCAGCCGCCGACATCGAGCAGCGCGGCGTGGAGATAGTCGGCCCAGGCCGCCTGGGGGATGCCGAGCCGTCCCAGGGCCGCGCCGATACAGGCGCGTGGCGCCTCGGGCAGGGCGCGCACCCGGGCGCGGATGCCGCTCTGGCCCATCATGTCGGCGCTGTAGTCGAGCGCGGCGAAGGCGCGCCAGGCGTCGTAGAGCCGCATCCCCGACCAGGGGTGCTGCCAGGTCGCCTGGCCCATGTCGAAGTAGGCCGCGCAGTGATGGCTGATGCGATCGATCACGAACCCCGACCAGTCGTCGGCGTCGAGTTCGTCGACCAGCGCGGTGATCAGCGGCACCCCGGTGCGTGGCGCGCGCTCCCGGCCGAGCGCCGCACGCAGCTGCTCGGGGGTGAGCGTGCTGGCGCAGCGTGCGGCGGCCTCGACGAGGTCCCGTTCGCCGATCTCGCCGCGCTCGAGCCGCTCGCGGAAATAGCCGCGCGGCATGTACATCCGCACCCCGGCGATGCGTCGCAGCAGATCCCCGGCGTGGTCGAAGTCGAGCGCGCGCAGCCCGTGGAAGGGGTTGACCGCGACGAAGCGGTCGAGCGGCCACACCGGGGCGATGCGCGCGCAGGCCGTCTCAATCGCCTCGATCAGGTCGTGCTCGCCGGGACCGGGTGTCTCGGCATCGAGTGGCAGTTGGCCGGCCATGCGTGGCTCCGGGGTGTGCAGGTCATTGGGCTTCATCTGAGATCCCTCCATCAGGCCGTGACGGTCGCCGGACGCGGCGGCCACAGTCGGGTGATCAGTCGGGTCACCAGGATGTCGACGTAGAGTCCGTTGTAGAGATGGACCTGGATCGCTTGGCGCAGCGGTCCGTGCAGCCGGGTGAACAGATGCTGGAGCAGCAGCAGGCCGACGAAGACGGCGACGATCGCCAGCGCGGTGAGGGTGCCGAGCCGCGCGGCGGCGACCGGCAGCGCCACCAGGTCGTCGGCGACGGCCAGCTCGAACAGTCGGTGCAGCCCGAAGTAGCCGACGCAGACCAGGGCGCCGATCAGGGTCG
The DNA here is from genome assembly GCF_000224005.2 of Marichromatium purpuratum 984. Taxonomy (NCBI): domain Bacteria; kingdom Pseudomonadati; phylum Pseudomonadota; class Gammaproteobacteria; order Chromatiales; family Chromatiaceae; genus Marichromatium; species Marichromatium purpuratum. Next base: position 1,365,051 of record NZ_CP007031.1, read on the forward strand.
CGCGCGGCAGCAGCGCGGCCTCGGCGCCGAGGCGCAGCGCCTGCAGCAGCAGTTGGGCGACGGCGACGGTGACGATCGCCCCGGCGACGAGCAGCGCCGGTTGGTGGCCTGGATCGATGCCGAAGGCCAGCGCGGCGAGCAGCGCCATCAGCAGCGCCCCCTGGAAGGCGACCAGCCACTGCCAGGGCGCGAGCAGGGCCTGGGCGAGCTGCGGTGTGGGGGCGCGGAAGCCGTCGACGCTGCTGCCCGAGGCGAGGAAGGCGTGCGCCTTGTAGAGCGAATGGGCGACCAGGTGCAGCAGCGCCAGGCTGTAGAGTCCGAGCCCGGCCTCGAGCAGCATGAAACCCATCTGCGCCGAGGTTGACCAGGCCAGCGAGACCTTGATGCTGGTCTGGGTGAGCATCACCAGCGAGGCGACCACCAGGGTGACGAGCCCGATCAGCGCGAGGGCGTCGAGCGCCGCGCCCGAGAAGGACATGATCGGGCTCATGCGGATCACCAGGAAGGCCCCGGCATTGACGATCCCGGCGTGGAGCAGCGCCGAGACTGGGGTCGGCGCCTCCATCACCTGCAACAACCAGCCGTGGAAGGGGAACTGGGCGCACTTGAGCGCCGCGCTCAGCACCACCAGCCAGGCCGCCCACTGCAAGGGCGCCGACAGCGGTCCGAGATGCCCGGCCATGGCCGCGTGCAGTCCGGCGAACTCCAGGGTGTGCAGCTCGGCGCCGATCAGCACCACCGCGATCAACAGGCTGACGTCACCGATACGGCTGAACACGAACTTCTTGTGTGCGGCAAGCTGCGCGCCGGGCCGCTCCGGGTAGAACAGCAGCAGGCGGTGCAGGCTCAGGCTGGTGGCGATCCAGGCGAGCGCGAACAGCAGCAGGTTGCCGGCGACGATCAGGGTGAGGATCGCCGCCAGGGTCAGCAGTAGCCATTGGTGGAAACGCCCCTCGCCGGGGTCGCCGGCCATGTAGTTGCGTGCATAGCGGGTGACTACGGCGCCGACCAGCGACACCAGACAGAGCATGATCGCGGTCACCCCGTCGAGATAGACCCCGAGCCCGAGGCTGCCGAACAGCGGTACCGGCAGTGACAACAGGGTGATCGACTGCGCCGGGCCGAAGCCGTGTCCGAGAAGCGTGACCAGCGCCAGTGCGAAGGCCGTCCAGGCCGCCAGCCCGGAGAGCCGGGCCATCCCGGGCCCGGCCTCCCGCGCGCGCAGCCCGGGCAGCGCCCCGGCGGCCCAGAGCACGGCGGGCGTGAGCAGGGCGGCGAGGGTGGAGAGCGTGAGCGTCATACCGAATCCTCCCGACTGAGCAATCCATGGGCGATGTCCTCAGGGTAGGTCGGTCATCCCTCCTTAAAAAATCGATCTTTTAGCTGATTTGTATCGATTTATTTCGATGAGTCAGCGTTTGCGTTGAGCGATCGACAGGGAAGTGAACCGCAATGACGCGAAGAACGCGGAGGGTGGGCAAAGCGCAGCGTGCCCACCGTGGGCCAGCCGTCAGCCGTCAGCAGCCAGCAGCCAGCAGCCAGCAGCCAGCAGCCAGCCGATCGAACCGTGATGACGCGAAGAACGCGAAGGGGTTTCGTAAGGTGGACAAAGGCACCGTTGTTTCAGGATCGCGTCCCGCGCCCCGCCGCCAGCTGTAGGTTGGGTTGCCGACGGCAACCCAACACCGGCGCCGTTGCCCGATGATGGCGCGCCGATGCCGGGTGACAGGTCCACGGGCGTTCCCAGCTCGTCGACTGAGCGGTGCGCGGACGAGACGTCGAGCCCGGGTTGATCGCAATCTCTTCGGATCGAATCCCCCCAACCCCCTTTGACCAAAGGGGGCTTTCAAGCCCTTTGCGTCCTTCGCGTCATCGCGGTTCAATCCCTCGGCGGCTGGCGGCTGGCGGCTGGCGGCTGGCGGCTGGCGGCTGGCGGCTGGTGGGCACGCTGCGCTTTGCCCACCCTACAAAAAACCTTCGCGTCCTTCGCGTCATCGCGGTTCAATCTTCTGGCGACCGATCTTGCATCGGTCGCGATCTGCGTCTAACGTCCACGGTTTGCGGCGCGCCCGGTGGTTGGCGGTCGAGGATGCAGGATTCGAGCAGGAGCTGGGTGTGCGGTGGATGGGTTGATCGTCGACCTCGAGGTGGTTCCCGCGGGCGACGAGGCGCCCGCCCGTATCTTCAAGATCGGTGCGCTGCGCCAGGGGTCCGGCGAGACGCTGGAGCTGGACACCGACGGCGGGCTCGATGCCGCGCTGCGGCGCCTCGATGCCCTGGCCGAGGGTGCCGACTGCGTGCTCGGTCACAATATCCTCGACCACGACCTGCCGCTGTTGCGTGCTGCCGCCCCCGATCTGAGGCTGTTGCGCCTGCCGGCGATCGATACCCTCAGGCTCTCGCCGCTGGCCTTCCCCCAGGACCCCTATCACCAGTTGGTCAAGGACTACAAGGCGGTCGCGGCAAGCCGTAACTCGCCGCTGGCCGACTGTCGCGCGACCGCGGCCCTGTTCGAAGCCGAGACCGAGGCCCTCGCCGCGCTGGGCGCGCGCTGCCCCGAGTTGCTCGACTGCTATCAGACCCTGCTCACCGAGCGCGCCGACGGCGGGCTCGGCGCCTGGTTCGCTGGCCTGACCGGGCACGCGCCACATGCGGCGGACTGGCTGGTCGGGGCGTTGCGCGGGTTGCTCGTCGACGAGATGACGGCGGCGGCCGTCCGGGTCTGTCCCGCCGCGCTGGAGGCGCTGCTCGCCGGGCTGGTCGTCAACACCGAGCAGCGCTGGTCGCTGGCCTATGCCTTGTCCTGGCTGCTGGCGGGCGTGGGCGAGGCGGTGCTCGCGCCCTGGGTGCGCCATCAGTTCCCCGTCACCGCCGAGCTGATCGCGCGGCTGCGCGACACTCCCTGTGGCGATCCCGCCTGCGCCTATTGCGCGCAGGTCCACGACCCGAGGACTCAGCTCCGGCGCTATTTCGGCTTCGACGACTTCCGCCGCGAGCCCGAGGGCGGCAGCCTGCAACACGATCTGGTGCTCGGTGGCATGCGCGGCGAGTCGCTGCTGGCGGTGTTGCCCACCGGCGGTGGCAAGTCGCTGTGCTACCAGCTCCCGGCGCTCAACCGCTATCAGCGCAATGGCGCGCTGACGGTGATCGTCTCGCCATTGCAGTCGTTGATGAAGGATCAGGTCGACGGGCTGCTGGCGCACAACCTGCACTGCGCGGCGACGCTCAACGGCCTGCTGACCCTGCCCGAGCGCGCCGACGTACTCGATCGCATCCGGCGCGGCGCGGTCGGGCTCCTGCTGGTCTCGCCCGAGCAGTTCCGCAACCGCGCCTTCCGCGCCGCCATCGCCCAGCGCGAGGTCGGTGCCTGGATCTTCGACGAGGCGCACTGTCTGTCGAAGTGGGGCAACGACTTCCGGCCCGACTATCTCTATGTCGCGCGTTTCATCCGCCGCTTCGGCGGCGACGATGCGCCGGTGGCGCCGATCGGGTGTTTCACCGCCACCGCCAAGCCCGATGTGCTGGAGGACATCCGCGCCCATTTCACCAAGGTGCTGGGGATCGGCTTCCGCGACCTGATCGGCACGCCCCGGCGCGCCAATCTCGACTACGGGGTGCTGCCGGTCGGCGCCGCCGAGAAACCGGTGCGCATCCATCAGCTGCTCACCGAGACCTTCCCCGAGCCCGACTCGCCCGGCGGCGCCGTGGTGTTCGCCGCCAGTCGGCGCCATGCCGAGGAGCTGGCCGACTTCCTCGTCGGGCAGGACTGGGACTGTCGGCACTTCCACGCCGGGCTGGCGCCGAACGCCAAGAAGGACATCCAGGACGCCTTCAAGCGCGGCGAGCTGCGGGTGATCGTCGCCACCAACGCCTTCGGCATGGGGGTCGACAAGCCCGACGTGCGGCTGGTGGTGCACGCCGACATCCCCGGCTCGCTGGAGAACTATCTGCAGGAGGCCGGGCGCGCCGGGCGTGACCAGCAACCGGCGCGCTGCGTGCTGCTCTACGATCCGCAGGACATCGAGACCCAGTTCGGGCTCGCCGCCCGCACCCAGCTGAGCCTGCGCGATATCAAGCAGGTCCTCGCCGCGCTGTACCGGGTCCATGAGATACGCGGCGAGAATCGCGATCTGGTGGTCAGCAGTGGCGAGATCCTCCAGCACGCCGCGCTCGATGCCGGGTTCGACGCCGATGCCGATCACGCCGAGATCAAGGTGGTGACCGCGCTCGCCTGGCTGGAGCGCGCCGCGCTGCTCGAGCGCGATGTCAACGAGACCCGCATCTTCCCCGCGCGGTTGCACGAGCCGGATCGCGCCCGCGCCGCCGCCCGTCTCGACCGGGCGGGATTGCCGCGCCGCCAGCGCACGATCTTCGACACCGTGCTCGATTGCCTCTATGCCGCCGCGGCCGATGCGCGGATCGACACCGACACCCTGGCGCGGGCGACCGGGACCAGCGGTGAGGAAGTGACCGGGGTGCTGCGCCAGCTCGAACAGCTCGGGCTGGTGGACAACGACACCCAGCTCACGCTGTATTTGCGCCATGGCGTCAGTGGCGCGGCGAAGGGGCGCCTGGAGCGCTGTCTCGCGCTCGAACAGGCGCTGTTCGCGCTGTTGCCGGAACTCGCCCCGGACGCCGACCAGGGCGAGTGGCAGGACCTCAATCTGCCCCGGCTCACCGCGCGCCTGCGCGATGAGACCGGGCAGGACGGGCTCAGCCCGCCACGGGTGCTGCGGCTGCTGCGCGGGCTCGCGCAGGAGCGTGATGGCGACAGTCGCCAGCCCAGCGCCTTCGAGCTGGATGCCTTCAGTCGCGACCATCTCCGATTGCGGTTGCGCGGGCGCTGGGGCTGGAGGCAGATCCGTGAGTTCGGCGAGCGCCGGCGCGCGCTCGCAGCGACGCTGCTGCGCTTCCTCATCGCGCGGATCCCCGAGGGGGTCAGGCGCAAGGATGTCCTGGTCAGCACCACCTTCGGCGAGCTGCTCGGCTGCATCGAGGGTGATGCCGTGCTCGCCGCCACCCTGCGCCCGGAGCAGCGTCGCGCGGCCATCGAGCACGTGTTGCTCTTCCTCCATCAGCAGGAGGTGCTGGCGCTCAATCACGGCATGACGGTGATGCGGCGGGCGATGACCATCGCGCTTGCGCCCGAGCGCACCGGTGGCTACCAGCGCAAGGACCACGATCGGCTCGATGCCCATTATCGCGAGCGTCGCTTCCAGATCCACGCTATGCGCGAGTATGCCGAGCGCGCCCTCGACAGCGGCATGGAGGCGGCACGGACGCTGCTGGCCGACTATTTCAGCCAGTCCCGCCAGGCCTTCCAGCGTCGTTACTTCGCCGGCAAGGCCGAGGTGCTGAAGTTGGCCACCAGCGAGGCGTCGTGGCGGGCGATCGTCGAGCCGCTCAACGCGATCCAGCGCGGCATCGTCACCGCCCACGACGATCGCAACCGGCTGGTGCTCGCCGGGCCGGGCTCGGGCAAGACCCGGGTGGTGGTGCACCGTATCGCCTATCTGCTGCGGGTGTTGCGGGTACCGGCGGCGAGCATCATCGCGCTCACCTTCAACCGCCATGCCGCCAACCAGATCCGCCGACGTCTGTTCGACCTGGTCGGGCGCGATGCCTGGGGGCTGACGGTGCTGACTTATCACGCCATGGCGATGCGCCTGACCGGCACCAGCTTCGAGCGGCGCGACAGCGTCGACGAGGCGTGCCTGGACGAGGTGCTCGATCGCGCCGCCGCGCTGCTCGATGGCACGGTCGAGGCCGACGGCGAGGACGATCTGCGCGAGCAGTTGCTGCGCGGCTACCGTTATATCCTGGTCGACGAGTACCAGGACATCGACGACCGTCAGTACCGCCTGGTCAGTGGTCTGGCCAGGCGGCGTGCCGAGGGCGAGCAGGATGCCGGGCTGTGTATCCTCGCCGTCGGCGACGACGATCAGAACATCTATGCCTGGCGCGGCGGCAACAACCGTCACATCGAACGTTATCGCGAGGAATACGATGCCGAGATCGCCTATCTGGTGGAGAACTATCGCTCCAGCGGCGCCATCGTCGCCGCCGCCAACCGGCTGATCGCGACCAATCCCGACAGGCTCAAGGAGGCGCACCCGGTACGGGTCGATGCCGCGCGCGCGCAGGCGCCGCTGGGCGGGCGCTGGGCGGGGCTCGATCCCGTGGCGGCGGGGCGGGTGTGTTGTCTGCGTCTGCCCGAGCACGACCGCGCCAGCGGCAACCAGCAGGCCCAGGCCGCGCTCGGCGAGCTGCGCCGGCTGCTCGCGCTCGAGGGCGAGGGCGAGGGCGAGTGGCAGGGCTGTGCGGTGCTGGCGCGCAGCCATCGCTATCTGCGCCCGCTACAGAGCTGGTGCGAGCGCGCCGGGGTGCCCTATCACCTTGCCGCCGAACAGGGGCGGGCGCTGCCGCTGACCCGCGAGCGCGGCTTCCTGCGGGTGATCGACGCGCTGCGCGCGCTGCCCCGCGAGCAGCTGCTCGATGCCGCCGCGACAGGGACGCGGACCGCGGTGCTGGGGCTCGAGCCGCGCTGGCGGCGCTTCTTCGCCGAGGCGTTGGCGGCGCTGGCCGGCGAGCTTGGTGATTGCCAGCTCGCCCCGGCGACGCTGATCGACTGGCTCTACGACCATGCTCGCGAGATCCGCCAGCAGCCGCGCCTGGGGCTCTTCCTCGGCACGGTGCACGCGGCCAAGGGGTTGGAGTTCCGCCATCTGGTGCTGCTCGATGGTGATTGGCGCGCGACGCCCGAGGCGATCGAGGAGATGCGCCGACTCTATTACGTCGGTATGACCCGTGCTCGCGAGACCCTGACGCTGTGCGCCATCGGCGCGGGGAACCCCTGTCTCGATGCGCTCGGCGAGGGGCTGTTCGAGCGCCAGGTGCGGCTCGCGCACGCCCCCGAGCTGGAGGTGTGTTATCAGCCCCTGGGGTTGCAGGAGATCGATCTCGGCTATCCGGGGCGCCAGCCCGAGGGGGCGCCGATCCATGCCGCGATCGCCGCGATCGTGCCGGGCGAGCGGTTGTTCCTCGATTCCGAGGGGGAGCGGTATTTGCTGCGCCGCGCCGATGGTCAGGTAGTCGGGCGGACCGCGCGGGCCTTCCGGCTGGGGCTGGTCGATCCGGTCTGCGAGGTCGTCGCCATCATCCGCCGCGAGGCCGAGGACAGCGAGCCACCATTCCGCAGCAAGCTGCGCTGCACGCGCTGGGAGGTGGTGGTGCCGCGGCTGATCGGTCGGCCGCAGAGGCGGGTGGCGGCGCTGTCGGTGGGTTGATCGCGCGGGGCACCAGGGGTGCTGCCCCGCGCCGGTCGGTGTCTCAGGGTTGCGGCATCATGCCCATACCGCCGGGGGATTGAACCGCGATGACGCGAAGGACACGAAGGGTTTGAAAGTGTTGGGTTGCCGTTGGCAACCCAACCTACGACGCTGAGCGATCGACAGGGAAGTGAACCGCGATGACGCGAAGGGTGGGCAACGATCGTAGGGTGGGCAAAGTGCAGCGTGCCCACCGTGTGCCAGCCGCCAGAAGATTGAACCGCGATGAGGCGAAGGACGCGAAGGGATTTCGTAAGGTGGACAAAGGCGCCGTTGTTCCAGGATGGCGTCCCGCTCCCCGCCGCCAGCTGTAGGTTGGGTTGCCGTCGGCAACCCAACACCGGCGCCGTTGCCCGATGATGGCGCGCCGATGCCGGGTGACACGTCCACGGGCGTTCCCAGCTCGTCGACTGAGCGGTGCGCGGACGAGACGTCGAGCCCGGGTTGATCGCAATCTCTTCGGATCGAATCCCCCCAACCCCCTTTGACCAAAGGGGGCTTTCAAGCCCTTTGCGTCCTTCGCGTCATCGCGGTTCGATCTCCTGGCGGCTGGCGGCTGGCGGCTGGCGGCTGGCGGCTGGCGGCTGGCGGCTCCGACCTACCCGTTGCGGGAGATGCGGATGCTGAAGTCGATGCGCTCGCCGCGTCGCGCCGAGGCGCGGGGCTGGAAGGGGCGGATCAGCCAGACGGTCGGGGCGCTGGCCTCGAGGGTGGCGGTACGGCCCTCGAACTCGCCGCGGAAGACCGCGCTGCCGCGACTGTCGGAGCTGTCGTGGACGTTGAAATAGGCGTTTTGGCTGGCGCTCTCCATGGTCACCACCAGGCGCTCGCCGGGGGCGCTGCGGACGGCGTAGGCGGGGCTGGCGTAGCCATCGATGCGGCCTTGCAAGTACACGGGGCCGCTCCTGGAGGGCGACTGGACCTCGACCAGGGTCTCGTCTGGACCGAGCAGGCGCTGGATCGAGGTGTTGGTGACTTCGCGCTCGGTGGTGGTGGGGATGGTGGTGCCGCAACCGGTGACGAGCGCGAGCAGTGACAGTGTGACGAGCAGGTTGAACGGACGCATCTCGATTGTGCTCCTTGTTGGTCGATGAGGCGGGGCTTGGCGCGTAGACGGGGCTGAGAATTGGCCCGCCGATGGCGTCGATCAAGCGCTGTCCGTCGGTTCCCGATCGAGCTGTCACGGCAGTGGCGCAAGGTGCGCGTGCGTCGCGCTGTCACGCTGGTCTCTGGCCGGGGCCGGCGGTCAACCGAGACGTGGCGGCGGCAGGGTGCCGACCAGGCGGAAGCGACGATAGTCGGTGAGGATCTCGGCGTGATCGAAGGCGAGCCGTTCGGGAAGCGCATCGGGATCGAACAGCTCGATCCCCTTGGCGTCATCACGGGCCTCGGGCTCGCCGCTGGCGGTGGCGATATAGACTGCGCTGGCGGTATGAGCGCGCGGGTCGCGTAGTGGCGCCGAATAGACGCCGAGCAGCGCCTGGAGTTCGACGTTCAGGGCGGTCTCCTCCAGTGCCTCGCGGATCGCAGCGTGCTCGACCCGTTCGCCGGGATCGACGAAGCCACCGGGGATGGCCCAGCCGTGGGGCGGGTTGCGCCGCTCGATCAACACGATCGGACGCTCGGGCCGGTCGATCAGCTCGATGATGACGTCGACGGTGAGTAGCGGGGTGACGGGTGCGGGCATCGTTGACCTTTCTGGGTTGGGGCTATGCGCGACGCAGCCGATCGATGGTCTCGACCAGGCTGAGTACCAGGGCGCCGGCGAGAATACCGATCAGGGCGTTGATCAGCAGCGGCGTCAGGGTTGCGAGCAGAGCGCCGAGCACGGGCAGTCCGGCGAGGACCTCGGCGAGATGGTGGAGCGGTTCGCCGATGATCGGCAGGCCATGGACGAGAATGCCGCCGCCGACCAGGAACATCGCGACGGTGCCGACGACCGACAGCCCCTTCATCAGTCGTGGTGCGGCGTGCAGGATGGCCGCGCCGAGTCGGCGCCGCACGCTGGCGAGCGCGCCCGCGCCGCTGCTGCGACTGAGATAGAGCCCGGCGTCGTCGAGCTTGACGATGGCCGCGACCAGACCATAGACCCCGATGGTCATCAGCAGTGCGATGCCGGTGAGGACCAGCACCTGGGTGATGAAGCCGGCCTGTTCGACGGTGCCCAGGGTGATGACGATGATCTCGGCCGAGAGGATGAAGTCGGTGCGGATGGCGCCGGCGATGCGCGCGCGCTCGACGGCGGCGAGGTCGGTCGTGGGGTCGGCGAGGGTCTGTTCGAGTTCGGCCTCGCGCGTCTCGCCCTTGGGGTTGCCGTGGAGACGGTGAGCGACTTTCTCGAAGCCCTCGTAGCAGAGAAACAGTCCGCCGAGCATCAGCAGCGGCATGATCGCCCAGGGGGCGAGTGCGCTGATCAGCAACGCCGCCGGGACCAGGACCAGCTTGTTGCGCAGCGAGCCCTTGAACACCGCCCAGACCACCGGCAGTTCACGTTCGGCGCGCAGCCCGTGGACCTGTTCGGCGTTGACCGCGAGGTCGTCGCCGAGGACGCTCGCGGTCTTGCGCGCCGCGACCTTGGTCAGCAGCGAGACGTCGTCGAGCACGCTGGCGATGTCGTCGAGCAGGGCAAGCAGGCTGGTGGCCATGGTGACGGGTCCCCCGGTGGCGAGCGGCCAAAGTGGCTATTTGACATGCGTCATTCGCTTGTGTCGAGAGAGCGGCGAAAATCCAAAGTTAATCTGATAAAAGTCCTTGATAGAGATCATTACCACCATGTCGTCTGTCCTTCCCCCCCGTCTGCTGCGTCCGCTCTCTCTGCCGCTGCGCCTGATGCCGACGACCTTCCACAGCCGCGCGCTGGCGCGCATCCTCAACCAGGTGATGAAGGAGGCCATCGCTGATGGCGAACTCGACTTCCTCGAGGGCCGTCAAGTCGCCATCGAGATCGCCGACATGGGTGTGCGTTATCGCCTCGGTTTCGAGAATGGTCGTATCCAGGGCTATGGCGAGCAGCGTCCGGCCGACGCCAGCATCGCCGGCGACACCCGCGAGTTCATGATGCTGGCGGCGCGTCAGGAGGACGCCGACACCCTGTTCTTCCAGCGTCGGCTGCGGATGTCGGGCAGCACCGAACTCGGACTGTATCTGAAGAACTTCCTCGATGCCTTCGAGCCGCCGGAGCGCTGGCAGCCGCTGACCCGCGCGATCGACCGCATGGCCGGGGTACGCTTCCCCGGCCACTGAGCCGGTCCCTCGTCGCAGGCGTGAAAACGCCCCGTCAGGCTTGGCCTGACGGGGCGTTTTCGTTGTGATGCCGTGCTGGCGCCGTCCCTGGCGCATCCTCTCAGTGGTTGGGCACGATCAGCACCGGGATCGGGCTGTTGTGCAACACCTTGCGAGCGGTCGAGCCGATCGCACCCAGTCCCATCTGTGCATGGGTACGGGTGCCGAGCACGATCAGATCGGCCTCGCGCGCCTGGGCCACCCGGAGGATCTCCTCCGAGGGCAGGCCGCTGGCCACTTCCAGCGCCTCGACGATCTCCGATTCGGCGTCGCACGAACCGGGAACCTCGGCGCAGTACTTGGCCAGGCGCTTGTGGAGGGTGGCGAGCACCTCCTTGAGCACCTCCTGCTCGTGCTGCTTCATGTTCATGTCCGGCAGATAGGCGCCGACCACCGTCTGGCCGGTGCTGCCCATCGGCTCGACCACGTGTAGCATGGTGATCCGCGCGCCGGTGCTCTTGGCCAGTGCCACGGCGTTGTGGAACACCGGACGGGTGTGGGTGCCGAAGTCCGATGCGTAGAGGATGTGCTGATAGATCGGCATCTGGTTCGTCATCATTTATAACCCTGCAATTGGTCGATGTATTCCGGCAGGAACAGCGAGATCTGCGGGATATAGGTGATCAACATCAAGAAACCAAGGAGCAGCAGCATCCACGGCAGCACCGCCTTGATGACCCAGCCGATGCTCTCGCCGGTGATGCCGGCGGTGACGAACAGGTTGAGTCCGACCGGCGGCGTGAGCATGCCGATCTCCATGTTGACGACCATGATGATGCCGAAGTGGATCGGGTCGATGCCGAGCTGCATGGCGATGGGGAAGAGGATCGGCGCCATGATCAGCAGGATCGCCGAGGGCTCCATGAAGTTGCCGGCGATCAGCAGCAGGATGTTGACCACGATGAGGAACATCCACGGCTCCAGGCCCCAGGCGACGATCGACTCGGCGATCTGGTGCGGGATGCGCTCGGTGGTCAGCACATGGGCGAACAGCATCGCGTTGGCGATGATGAACAGCAGCATGATCGAGACCTTGGCCGCATCCAGCACCACCTTGCGTACCTCGGGGTGGGCGAAGCTGGTGGCCAGTGCCGTGGGTACCTGCCAGGTGTTGCGCCCGAGCATGCGGAAGAAGCCCTCGCCCTGGTAGCGCCAGGGCACGGTCTTGAGCGGGCCCATGTCGCGGTAGCCGATCACTGCGACCAGGAAGGCATAGACTGCCGAGACCGCTGCCGCCTCGGTGGGGCTGGCCACGCCGCCGTAGATCGAGCCGAGCACGATGACGATCAGCAGGATGCCGCCGGAGGCGCTGAAGGCGGCGCGGAAGATCTCGCGGAAGCCCGGCCAGGGCTGCGAGGGCAGCTTCTTGATGCGAGCGACGATATAGATGGCGATCATCAGGATCAGACCCATCATCAGCCCGGGCACGAAGCCGGCCATGAACATGCGCGCGGCCGAGACCTCGGTGGCGGCGGCATAGACCAGCATCACGATCGAGGGCGGGATGAGGATACCGAGGGTGCCGGCATTGGTGATGACACCCGCGGCGAACTCCTTCGGATAGCCGGACTTGACCATGCCGGCGATGACGATGGTGCCGATGGCGGCGACGGTCGCCGGCGATGAGCCGGAGACGGCGGCGAACAGCATGCAGGCGAGCACCGAGGCCATCGCCAGGCCGCCACGGATGTGTCCGACCACGTCGGTGGCGAAGCGGATCAGGCGCTTGGCCACGCCGCCGGTCGAGAGGAACGCCGAGGAGAGGATGAAGAAGGGAATCGCCAGCAGGGTGTAGTGCCCGGAGAGCGCCTCGAACAGTTTGAGCGCGATCGAGGCGAGCGAATCGTTGGAGAACAGCAGGATGGTGGTGATGCTGGAGAGCCCGAGCGCGATGGCGATCGGCATGCCCAGCAGCATGCAACCGAACAGCAACAGGAATAGGGTTGCGGTGGTCATTGGTCGGCCACCTCACGCTTGAGTTCTTCGGCCAGGTGCATGCTTTCCTCTGCCTCGTTGGTCTGGTGGAAGCCGGTGGCGCGACCGGTGGCCACGGCCCACAGCAGCTCGAGCAGGCGGATCGAGAGCATGGCCAGCCCGATCAGCAGGATGCTGTCGGCGATCCAGGTCTGGACGGCGATGTCCTCGAGTTCGATGCCGATCATCTTCATCTTGCCCAGATAGATCCAGGCGCCGTAGATGAACAGTCCGCAATAGGCCAGCGCGAGCAGGATGGCGAGCGCCGAGATCAGCCGCTGGACGAGCGGCGAGAACAGTCGCACGAAGGCGTCGACCCCGATGTGGGCGCCGACCTTGAGGCCGTAGGAGACGCCGAACAGGACGAACCAGGCCGACAGGTGCAGGGTGGCCTCCTGGCCCCAGGAGACGCCGGTGCTGAAGCCGAAGCGCATGATGACCTCGGCGAACACCAGGAGGGTCATCGCCACCAGCAGCAGCGAGATGATGGCCTCCTCGGTCTTGTTGATGAAGCGCAAGAACATGGTCAATGACGCTCGAGTTGAGTGAAGGTGGTCAGATTGAGGGTAGACACTGGCGCGCCGCCTGGCGCGCGAGGTCGGGCCGTCGATGATGCAACGCGCCCCGCGGACGGGGCCGCGGGGCGCGCTGACTGAGCGTGACCGGGCGACCCGTCCTGGAGGTCAGGACAGGTCGGCGGGGCTCAGTTGCCGCGGTTCGAGGCGTAGGCGGCGTCGATCAGCTCGGCGCCGATCTCGTCCTCGAACTCCTCCCACACCGGCTTCATCGCCTGCAGCCACTGGGCGCGCTCCTCAGGCGTGAGGGTGATGATCTCGGTGCGACCGGAGTCGACGATCTTTTGGCGATAGTCGAGATCTTTGTCGCGAGCGACCTGGTTGCCGTAGGTCACCGCCTCGTCGATCGCGGCCTTGAGTTCGGCGCGGAGGTCGTCGGGCAGCCCGTTCCAGAACTCAGCCGAGGTCACCACCATGTAGTCGAGCAGACCGTGGTTGGACTCGGTGATGTAAGGCTGCACCTCGAAGAACTTCTTGGTGTAGGTGTTCGACCAGGGGCTCTCCTGACCGTCGATTGCCTTGGTCTGGAGCAGAGTGAAGACCTCGGAGAAGGGCTTCTTCAGCGGGGTGGCGTCGACCGCCTTGAACTGTGCCTCGAGCACCTCGGAGGACATGATGCGGAACTTCATGCCGGCAGCGTCCTCGGGCACGCGCAGCGGCTCGTTCGAGCTGAACTGCTTGAGACCGCTGTGGAGATAGCCGAGTCCGATCAGCCCCTTCTTCTCCATCGAAGTGAGCAGCTCCTGACCGGCTTCGCTCTGCTGGAAGCGATCGACTGCGTCGAGGTCCTCGAACAGGAAGGGCAGGTCGAAGAGGGCGAGCTTCTTGGTGTAGCGACCGAACTTGGAGAGCGCGGGCGCGGCTAGCTGTACGTCGCCGAGCTGCATGGCCTCGAGCACCTTGTCATCGCCGAACAGCTGCGAGTTGGGGTAGACCTCGACAACGACGCGGTCGCCCATGCGCTCTTCAACCAGCTCCTGGAGCTTCAGCGCCATCTGGCCCTTGGGGGTGTTCTCGGCCACGACGTGCGAGAACTTGATCACGATCGGATCATCGGCGGCGCTAGCGGTGCCGGTGACGAGCGTGGATGCGGCCGTGATCGCAGCCAGGGAGAGTGCGGCTAAGGTCGGTTTCATCAGTTCCTCCGCAAGAGGCCCCGCCTTTCTGGTCGGGGTGGGTTAGCGGGCCGCCCGGTGGGCGGCGGTTTTTCACTCAAGTGCCGGTCTGTTCCAGGGCGGGCAACGCGCGGGAGCTGTTCGCCCCGCACGCCTCGCCCCCGAGAAGGGTAGCGTGGGTCTCGGCGCTCTTCGTCCCCGTCCATGACGCAGACACCTTGTATCGTCCCGCTCGGCGCGGTCGATGGTGTCCCATCTCCTTGATTGTGAAAGCCTGTTGGCCCGCTCGCCTTCCTGTCGGATTCACTCCGAACCCTGGGCTATGGCCGTCTCCGCCGGGGAGATGCAGCCGTTGCGCACGAGAATGGGTGATGTCTCGCCGATCCAGTTGGATCGAGCACCACATTAAAGCAATTTATAGGCCAAGTTTTTTGGATGTGATCGGCGCCATCTCGACGCCCTCCGAACTTTCGAATATTACTTTTTTCTTTCAGTAGGTTGCGCTGCGTGTGCGCTGAGTGTCGAGATGAGAAGCCGGGGCGGTGCTGATGACTCCGGGACCGGAGAGCGAGGTGGCGGGCTGGGGTGGGTGGAATTCCACCCATTGCGGGGCGGGCGGCGCGGCGGATATCCGCCGATCCGATCTCAGTCCTTGTAGTCGTCCTTGTCGAGTCCGTGTTTCTGCATCTTGTCGTAGAGCGTCTTGCGGGGGATGCCGAGGGTGGTCATGGTGTCCTTGATGCTGCCCTTGTTGGCCGCCAGCGCCTGCACGATCAGGCTGCGCTCGAAGCACTCGACCTGGGTCGGCAGGGTCTGCGGCAGGCCGCTGTCGGGATCGCCGGCGAACAGCGTCTCGAGCGACCAGTCGTACTGCTCGCCGATCAGCACATAGCGCTCGGTGAGGTTGCGCAGCTCGCGCACGTTGCCCGGCCAGTCGTGCCCGAGCAGGCGGCTGATCTGGTCCTGCTCGGGGAAGGGTGCGTCGCGCTGGAAGCGGTCCTGGGCGACGAGCAGGAAGTGATGGAACAGCAGCGGGATGTCCTCGCGTCGTTCGCGCAGCGGCGGGATGTGCAGGGTGAGGACGTTGAGTCGGTAGTAGAGATCCTCGCGGAAGTCGCCGGCGGTGGCCGCTTCGCGCAGGTCGATCTTGGTCGCCGCCACCACGCGGAAGTCGAGCGGGATGAGCTGGTTGGAGCCGAGCCGCTCGATGGTGCGCTCCTGGAGCACGCGCAGCAGCTGCACTTGAGCCGGTGCGGGCATGCTCTCGATCTCGTCGAGGAACAAGGTGCCCTCGTGGGCGTGCTCGAACTTGCCGATGCGCCGCGCCTTGGCGCCGGTGAAGGCGCCGGCCTCGTGACCGAACAGCTCGCTCTCGATCATGCTCTCGGGGACTGCGCCGCAGTTGACCGGGACGAAGTTGCGGTCACGACGGTTGCTGTGCTCGTGCAGCGAGCGCGCCACCAGCTCCTTGCCGGTGCCGGTCTCGCCGAGGATCAACACGTCGGCGCCGGTGTCGGCGATCTGCGAGATGGTCGCGCGCAGCCGGCGCATCGCCGGGCTGTGACCGATGATGCGCGGGCCGAGGGCGGTGTTGGCCATCAGTTCGACGCGCAGGTTGCGGTTCTCCATCACCAGCGCGCGCTTGTCGAGCGCGCGCTGCACGGTGTCGAGCAGACGCTCGGCGGGGTAGGGCTTCTCGATGAAGTCATAGGCCCCGGCGCGCATCGCGTTGACCGCAGTGCTGATGTCGCCGTGACCGGTGATCAGGATCACTGGCAGGTCGGGGTCGATGGCCTGGGCCTGGGCGAGCAGTTCGAGCCCGTCGATCCCGGGCAGGCGGATGTCGGTGATCAGTACCCCGGGCCAGTCGCGACTGAGCAGCGGCAGGGCGCGCTCGGCGCGGTCGAACACCTGAGCGGTGAGCCCGGCGAGCTCTAGGGTCTGGCGGTTGGCGGCGCGGATGTGTTGCTCGTCGTCGACGAAGATGACGTGTGGCGATTGACTCATTCAGGGGTCTCCGCAGCCGACAGGCGCAGTTCGAAGCAGGCGCCCGCGCGAGCGGGCTTGGCCACCAGCGCGCCACCCATCTCGGTGGTGATGCGCGAGGAAATGGCCAGCCCCAGCCCGAGCCCGTCGCCCGCGGCCTTGGTGGTGAAAAAAGGCTCGAAGATCACCGCCAGGTCGGACTCGGGGATGCCAGGGCCGGTGTCGCGCACCCAAGTCACCACGGTATCGCCCTCCTGGCGGGCATCGATCTCGATGCGGCGTTGTTCGGCCTCAGCGATCGCCTGACAGGCGTTGCCGAGCAGATTGACGATGACCTGTTGGAGCAGCACGTCGTTGGCGCGGACCTGCAGGTGATCGGGGACGCGCGCGATCAGTTCGCCGTGACAGCGCGCGAGCATCGGCGCGATGATCCGGGTCGCGCTTTCGATCACCGCCGCCAGTGGCAGTCGGGTCAGCTCGCCCGAGGTCTTGCGCGCGAACAGCTTGAACTGGGAGCCGATCTTGGCCATGCGCTCGGTGAGCGCGAGGATCTGGCCGAGGTTGGCCGCGACCTCCTGATGACGCTCCTTGGCGAGCAGCAATCGTCCATTATCGGCATAGGTGCGGATCGCCGCCAGTGGCTGGTTGAGTTCGTGGTTGATGCTCGCCGACATCTGCCCGAGGGTGGCGAGCTTGGCCGACTGGATCAGTGCCTGCTGGGTTTCGCGCAGCGCCTGCTCGGCGCGCAGTCGCTCGTCGATCTCGGCGCGCAGTCGGCGGTTGGTGCGGGTGAGTTCCTCGGTGCGGTTGGCGACTCGGGCCTCGAGTTCGAGGTTGATGCGCTCGAGGGTGGCGCGCGCGCGCTCGGTGAGTGCGGCATGGGCGCGACGGCTGCGCTGGCGCTGCAGCAGTAGCGCGACGCCGAGTGCGGTGACCGCGAGCAGCGCGGCGGCGAGCGCGGTCAGCTTGAGGCTGTCGCGCATCACCGCACCGGTGTTGGAGAGTACGTGGACCTGCCAACCGGCGCTCTGCATCGCGCGCGACTGGAGCAGGTAGGGCGAGGGTTCCGGCCAGGGTGCGGGCGGACCGAGCCGGACCAGGGCGCCATCGGCGGTGGTGTCGCGGACCGTCAGCTCGAGCGGTTCGAGAGCGGCGTCGAGATAGCGGTTGCTGGCGCGGATGCGCCGTCTGACCTCGGGGGCGAGCGGGTGCAGGGTGCGAAAGCGCTGTGCCGGTTCGGTGGAGATGAAGATCACCCCATCGGGGTCGGTGACCAGGAAGATGTGTCCCGACTTGGCCCAACGTCGCTCGGCCTCGGTGACGTCGATCTTGACCACCACGGCGCCGAGGATCTCGCGCCCCTCACGCACCGGGTAGGCGAAGTAGTAGCCGCGTCGCTTGGAGGTGGTGCCGAGGGCGAAGTAGCGGCCCAGCTCACCCTCCATGGCGTCGTGGAAGTAGGGGCGGAAGCTGAAGTCGCGGCCGACGAAGGGGCGTTCGGCGTTCCAGTTGCTCGCGGCAATGGTCAGCCCCTCGGCGTCCATCAGATAAGTGTCGGTGGCGTCGCTGATGCGGTTGACCGTCTCCAGGTAGCGGTTGAGCGCGACGATGCTCTCGCGTCCGCCCGGGGCGCGCAGGAACTCGGTCAGGCGCGGGTTGGTGGCGAGCAGTTCGGGCAGCGGTTCGTACTTGGCCAGCAGCCCCTGGAGGTGGACGACATAGAGGTCGAGATCGGTGCGCGCCTGCTCAGCCAGGCGCTCGACGCCGTCGTGATAGGCCCAGCGCGCCAGCCCCCAGAGTCCGACGCAGACGAGCGCAAGCAGCGCCAGCCAGGGTAGGTGGCGAGCGGGATGCGGGCGGGAGGATGGTGTCTGGTCGGCGATCAAGCGCGTCTTCCGGCCCGGTGCCGGACGCGCCGTCGCGCGTCAGTGCGGACGGCGCCTCGGGCCCCGAGGCGCCGGGGTGGCGGGATCAGGCCGGTCCGGGGACGGCGACGCCGGTGCTGCCGGCATAGCCGGCGGCGCCGGTCCAGTAGCCGTCGCACAGCCCCGAGGGGGCGTATTCTCGCAGCTTGGCCAGTCCTTCGGTCCGGCTCATGTCGCCGCGCAGACAGGCATCGAACACGGCGATGATGTCGCTGGTGTGACGCGACTGCGGGCTGATGCGCAGCAGCTCGACGCCGAGCGCGGTGACCTCGTCGAGTGCGCCGAGCAGGGTGTGGGTGCTCGCCGATTGGGTCTGGATGCCGTTGAGGGTGAGGAAGGTATCACCTTCCTGGGTGTCGATGGTCAGCCCGTCGGGATAGTCGATGCAGCAGAACTGGCAGTCGTCCTTGGCGAGATCGCGGTTGTAGGCGGTGAAGCAGCGCGCTGAGTAGGCCAGCGGCAGGCGGCCGAAGGCGAACAGTTCGCACTCGACGCCCTCGGGGCGGGTCGCGATCAGCGCGCGCGCGGTGTCGCGACCGAGTTCGACCGGCAGCACCCAGCGCTCGAGTCCGTGGCGGGCGAGGAAGGCGAGGGTGCGGTCGTTGTAGAGGTTGATCGAGTGACCGGCGACGAAGGGGTGACCGTCGAGATATTCCAGCGCGCCGAGGTCGTTGGCCTCGACCTTGAAGCGGCGATCGGAGCAGAGTCGCTCCAGGGTCTTGAGTTCACCGTCGGACTCGATCAGCGCCAGGGTCGAGATCACCGGCTCCTTGCCGGCGGCGGCGACGCGCTCGGCCAGCTCCCAGTAGTCCTCGGGACGCAGCAGGCGACGCTTGGAGCAGATGGTCTCACCGAGATAGATGGTCGCCACCGGGGTCTCGAGCATCTCGGCGTAGAAATCCATCACCTGTTCGCGCGGCCAGTGATAGAGCAGGGGACCGAGCGAGAGACGGGGGCGCTGGTTTGGCGTGTGCTGGGGTTGCATGGCTATCGGGTGTCAGTGGGGCTGTTGGTGTGGATTGACTGGGGCGGCGATCGTCGTCACGCCCCTGGCCGTGTCCGTTCGGGTCTGGCGGCCGGGGCGCGCCGCGTCGAGTGCCGGTTGGCGACGCGGCGTTGATCCCCGGTGATCGCTAGTGCCACTGGCGGTGGTAGGGGCCGAGCGTGGTCTGGGTGCCCTCGGAGACCTGGGCCAGTGCTGCCCGCCAGTCGTCGCGCGGGCGGAAGTTCTGGGGGTCGCGACGACAGGCGTCGATCGCCTCGCGCCAGACCCGGGTCACCTGGGTGACGTAGCGGGTGCTGCGCTGGCGTCCCTCGATCTTGATCGCGCTCACCCCGGAGGCGATGATGTCGGGGAGGATCTCCATGGTGTTGAGGCTGGTCGGCTCCTCGATGGCATAGCGCAGCTTGCCCTCGACCTGGAAGCGGCCCTTGCAGATGGTCGGGTAGCCGGCCGGCTCGCCGTGACCACGACGCTCGAGCAGCACGCCGCCGAGGCGCGTCTCCTGACCCTCGGCGGTGTCGATCCACTCGACGTGGGAGGCTGGCGAGCAGGCGCCGAAGGTATTGGGCGACTGGCCGGTGGCATAGGAGGAGAGCAGGCAGCGCCCCTCGACCATCACGCACAGGCTGCCGAAGCCGAAGATCTCGACCGGCACGTCGCAGCGTTCGATCAGGTGTGCGACCTGAGCGAGCGAGAGCACGCGCGGCACCACCACGCGCTTGATGCCGAACTGGCGGTGCATGAAGTTGATCGCCGCCGGGTTGGTTGCCGAACCTTGCACCGAGAGGTGCAGGTTGAGCTGCGGGTGCTTGTTGGCGGCATAGTCGAGCACGCCCATGTCGGCAAGGATCAGGGCGTCGACGCCGAGGTCGGCGGCGCGGTCGACCGCGGCGCTCCAGCGCTCCCAGCCGTTGGGCTGGGCATAGGTGTTGACCGCGACGAAGACCTTGACGTTACGGTCGTGCGCATAGCGCAGACCTTCACGGATCTGCTTGTCGCCGAAGTTCAGACCGGCGAAGTGGCGGGCGTTGGTATCGTCGCGAAAACCGATGTAGACGGCATTGGCGCCGTTGTCGACGGCGGCCTTCAGCGCCGGCAGGTTGCCGGCGGGACAGACGAGTTCCATGGTGGATGGTCTCCAGCGAGTCAGGCGGTACTTGCAAGTTTGCGGCAGGACGAGGGCGTGATCAGGTCACCCTGTCGGGTGCCGCGCCGATACAGTTCGGCTTCGATGCCGTTGAGCACGGCCCATTTCTGGCTGCACCAGTCGGGGGCGAGCAGGATGTCGCGCGAGGCGGTGCCGGTGACCCGGTGGAAGGTCACCTCGGGCGGGGTGCGCTCGATGATGTCGGCGCAGGTGGCGACATAGTCCTCCAGCGCGAGTGGCTGGTAGTGACCACGCCGCCAGTCGATCGCCAGACGGGTGTGGCGCACGACGTGCAGGGCGTGCAGCTTGAGACCCTCGACACCGACCCCGAGTACGCGCTCGAGGCTCTCGATGGCATGCTCGCGTCCCTCGCCGGGGAGGCCGACGATGAGATGGGCGCAGACCGGGATGCCGCGGCGGTGTGCCGCCTGCACCGCACGCTGGTAGTCGGCGAAGGTGTGGCCGCGATTGACGCGCTCGAGCGTGCTGTCATCGGCCGACTGCAGCCCGAGTTCGAGCCAGATCTCCTTGCCGCGGGCGCGATAGCGCGCGAGCAGGTCGAGCACCGGCTCGGGCACGCAATCGGGGCGGGTGCCGATTGACAGCCCAATGACGTCGGGGTGGACGAGCGCGCTGTCGTAGCGCTCGCGCAGCGCGTCGATCGGGTCGTAGGTGTTGGTGTAGGCCTGGAAGTAGGCCATGAAGCGGCGCGCCCCGGTGCGCTTGGCGAGCACGGCGCGGCCCGCCTCGATCTGCGCGGCGATCGAGGGCGGCTCCTTGGCGTTGGGGCTGAAGGAGACGTTGTTGCAGAAGGTGCAGCCGCCGCGACCCTTGGTCCCGTCGCGGTTGGGGCAGGTGAACCCCGCGTTGAGGGCGAGTTTGTGCACCCGCTGACCATAGCGGTTCAGCAGATACTGTCCAAAGGTATTGACGCGATCGCTGAGGATGCGCTGTTGGGCTTGGGGCGGGGGCATCCGACTAAAGCTAACCGTGCTCGATGAATAACCGTTTGATCCAGATCAACGAATGGGCAATCCGAGAACCGGGGCGAAGGCCGCCGTGGCGGTCGGGATCTGGGGCGGAGACTGACCCCTGACAACTCGAGGGCATGTTCGGGCCAGCTTTGCAGTACCATTTTGTAGTAATGCAAGAAAAACCCAATTCAAGAACTGGAACTTCATGATAGCCGAATCCCAGCCCCGCATCCGCGAGATCCCCTACAACTACACTTCGTACTCCGACCGCGAGATCGTCATCCGGTTTCTCGGCGAACCCATGTGGCGACTGATCGAGTCGCTGCGGGGGAGTCGACGTACCGGGCGGTCGGCGCGGATGCTGTTCGAGGTGTTGGGCGACATGTGGGTGGTCTCGCGCAATCCTTATCTACAGGAGGATCTGCTCGAGAATCTCGATCGTCGCCAGCTGCTGCTGCAGGCGATGCGTCACCGGCTCGATCAGTTCGAGCAGCGTCTCAACGATAACCAGCGCGCCGCCGAGCTGCTGGAGGCGGCGCGTGGCGCGGTTGTCCGGCTCGAGGACTGGTTCGCTCAGGAGCAGGCCCATCGCGAGCGGCTGCGCAAGGCGTTGGCCGGCATCACCCATCCCGACAATCTCGACTTCGGCGGTCTGGCACGGGTCTCGCATGCCACCGACGCCACCGATTGGCGCGTCGAGCTGCCCTTCGTGGTGATCTCCCCCGACAGCGAGTCCGAGGTGGCCGCCATCGTGCGCGCCTGTATCGACTGCGGGCTGTCGCTGATCCCGCGCGGTGGCGGCACCGGCTATACCGGCTCGGCGGTGCCGCTGCATCAGCACACTGCGGTGATCAACACCGAGAAGCTCGAATCGCTCTCGGGTGTCGAGCGGATCGAGCTGCCCGGGGTCGAGGGCCAAGTGCCGACGGTGCGCTGCGGCGCCGGTGTGGTCACCCGGCGGGTCTCGGACCTGGCCGACAGCAACGGTCTGGCCTTTGCCGTCGACCCGACCTCGCAGGACGCCTCCTGCATCGGCGGCAACATCGCGATGAACGCCGGCGGCAAGAAAGCGGTGCTGTGGGGCACCGCGCTCGACAACCTCGCCTCGTGGCGGATGGTCACCCCGGATGCGCAGTGGCTCGAGATCGAGCGGCTCGATCACAACCTCGGGCGCATCCACGATCAGGCGCTGGTGCGCTTCCGTGTCTCGCGCTACGACACCGACGGGCGCACCCCGGTCGGTGAGCCCGAGATCCTGGAGATGCCCGGTGCCTCGTTCCGCAAGGTCGGGCTCGGCAAGGACGTCACCGACAAGTTCCTCTCCGGCCTCCCCGGGGTGCAGAAGGAGGGCTGTGACGGGCTGATCACCTCGGCGCGTTTCATCCTCCATCGCATGCCCGATCACGTGCGCACGGTGTGCATGGAGTTCTTTGGCACCGATCTCGATCTCGCGGTGCCGGCGATCGTCGAGATCAAGGACTATATCGAGTCCTTGCCCGAGGTGCTGGTCGCCGGGCTCGAGCACCTCGACGAGCGCTATGTGCGCGCCGTCGACTACAGCACCAAGGCCTCGCGCCGCGAGCTGCCGAAGATGGTGCTGATCGCTGATCTGGTCAGCGATGACGAGACCGCGCTCGATGCCGCCGCAGCCCGGGTGGTGGAACTGGTGGGGGCGCGCGACGGCGAGGGCTTCATCGCCGTCAGCCCCGAGGCGCGCAAGCGTTTCTGGCTCGATCGCGCGCGCACCGCGGCGATCTCGCGTCATACCAACGCCTTCAAGATCAACGAGGACGTGGTCATCCCGCTCGACCGGCTCTCCGATTACAGCCGGGGCATCGAGCGGATCAACATCGAGCAGTCGATCCGCAACAAGGATGCGATCATGGCCGCGGTGCTCGACTACCTCGGCAGCGGGCTGGAGGAGGCGCGCCGCGCCGGTGACTACGAGGTCTCGGAGGAGGATGTCGCCATCCTCGCGGCCAAGCGCGATGCCGCACGTGAGGTGCTGGAGACGGCACGGGCGCGCTGGCGCGCGATCCTCGAACACCTCGAGGCCCCGGCCGCCGAGCATCTCGAACTGCTTCACGAGAAAGAGCGCGCGCGAGCGCGCGAGGGCGACAGCCTGTTGTCGATGATGCTGCGTCGCGACTTGCGCCAATCCTATGTCCGCGAGGTCGCCGCACAGCTCAACGAGATCTTCTCCGGCAAGGACCTGGAGCGGGTGCGTACGCGTCTGGTCGAGATCCATCGTCGGCTGCGCGACTCGCGGCTGTTCGTGGCGCTGCACATGCACGCCGGTGACGGCAACGTCCACTCCAACATCCCGGTGCACTCCTCGGACTACGCCATGCTCCAGGAGGCCGACGAGGTGGTGGCGCGGATCATGGCGCTCGCCTCCGGGCTCGGCGGGGTGATCTCGGGCGAGCACGGCATCGGTCTGACCAAGCTGCAGTACCTGGAGCCGGAGAAGCTTGAGGCCTTCGTCGCCTACAAGGAACGGGTCGACCCGCAGCAGCGCTTCAACCGCGGCAAGCTGATGCCCGGCGCCGGGCTCGAGGGTGCCTATACGCCCTCGCTGCGGCTGGTGCAGCAGGAGGCGATCATCCTCGAGGAGACCGAACTCGGCGCCCTCAACGACGACGTCAAGAACTGTCTGCGCTGCGGCAAGTGCAAGCCCAAGTGCATGACTCACGTACCGCGCGCCAACCTGCTCTATTCGCCGCGCAACAAGATCCTCGCCACCGGGTTGATCATCGAGGCCTTCCTCTACGAGGAGCAGACCCGGCGCGGGTTGTCGTTGCGCCACTTCGACGCAATGAACGATGTCGCCGACCACTGCACCGTGTGCCACAAGTGTCTCGCTCCCTGTCCGGTGAACATCGACTTCGGCGACGTCACCATGCGGCTGCGGCGCATCCTGGTGGCGCGCAAGCGCAACCGCTTCTCGCCTGGGGCCTGGGCGGCGATGCGCTTTCTCAACGTCACCGATCCGCGGGCGATCCGGCTGTTGCGCACCGCGCTGGCACGCTGGGGCTTTGCCGGGATCAATCTCGGTCACCGGGTGGCGCGGTTGCTGGGGTTGACACGCGCGCCCAGGCGCCACCCGGGGATCACCACCGGCAAGCCGAAGGCGGTCGGTCAGGTGGTCGAGTTGGTGGCGCGACCGATCCGGGTGGAACTGCCCAAGCAGACCTTCCGCCAAGTACTCGGGCTCGAGGACAAGACCCAGATCCCGATCCTGCGTGACCCCGGGGTCGCGCAGGAGGAGGCCGAGGCGGTGTTCTACTTCCCCGGCTGCGGCTCGGAGCGGCTGTTCTCCGACATCGGTCTGGCGACCCTGGCGATGCTCTGGCGCGGTGGTGCCCAGACCATTCTGCCGCCGGGCTATCTGTGCTGTGGCTATCCGCAACGCGCCGCCGGGCTGGAGGCGCGCGGTCAGCGCATCACCATGGAGAACCGGGTGCTCTTCCATCGCGTGGCTAACACCCTCAACTACATGGATATCCGTACCGTGGTGGTCTCCTGCGGAACCTGCATGGATCAGCTGCTGAAGTACGAGTTCGAGCGGATCTTCCCCGGCTGCCGACTGCTCGACATCCACGAGTGGCTGATGGAAAAGGGGATGAGCCTGCAGGGTGTCGATGGGGTCAAGTATCTCTACCACGATCCTTGTCACACCCCGATGAAGACCCATGCGCCGATCAAGGTCGCCTCCAGTCTGATCGGTGATCCGGTGACGCTCTCGGACCGCTGCTGTGGCGAGGCGGGTACCCTGGGCGCGCAGCGCCCGGACATCGCCAACCAGGTACGCTTCCGCAAGCGCGAGGAACTCGAGGCCGGGCTGCGCGCGCTCACCGGCGCGTCCCGGGTCGAGCACGGCGAGGCCAAGCTGCTCACCGCTTGCCCGGCCTGTCAGCAGGGTTTGGCCAAGTATCATGGCGAGACCGGCCTGGAGACCGACTACATCGTCGTCGAGATGGCGCGTCGTCTGATCGGCGAGGACTGGCAGCAGCGCTTCATCGAGCAGGCCCGCGCCGGCGGCGTCGAGCGCGTGTTGCTCTGAGTCGGCGGTCATACTCAGCCGCCAGCCGCCAGCCGCCAGCCGCCAGCCGCCAGCCGCCAGCCGCCAGCCGCCAGCCGCCAGCCGCCAGCCGCCAGCTAGGGTAGTGCGGCCGGCGGCGGGGCGCTGATGAGCCGGCGACTGGTCGCTGGAGGCCGCCTTGGGTGCGGATCAGCCTCCAGCGGTCAGCTTCCAGTCGCCAGTGGAGGCGGTCGGCGCTCATGACCGGCGGCTGACAGCCAGGAGCCCCTTGCCGTCCAATCTCGCTGGTCGCTGTCCCCTTTGCGCCCTTCGCGCCTTTGCGGTTCAATCCTTCTGGCCGCTGGCCGCTGGCCGCTGGCCGCTGGCCGCTGGCCGCTGGCCGCTGGCCGCTGGCCGCTGGCCGCTGGCCGCTGGCCGCGCAACCTTGAAAGCGTGTGCGCGCGCCGTGTAGCATCGCGCGATACCCTGTGACGTCAGAAGCGATTGAATTTCCTCATGTCGAAGAACAATACCGGGTCGACCCTCGAGTCCAACCAGGCCGCTGGCACCCGGCTCGAGCTGCTGTTGTTCCAGCTCGAACACAAGCAGCTGTTCGGAATCAACGTCTTCAAGGTCAAGGAAGTCATTCCCTATCAACCGTTGACGCGCCCGGCCGGCGCCCATCCGTTGGTCAAGGGGATGGCGACGCTGCGCGGTATCACCATGCCGATCATCGATCTCTCGCAGGCGGTCGGTGGTCCGGAGATGGCCGAGCCGGAAAAGGGCTATATCATCATCACCGAGTACAACCGTTCGGTGCATGGCTTCCTGATCCGCCGGGTCGACCGCATCGTCAATACCCAGTGGGATCAGGTGCAGCAGCTGCCCCCGCGTTTGGGCAAGAACGTCTATGTGACCGCGGTGACCTTGATCCAGAACGAGCTGGTCGAGATCCTCGATGTCGAGAAGGTGCTCGATCAAGTGGTGCATGTGAGCACCGATGTCTCTCAGGATCTGAGCCAACGCATTCACGCCGAGAACCACCGCGTGCTGGTGGTCGATGACTCGGCGGTGGCACGCCACCAGATCCAGCGCGCGCTCGAGCAGCTCGGGATCGAGTGCACGCTGCTCACCGATGGCAAGCATGCGATCGACCTGATCCATCAGATGCAACAGGAGGGCGTCGACGTTGCCGAGCACTTCAGTATGGTCGTCTCCGATATCGAGATGCCGGAGATGGACGGCTATCAGCTCACCACCGAGATCCGTAAGGACCCTCGGCTCGAGGCGTTGTATATCCTGCTGCACTCCTCGATCAGCGGCGAGTTCAACGTCGATATGGTGAAGCGGACCGGAGCCAACAAGTTCATCCAGAAGTACAGCCCGGACGATCTGGCCGAGGCTGTGTTGGAGCGGTTGAAGGAGGTACCGGCGATCGGTGCCTGATGGTTGCGCGGATCTCGGGGATAGGGTGGTCAGGCTCGGAGCGGCTCATGTGCCGCCCCGAGCGGTAGACAGGGATACCCGATCCATCATGAGAATCCCTTTTATCCATTGAGGAGGCGCTATGCTGGTCGATGACGAACGTCGTAAATTCCTGAGACTGAACGCCGATACCGAGGCCAACATCAAGCGTTTGGAGACCGATGAGACGCTCTCTGTCCGTCTGACCGATCTCAGCCCGTCGGGCTGTGCGCTGGTCTGTGAGTCACCGCTCTCCCCGGGCGAGCGGCTCGAGGTCAGTATCAGCAGTCCGAGTGCTCGCATCGCGCCGTTGGTCTGCAGCGGTCATGTGGTGCGCGTCGATCGCGATGGTGAGCGCCAGGTCATTGGGGTCGAATTCGTCTCCGACGCTGGCTGACCCCCTTACTTCACCTCTCAGGCGCGGGCCCGTCCGGTTGTGACGGGCCCGCGCTGGTTTTGATGGCGACTCTCTGATGGCGCTCGATCCCGATTGCTTGAGCCGCTTGCGGCTGACCCAGGACCCCTTTGACGAGCGCGCCGGCGAGGCATTTCTCTACACCGACCTGCTACTCGATCAGTTGCTCGAGTCCGCCGTCGAGGTACTGGAGGCGCCGGGCGCGGTGCTGATGTTGACCGGTCCGGCGGGCAGTGGGCGAACGCTGCAGCTGATGCGTCTGCTCGGTCTGTTGCCGGATCGTTTCGAGCTGATCGCCTTTCGCGCGCGTCCCGGGACCTCGGTGGAGATGCTCGAGGCAACCCTTCGTGCTCAGCTCGGTGCCGATGCTCGGGTGACGCGCTCGCTCGAGCAGCTGTTGGCTCAGCTGTTGAGCACCGGAGCCGAACTCTGCATCGCGATCGATGATGCGCATCACCTCGGTATCGATCTGGTCCACGCCCTGATGCGACTACGTCATGGATTGCTCGAGCGTACCGGCGAGCCGCCGCGTCTGGTGCTGACTGGCGACCCGGCGCTGGCGCGTTATCCGCTCCAACTCGAGCCTGACGACCCGGGACGGATCAGCCGTCTCAGCCTGCGTCCATTGAACCTTGAGCAGGCCCGCGCCTATCTCTGTCATCGGCTCGAGGCCGCCGGCCTGGACAATCCGCTCGGCCTGCTCGCGGATGCCGATGTCGAGTCATTGCATGCCCGCAGCCAGGGCTGCCCGAAGGGACTCAATACACTCGCCGGCGCGTGGCTGGAGGCGCGCTGTCACGATGTCGAGACGGGGGCGCACCAGCCCGAACCCGCTCCGACTCCCCGTCAGCTCGTGCCCGAGGTCGACGAGAAGACCCCTGAGCAATTGATCGCCGAGCGCATCCGAGCACTGTCGGCGAGCATCGATGAACAGCCGCACGCCCCCCCGGCCAAGGCCATGTCGCGTCGCGTCGCGGCAGCGGAGCCGGCCGTTGCCGAAGCGTCGTCGAGAAAGTCGATCAAGGGGTTGGTGTCGCTGCTGAGACGAACCAAAGGCGACAAGCCATCGCGGCAGGTGATCAAGACGAAGAGGTCCGCGGCCGCAGCGCCGACGATGCCGGTCTGGAATCAGCGTTGGTTCGTTCCAGCGATCGCCGGTGGCGCGGCCCTGGCGATCCTGTTGCCGGTGGTCTTCCAGCTCCAGGGGCAGGATCCGCGTCCAGCCCCATCGTCGGCACCACGTGATCGTGCCCGTCTGCTGCTGGAGTCGGCAGAGGTCGCGCCACCGCCGCGTCCGCGTCTGGCCCAGCCACCGGGAGAGCTGAGTCGTCCCGCGCCCGGCGCGGTGATGCCGCCAGCGCCCGAACCCGCACCACCAGGCTCGTTGGTGCGGCAACCACCCCGGGAGCAGCCGCCTGCGCCGGTTACACCGCCGGTCGAGCGTCCCCGGCCGGTTGCGTCCACGCCACAGCCCGCGCCATCACAACCGCACTCAGGTCTCGATCTGACGGTGGATCGGGACTGGCTGGTGGCGCAGAATCCCAATCGCTACACCATTCAGCTGATCGCTGTCAGCAGTCTCGAGGCAGCGCAAGACTATGTGATACGTCACCGTCTCGATGGCGTGCGTTTTCTGCCGATCCGCTCGCGCGACCGCGACTTCGTGGTCGTGCTCGCCGGTGCCTTTGCCAGTCGCGGCGAGGCCGAGCGGGTTTATGCGGCCTTGCCCGCAGCGGTGCGCGCCGACCGGCCGTGGATTCGTGCGATCGGTTCGGTACAGGGGTCGCTGCGGTGAGGGGGCGTCACTGGGGAATGGTTCTCGTGCTGCTCTGCTCCGTGGCGACCTGTCCGGTGATGGCGCTCGATCCTTGTCCCGGCGGACAGACGCAAGCAGCGGGACCGGAGGCGCGCTTTTATCGCGACAGTCGAGGCGAATATCGGTTGCGTGGCCGGATCGGTGGCTCGGCGGTGACCTTCCGGTTGGCGCCCGAGGCCGATACCGTCGTGCTCGGCGAGCGTGAGGCGACCCGGCTGGGGCTCGTGTATGCACGCGGTCGCCTCGTGCGCCATCAGGGGACGACGGGAGTCGGTCTGGGGTATGCCGTGGAACTCGATAGCGTGCAGGTCGGCGGCATCGTACGCGAGCGGGTCGCTGCCGTGGTCGTCATCGGAGAGGAGACGGGCGAGGTCTTGCTCGGGCAGAGCTTTCTGCGTGGGCTCACGCGATGTCGTGCTGCCGGAGCCATCGTGTTGCGTGCGCTATACCGCTGATGTCGCCGGAGTCGCTCTCCTGCGATGAGACGATGACGCAATCGCACAGTATCCTCGTGGAGATCTGGATCGCATTGTCGAGGGGATGTCGCGGCAACCTGATGTGCCAACGGCTAGACTGAGAGAGAGTCGATACCCGGTGAGCGCCGATGGAGATCCATACCGGGGTCGGTGCGTCGCTTCGGCCCTCTCCCGCGCCCGCTGCCGACTCCTCCGGTGGCGCCACCCGCCAGCAAGAGACGGCATCCACCGTTGGGCGTGAAGCCAACGAGGACGCACAGCCCCGCCCCGCAGAGCAGCCAGAACAGACGCCCACGCCAGAAGAGCTGCGGCTGATCGAGCAGTTGCGCCAGCGCGACCGTGAGGTACGCGCACACGAGCAGGCGCATGTGGCCGCGGGTGGGCGTTATGTCACCGGCGGTCCTACCTATACCTATCAAACCGGCCCAGACGGGCGTCAGTATGCGATCGGCGGTGAGGTGCAGATCGATACCTCCGAGGAGGCCGATCCGGCGGCGACGCTGGAGAAGGCCGAGACCGTGTTGCGCGCTGCCTTGGCGCCCGCGGAGCCTTCCAGCCAGGATCAGCGGGTTGCCGCCCAGGCGCGCGCGATGCAGATCGAGGCGCAGCGCGAGATGCGTATTCTCGAGCAGGCGGATCAGGAAATGCGTCGAATGGATGGGGAAGCGTCGGCTGCACGGGCCGATGCGAATGCGCAGGATGCGAACTCCGCGGGCATGCTGGAGCCTGGGGTCGAGCGCGACCGACTCGAGCGCAGGATTGCCGGATTCTTTGCGCCCGCGCGCTCAGCCGAGCAAATCAACCAGTTCGCCTGAGTCCTGAGGTGGTCATCACCCCGAGCGCCGATCTGGTGTTGTCGCCTGGCGGGGCTGTGTCGGCAGGGGGGCACGTGTCCCGTCAGGAGTCCCTGGCAGGACACGCGCCCCTGTGCTGCGAAGCGTCACGATTCAGGCGGTGACGTTGATGTTGCGCCCGACATTCTCCGGCAGTCCTCGTGTGCTCGAGGGTTCCTGTGGGGCCTGCTGGGGTGTCAGCGATTGGTCGACCTGCTCTGAGGCCTGTTGTGCCTGAGTATCGAGTGCCTGGTTGAGCGATGCCGCACTCGTGTCGTTCGAGGTCTTGCTGCCGGCCATCGTGTTGGTCACGGTGGCGACGCCTGCCATCGATGAGATGTCCATGATCGAATCCCGTGTTCTCTGTGTGTCGATAGGCGATGCCAGGGGCTTGCCGGTTGTCTGTTGCTGCGTCTGTACCTGTCCAGCATCGCGATAAACCGCGGCCGACTCCCAATCCTCTCGGGGGCGGTATCGCGGCGTCCTGCGCGAACTCGGGACGTTAAATCCCTCATCTGCGATGACTGCGGTCTACTTAAACTGTAGACCAAGGTAGCTATCCTTGGCGTCGGATGGCGCACAGTCCGGGGAGACGGTGTGTTTGCCATGTCGACTATTGCTTGAGGGCGAGCCTGTGTAGACTCAAGTTCGTGGTGCTCGGGTCGTTATCGAGGGGGGAGGCGATGTCGGCGTCTCCGTGCGGGATGCCAGCCTCGGCTCCCGGCGACAATGATCCTGGAGTCGAACGATGCTCGAGCAAGGTCCTCTCAGCCCCCGGTCAGGAACGTCGCCGCCGGCGCCGAATCTGTCTTTGCCACAATCCTTGCTGAGCGGCTTTCGGCCCGCCTTCTGCGACGCGCGCAGCGGTGAGGTCAGATTATGTCGTACAGTCGATGGCGAGCTGGCCGAGGCGCATACGCTTGAGCATCTGCCGCAGGAATGGGTCGCCGAGTGTGATGGTGGCGGACGGCCGGTGCGGCTGCGTCCCGAGATTCGCGCGGGATTCCTGCGCGGGATCGATTTCTGGCGTTTGTCGGACCTGTTGCGCCCCGCGCTGGATGCTTGATCGATCGATATGCCCCGGCGGCTTTGGCTGCTGCGATTCAGTGATGCGTCTGGGGCCAAGGGGGTGGTGATAATGGATTCAGACAGGCGGCGTCATCCACGATTGCCGATGCAGGTCGAGGTCGACCTCTTTCGGGCCGGCCGCCCGGCTCAGCGGGTCTGGACCAATGATCTCAGCGGTGGCGGGGTGATGATCTTGATGGATGACACCGACCGCCCCGCAGTTGGCAGCTGGGTCGAGCTGCAGGTGACCGGAACCCTGGGGGCAGGTGAAACGCCGCCCCTGGTCAGGGCGCAGGTGGTACGCCACCTGCCTGATGGTCTGGCGCTCTCGTTCGATGAGGACGACGACTCCATGGCCTGATCCGGCACTCGCTCAAGATCTCTTGCAGGCTGCCGTTGTTGTTGCTGGGACGACGATCTGTAGCCTGCTCCCGCTGTGTCGGGATGAGGCCGACAGGGGCGTGTCCGGACGGAGTCCACACGCCGATCAAGCGCGCGATCCCCTGAGGCCGTCTCGTTCGCGCGCGCATCGGGAGTCGATGTCATGCTTGCCGCCCGCACTACCACCCTGTTCGCTACCGAGCCCTTCCCCATGCGGCCTGCGCATCCGTTGGCGCCGACCGCGACCACCCCGGCCACCCCGCAAGTCGCCACCGCCTCGGCACCGACCGAGGACATCGTTGCCGAGGTCGCCACGCGTATCAATACCGATCAGGACTATCAGATCCTGCGCAAGTCCTTCGATCTCGAAAAGATCGCGACTCCTCTGGCCGACGGCCAGTCCGGGACGCTTGATACCCGCGCGACACGGATCAAGGAGCGGGTGATGAATGCCCAGGTCCGGCTCGCCCAGGAGCAGATCCATCGTCGTCTGGCCGAACTCGAACTCTCCTGGCAGAGCAGTAGCAGTCTGCGGCTCGAATTCGGTGGCAGTGATCTGCAGTCGCTCGAGTTTGCCCAGATGCAGAGTTTCAGCTTGAGTCTACAGACCGGTCCAGGCGGCGTGGCCGTACGTGATCCCCTGGTGCTCGACCTCTCCGGTGAGGGTCTCCAGACCACCGGGATCGAGGCCGGGGTGAGCTTTGATCTCGATGCCGACGGTCAAGCCGAACAGGTCAGTTTCGTCACCGGTGGAACCTGGGCGCTAGCGCTCGATCGTAACGGCAATGGTCAGATCGACGACGGTCGAGAGCTGTTCGGTGATCAGAACGGTGCTGCCCACGGCTTCGGCGAGCTGGCGCGTTATGATTCAAACGGAGATGGGCAGATCAATGCCGATGACCCGGTGTTCGGTGCCTTGCGACTGCTGCAGATCAGGCCCGACGGTACTCAGGTTCAGCGCACCCTGGCCGAGGCATCGATCCAGTCCCTGGAGACCGGCTATCAGCATACCCGCAAGGCGCTCAATGCCTATGATGTCGTCGCCCAGACCGGCCAGTTCGTGCGTGAAGACGGTTCGCGCGGTGAACTCGCTGATGTGCTGCTGGGCTATCGGGCCGAGGCGTGATCGCCGTGCTGCTCCCGTCATGAGACACATGACACCGCTGATGCGTAGCGATGCTGGACGCAGGTGCGATACTGCTAGACTATGTGCGATCACCGCCTTGTCGACTGTTCAGGTAGCACCCAATGTCCCAGACGCTCGAGGTCCTCTCACTGCTCGCCGAGATGGACATCACCAAGGATCTCCCCCAGACCGCGCGCGAGGAGCTGGCCGCACACTGTGGTTTTGGAGAGGTCCCGGCCAAGCAGCGCATCCGCCTGACCGAATCAGGGGGGCAGCGGCTGTTCCTGGTCGACGGTCACCTGGTGCGTCTGACCGACGGTTCGGGCGAACGCTTCCAGAGCTTTCGCGGCCTGAGTGATCCGATCGAGGTGTTCGATGGCGTGACGCGTGGTGAGTCGATGATCGTCACCGAGAGCCCCTGTCTGTTGCTCAAGGTGTCCTCGGCGGCGCTCGAGGCGGCGCAGCAATCGGGGCTGGAGGTCAGCGATATCGAACTCGATGCCACCGAGGGCGAGTTCCTCGCCGAACTCTACGGCTTGATCTCCGATAATCGACTCGAGCTGCCGGCGCGGCCAGAGGTGGCGTTCAAGATCCAGGAACTCACCAACGACCCCGACGCCGGGATCGTCGAATTGACCGAAGTGATCCAGAGCGACGGGACCATCGCCGGCGCTCTGCTGCATGCCACCAACAGCCCGCTGTTCCGCGCCACCAAGCAGATCCAGTCGGTACGAGACGCGGTGCTACGGCTGGGATTTCGCAACACCCGGATGCTGACCACCAACCTCGCATTGCGCCAGGCCTTCAAGGCGCGTCACGCGGTCACCCGCGAGGCGATGCAGCAGGTCTGGGCCGATGGCGTGCTGTGCTCGGCCTACAGCTACCTGCTGGCCGAGACGCTCGGGTTGCTGCATCGCGAACGAGCGCTGCTCGCCGGTCTGGTGGCCGGGATCGGCGCCGTGCCCATCATCCAGTTCATCGAGATGCGCGACCCCGACCCCAGTCCTGAACTCATCGCCTCTCTGGTCGACAAACTCAGTGGTATCACCGGCGTCCTGGTGATCAACTACTGGGGGTTGGGCGAGGACCTGGTCGCGGTGGCCGAGCACTCGTACGACTGGTCCTATGTCGCGCCCGAGCCCGATTATGCAAGCATCGCCATCGTTGCCCGCTGGGCGGCACTACAGAGCGAGGGCAGGGATCATCCGGAGGCGAGCCAGGTTCCGGCATTCGCCACCCTGGGGTTGACCCTGCCCGCGCCCGGTGAGCCAATCGGCGAGCTGGCCTCGAGCACCGAAACGCTGGAGTCGCTGAAGATGATGTTCGATGTCTGATCCACTCCGCAGACGCGTTCGTCCCGGGGCCGTCCCCGGCCGTGTTTGCGATCCCGAGCCGCGCTTGGTGGTTGTCTGGTGCTCGGGACGATACTGGAGGATTGGCGCGTGTCCGCGATGACCATCGAAGGCCTGGTAAAGAACACGGGGCGGCTGCTGGCCATCCCTCGCGTGGTTGGCGAGGTGATGAAGCTGCTCGACGACCCCGACAGCCCGCAGCGCGAGATCGCCTCGCGGCTGGAGCAGGACCCTGCGCTGGTGGCGATCCTGCTGCGATTGGCCAACAGCCCGGCATTCGCGCCGGCACGCACCGTCGACTCGGTCGAGCGCGCGCTGGCCCTGCTCGGACGTGAGCATGTGCGCAGACTGGTGATCGCCGGGGCGGTGACCCAGGCATCCGACCGCTTGCCGGTCCAGAACCTGTTGCCGCTCGAGGTCTTCTGGCACCACTCGGCCTATTGCGCGGTGATCGCACGCCTGCTTGCCGAGGAGCGCTCGCGGGCCCTGGCCGGTACCGTATTCCTCGGTGGCTTGCTGCATGATCTCGGTCAGCTGGTGCTGTTCTCCGAGGTGCCCGAGGAGGCGCACCGCGCCTTTCTCAGCAGCCTCGACGCCCCCAACGAGATCTCGCCACAGGCGGCCGAGCAGGTCGAACTCGGCTTTGATCACGCCGAACTCGGTGGCGCCCTGGCCGAGCGCTGGGGGTTGCCCGAGTCGCTGTGCGCCTGTTTGCGTTATCATCATGCCCCGCTGGAGGCGCCCGCCGAGCACTTCGAGGCGGTCGCCATCGTCCATCTCGCCAACACCGGGGCCCATCTCGCCGAACTCGACTCGCGTGACTGGAACGATGCGCCGCCGATCGTTCCCGAAGTCTGGGAACGTGTGAGGGTGACCCCGGAGCAGTTGCTTGCCAGCCTCGATGCCGCGCAGTACCAGGTCTGTGCAGTCGAGGCATTGCGCGATCCCGGCTGAGCCTCGCGCTGCTCATGCGTCGACCTCAGGGTGTTGCGGCGACATTGAGTCCGGTGGGTGCCAGCAGCCGGTCCTCGAAGTTGGTCAGCACGCTGAACTCCACCCGGCGCGAGGCGATCGGGTCCTCGTGTCCGGTAGCGTCGAGCACCAGTCGTGACGAGGACAGCCCCACCGCGGCCACCCGGTACCTGAACCACTGCTCGTAACGCAACGCTTCGAGTCCATAGGCGAAGCGCAGCACTGCGCGGGTGCGTTTCTGACTGAGTTCCATGTTGGCGAAATAGGCCTCGAGCGGGCTGCTTCCCGGCGCCCACTCGCTGGAGGTGTGGCCCTCGATGCGGATCTCGCGGATCACCGTGCTGAACGGGCGCAGGCGCGCGACATAGCGTGGCAGGAAGTCGCTGAGGATGGCCTCGAACTCGGGCTTGATCCGCGACGAGCTGCGATCGAAGAGCACGTCTGGCTCGCGAAAGCGCAGCGTCAGTGTGTCGCGCTCGAGTTCGGCGTTCCACCGTGGCAGATCATCGACGAACTCGTCTTCCAGCGCGTGATAGATCGCCTGGCGCAGTTCGGCCGCGGAGGTGCGCACCTCGGTCTCGACCTCGTGGGCGCGCTCGATCTGCACCATGTGGAGCAGGGCGAGGAAGAGGAAGATCATCATCAGCGAGGCCATCAGGTCGGAGACCACCAGCCAGTGGCTGTCGCCCTCGTGATGCGGGTGGTGTCCGGGGCGGCGTTGCGAGAGTGTGCTCATGCCCCGGCTCCCGCGGTCAGCGCGGCGCCGCGCGTGGGGGTGCTCTGGGCGATGCGTCGCTGTGCCTCGAGCGCCGAGAGCACCGCGTTCTCGATGTTCTCGAGCATCGCCTTGAGCCGGGTGTCCATCGCCGGGAAGGCCTCCTTGGCGCGGTCACGCAGCTCGGCGATGCCGCCCAGCAGGGATTCGAGTTCCATGGTCTCGCGTCTCAGTCCGGCCATGGTCGTCTCCTGGTCCTCGACATGACGCGAGATCTGCATTGCCTGGCGGGTGAGCGCCTCGATCGCGGTCTGTGACTGACCGACGGCGCCGACGGCGTGGTCGAGCTGATCGCCGAGCGCCTGCATGTGCTGGCGATACTGCTCCTGCCACTGCAGCAGCTTGCCGACCGAGTCGTCGAGCCGGCGGAAGTTCTCGCCGAACTGCACCCCGAGCTTGTCGTTGAAGTCGCGGATCGCGCCCTCGAGGGCCTCGATCAGCTGGCGTGAGCCCATCTCGCCGAGCCGACGGGCGAAGTCGTCGAGCTGGCCGAGCAGCCGCGCGTGATGTGCCTCCAGGGTCTGGGACAGATCGTGATCGAAGTGCTCCAGGCGCCGTTCGAGCGCCTGGGTGGCGGCGAGCTGGGCGCGGGCGGTCTCGGCCTGGTGTTCGCCGAGCGCCACCAATCGCTCGAGGGCGTCGAGTTCCGGACGCTCGACCTTGGTCGCGGCGCCCGACTGCATCTGCGCCGACGCGGTCTCGGTGCCGAGCAGCAGCACCAGGCGCAGGATGGCGCCGAGCAGGATGCCGATGATACTGGTGACGAAAGCGAGCTTGAGTCCGTCGAGCAGCACCGGGATGCTGTACTCGATGTTGCGCACGTCGAATTCCAGCAGCCCGATGGCGATGCCGAGGAAGGTGCCGAGGATTCCCAGCGTGGTCAGCAGGGTGGGCGCACCACGATAGAACTCCTCGCCGCGACCACGACCGATCGCCGCCAGCGCCGCGCCGAAGAGTGCGAGCAGCAGCAGGGTGAAGGCGCCGATCACCGCCATCGCGTTGAGCTGGTGAAGGGCCGAGAGTACGCCGAGTGCGATTGATTCGAGCATGGTTGAGCGTCCGCCGGTTATCGGGTTCGGGGCCGTTCGGCCCTGGTCTGAAACCTGATAAGCAGGAAACGCGCCACCTCCTTGTTATCGTGTGGATGGATGGCGTGAGGGCAGCGTGCGTCAATAAGATGACGATCGCCGCCGACGCTCGGAAAGAAGGCGTCGCGATGACGACGCCCGAGTTCAGTCGCCGGGCAGTTCGAGGGTGGCGCTGTCGTGCTCGAAGACCGCCTCGGCGGTCTCCAGGCGCATCACCACGATGCTGATGCGGCGATTGATCGGCGCACCCGGATCTTCGAGATCGGCCGGGGCGCTCGAACCCAATCCAACGATGCGTCCGACCTGCTCCTCGGCCATCCCGCCGGCGATCAGCGCGCGCCGGGCGGCGTTGGCGCGATCGGTCGACAGCTCCCAGTTGGTGTAATCCGGGTTGGTATAGGGGTGCGCGTCGGTGTGCCCGGAGATCGCGGTGGGGTTGGGGACCGTCTCGATCATGGTGCCGATCTCTTCGAGAATGGCGGCGGCGTGGGGTAGCAGTCGGGCACTGCCGAGGTCGAACATCGGTCGATGCTCGCGATCGATGATCTGAATGCGCAGCCCCTCGGGAACGACATCGATCAGCAGTTGCTCCTTGTAGGGGGCGAGTGCGGCGCTGTCGTCGAGCGCCGCCTGCAGGCTGAGGCGCAGGCTTTCGAGTCGTGCGCTGTCGAGGCGTTGGGCCAGTGCTGCGAGCTGGGACGGACTCAACCCCTCGGGCGAGGGCGCAAAACCACCCTCGAAGTCGATGGTCGAGGGAGCGTTGCCGCTGCCCTCACCGGTCGGGACGGTGAGCACCGGGCTGCCGGCCTCGAACAGTGCCGGCTCCTGGAAATAGCCCGCGATCGCTGCGCGTTGCTTATCATCGGTGGCGTTGAGAATCCACAGGAGCAGGAAGAAGGCCATCATCGCGGTGGCGAAGTCGGCATAGGCGATCTTCCAGGCGCCGCCGTGATGGGCGCTCTTGCGGATCACCTTGCGGACGATCACTGGCTGTTTCTTCGGTTCGAGCGACATCGTGGTTACCTCGCCCGTCCGCCGTGCAGGTGGCGCTCGAGTTGGCCGAAGCTCGGGCGCAGAGGAATGTGCATCGTCTTGCGACCGAACTCGACGGCGATCTGTGGCCCGTAACCCTGGACGTTGGCGAGGATGCAGGCCTTGATGCAGGTGAGAAACTGCAGCTCCTCCTCGGCGCGATGCTCCATCGCGGTGGCGATCGGTCCGATGAGGCCGTAGGCGATCAGCACCCCGAGGAAGGTCCCGACCAGCGCTGCGGCGACCAGGGCGCCGATCTCGTCGAGCGCGCCGCCGAGCGCACCCATGGTCTTCACGATGCCGAGCACCGCGGCGACGATGCCGAAGGCGGGCAGGGCATCGGCGCTGCGCTGCACCGCGTGCGCCGCGGCGGTGCGCGACT
This sequence comes from Marichromatium purpuratum 984, assembly GCF_000224005.2. NCBI lineage: Bacteria > Pseudomonadati > Pseudomonadota > Gammaproteobacteria > Chromatiales > Chromatiaceae > Marichromatium > Marichromatium purpuratum. The sequence continues at coordinate 1,403,561 of NZ_CP007031.1, forward strand.
CGTGATGGGCATTGAGTTCGACATCCATCAGCGCGTCGAGCTCGAAGGGGTTCATGCCGCCGCTGACCACCAGGCGCATGTAGTCGGAGATGAACTCGAGCGCGTGCGGGTGCTGCAGCAGCCGGGGATGGGCGCGGAACAGCGCGCTGTTGCGTGGTTCTTCGATATCGGCCTCGACCCCCATCAGTCCATCCTTGCGGATCTTGACGAAGAGCTTGAACATCAGCGCCAGCAGATCGAGATAGTCGGCGCGGGTATAGCGCGGTCCATGCAGGAGCTGTGGCAGAGCGATCAGGGTCTCGCGGATAATCGTGCCGGGGTTGGCGATGACGAAGGCGCCGAGTGCGGCGCCGCCGATGATGACGATCTCGTAGGGTTGCCAGATTGCCAGCAGGTTGCCGCCATGGGCGGCAAAACCGCCGAGCACGGCGCCGAAGGTGATCAGTGCGCCGAGCAGTAGTTTCATCGCATGCTCCCTGAGTTGCCCGGGGACCCGCTGATGTGCAAGCCGAGGGGGGCCGGTCCAGTACGTCGCTTGTCGCCGGCTGCGCCTTTTGCGAATAATGCCGTCGAGCGATCCGATGGAGGGGAGAGGCCGCGATGGAGCAGGACTGGATAGGCCAATTGACCGCGCTGACCGAGCCCGGGCGACTGCCGGTGCTGGCGCGTTCCCGCGCACGGCTCAGGAGGTTGCTCGAGGGGCCAGAGACTTCGCGACAGCGCGTGGCCGCGGTGCTGCTCGATGATCCGGCGCTGGCGCTGCAGGCACTGTATCGGGCCAACGCCGTGCCGCACCGTCATTTCCGCGCCGAGGTCGCCACTCTCGAGGATGCGGTGCACATGCTCGGAGAGAGCGGTCTGACATGTCTCCTCGACGAGGTCGTCGAGGCCGAGCGCCAGCTCGAGGGGAATCGGCTGCGCGCCTATCGCCATGCCATGGCGCGTGGTGTGCTGGCCGGTGCGCTGGCTGCCGACTGGGCGAGCTGTGGGCGTGACATGTTTCCGGCCGAGGTGGCCGCGGCCGCGCTCTTGCATACCCTTGGCGAGTTCGTCCTGCTCGCGGTGGGTGATCGGCGGATCAGGCGATATCTGCAGCTCGTCTATCTCCATCATGTTTTGCCGCATGAGGCCGATTATGTCGCGCTCAGCGACAGTCTGGGAACCCTGGGTTACCGGCTGGCCTGTCGCTGGGCATTGCCCGAGATGGTGCGCGAATCGATGCGTCCGCACAATGCCGCGCACAGCCGTCTGCTGGGAGCGATGCTCGCCAACCAGATGGCGCGCGATGCCTGCTCGGGATGGCGCCATCCGTTGCTCGGGCGAGACCTGTGGCTGGCGAGCGAGCTGCTCGAACTCTCTCCCGACGCCCTGACCCTAAGGGTCAATCGGGTGCTGGCGTTGATGCGCGAGCGTCATCCCGTACTTGCCGAGACGGCGCTGACACCGCTGCCGACGCCGGCGCGTGCCCCCTCGGTCTGGGATCTGCGGGTACCTTATCAGGCCCCTTTCTGTCTGGCTCCGCGTGGTGATGAGCTGGCGCGCTGCCGGTGCCGGCTCGAGCGTGAGCAGGGAGGGAGCGATGAACGGTTGCTGACGACCCTGCTGTATGGACTGCATCGCGGGCTCGGGCTCAATCGGGTGGCCTTCTTCACCTGCGCCCCCGGTGACCGCACCCTGAGCCCGCAGCTGTTCGTCGGTTCGGAGTTCGAGCCCGGGTTCAATCAGGGCGGTTGGCGGCATCGGGCGCGGGCGTTGCTCGACGAATTGCTCGAGGCGCCTGGCGTGGTGCGGGTCGGGGACGGCGGTACGATCGCGCTACCCGATGAGCTGGCCGAGCGACTCGGCGTCGATGCTTTCCTGGCGATGCCGCTGTGGCGAGGCGGTGCCGTGCTCGGTCTGGTCTACGCCGATCGACGCAGTGTCTGCTGTCATCTCGACGCCGGGGTCGAGACACAGTTTGCGGCGCTGGTGCTGTGGACCTCGGAACTCCTGTCTCGCGCCTCGGGCGAGATCAGTTGAGTTCGTCGGGTTCGCGGGCGTCCCAGGTCGCCTTGATCTCGAGGATGCGTTCGAGCGATGCATTGAACAAGGTGATCAGCTCTGGCTCGAAGTGGTGTCCCGCCTCGGTGTTGATGGTCTCGACCACGCGCTCGACCGGCCAGGGCTCCTTGTAGGGGCGGCGCATGCTCAGGGCGTCGAAGACGTCGGCGATGGCGACGATGCGCGCCGACTGGGGGATCTCGGTGCCGGCGAGTCCTTCGGGGTAGCCGCTGCCGTCCCAGCGCTCGTGGTGATAGAGCGCGATTTCGGCGGCGAGCTTGAAGACCCGCGCCTCGCTGCGCGCGAGGATGTCGTGCCCGATCCGGGCATGGGTCTTCATCATCGCCCACTCGGCGGCGTCGAGCTTGGCCGGTTTCTGCAGGATGGCGTCGGGGATGCCCATCTTACCGGTGTCGTGCATCGGTGCGGCGAGCTTCATCAGTGCCACCGACTCCTCCGACCAGCCGACGGCCTCGGCGAGCAGCGCCGAGTAGTCGGCCATGCGCCAGATATGGACGCCGGTATCGTTGTCGCGAAAGTGCCCGGCGCGCGCCAGCATGTCGATGGCGTCGCGCTGACTGCGTTCGAGGTCGGTGGCACGGACCAATGAGAGATGGGTGCGAACCCGGGCCCTGAGCACCAGCGGTGAGATCGGTTTGGTGATGAAGTCGACCCCACCGGCCTCGAAGGCCTCGTTTTCGTCGATCTCGTCGGAGCGCGAGGTGATGAACAGCACCGGGATCTGACTGCCACCCGCGCTGGCCTTGAGTCGGCGACAGACCTCGTAGCCGTCCATGTCCGGCATCTGCACGTCGAGCAACAGCATCACCGGTGTGTGCTTGGCGACCGCCGCCAGCGCCTCCTGGCCGTTGCGAGCGAATACCAGGTTGTAGTCCTCACCGAGGATCTGTTCGATCAGCGCGAGGTTGCTCGGCTCGTCGTCGACCACCAGAAGCTTGCCGTGTTGCATTGCAGATCACCCATCTAGCGTCGTGTTCAGTGTCTCGATCAGGCGCCGGGTTGCCGTCTCCGCGGCGCGGAAGTCAAAGGCCTCGAGTCGTTCGCGAATCGGGGCGAGCAGGCTGGGGTCGATGCAAGGCTCGAGGCTGTCGAGCAGTGGGCGAACCATCGCCGGGTCGTCTCGATCGAGTGCCTCAAGGAGTTGCTGTACCAAGCTATCGGTTTCGCCTTCCGAGTGTGCCGCTCGTGCTCTCGTCGTCGAGGCGGGTGGATGGTGCTCGACGTGCTCGGTGATCGCGTGCAGGCTAGCCGTCATGGTGCGTGTCAGCTGATCGATCGCCGATCTCGTCTGCTCGGCCGTGCCCGACTGCACTGCCGCTTCCAGCGCCGTGGCCGCTTGCTGCAACGCCTTCAACCCGAGGTTGGCGGCCGCTCCCTTGAGCTTGTGAGTGAGCGTTGCGATCGTGTCGCGCTGACCCGACGCGTCGAGCCGGTGGAGCTTGCTTCCGGTATTGGCGTACTCGTCGCCGAAACGACGCAGGTTGGTCGCGTAGACGGTCGCGTTGCGCCAGCGCGTCATCGCCTCGGCGCTGTCGAGCACGGGAAGGCTGCTCTCTGTGTCATGGTGTGAGGGCGCCGGCGGTGCGATTCCTTGGCCGTTCGTCGGCGTTTGACCGAGGTGGCTGCGGATGGTCGCGATCATCTGGTCGACATCGAAGGGTTTGGGCAGGAAGTCATCCATCCCGGCGGCGAGTGCGGCCTCGCGCTGAGGCTGGAAGGCGCCAGCGGTCAGGGCGATCACCGGCAGTTGCGGGAGAGCGAGCCGCTCGCGGATCTCGCGGGTCGCCATGTAGCCGTCCATCACCGGCATCTGGATGTCCATCAGCACCAGGTCGACGCCCTGCGGATGCTGCTCGACCCAGTCGACCGCCTCGCGCCCGTTGGCGGCCTCACGGACTTCGGCGCCCTCGCCCTCGAGGATGGTACGGGCGACCTCGCGATTGATCTCGCTGTCGTCGACCACCAGCAGTCGAACCTCCTGAAGACGAGGCCCCTGGTGTTGGGCGGTCGTGGCGGGTGATCCGGCTGACGGACGCTTCGTCGGTTGCTCGATCTGCTGCATGGCATTGTAGAGGGCCGAGGGGGTGACCGGCTTGTGGATGAGCACGTCGATCTCTGTCGAGAGTTCGTGGTCGCGGCCATAGGCGGTGGCCATGATCACATGGGGCATCTGCTCGGGAGGGAGTCTGTCGCGCGCCATCCTGATCGTCTCGATACCATCCATTCCCGGCATCCGCCAGTCGATCAACAGCACATCGAAGGGAGAGGATCCCGGTTGGCGCTTGAGCAGGAGCGACAGTGCCTCCTCGCCCGAGCTGGCCGTTTTCGAGTCCCAGCCGAGGGTTCTGGCGCAGGCCTTGAGGGTGGCGCGCGCGGCCTCGTTGTCGTCGACGACCAGCACGTTGCAGCGTGGCAGCGGGGGGCGTTGCGACATGGTCGGTGCCGCGGTGTAGGGCAGGGTGAACCAGAACTCGCTCCCTTGGCCGACCTGACTGGTCGCGCCGAGTGTTCCGCCCATCGCCTCGACCAGGCGTCGGCAGATGGCCAGTCCCAGGCCGCTGCCGCCGAAGCGTCGGGTGGTCGAGGTGTCGGCTTGGGTGAAGGCCTGGAAAATTGCCTGTAGCTTGTCCGGAGCGATGCCGATTCCGGTGTCCTTGACGCTGAAATGCAGTCTGGGGTGATCGGACTCGGAGTTGTCACGAACGACTCGCACCACCACCTGGCCCTGCTCGGTGAACTTGAGCGCGTTGGAGACCAGGTTGGTGAGTACCTGCTGCAGCCGCAAGGCGTCGCCATAGAGGGTATCGACCCCTTTCGGTGGGACGCCGACGATCAGCTCGACCTGATGATTGCCGCTCTCCGGTGCCATGATGGTGGCGATGTTCTCGAGGATCTCGCCGAGGCTGAACGGGACATGTTCGACCTCGAGCCGTCCGGCCTCGATCTTGGAGAAGTCGAGGATGTCGTTGACCAGCGCGAGCAGTGCGCGGCTGGCGCTGTGGATCTTGACCACCAGTCGCCGCTGCTCATCGTCGAGTGCGGTCTGGTCGAGCAGATAGGTCAGGCCGAGCACGGCGTTGATCGGGGTGCGGATCTCGTGGCTCATGTTGGCGAGAAATCCGCTCTTGGCCTCAGTTGCCGCCTCGGCCTGGCGCACCGCTTCGCGCAGCCGTTCGTTGAGGGTGAGCAGTTCGTGGGTGCGCTTGCCGACTTTGAGTTCGAGCTGGCGGTTGGCGTCGATCAGAGCCTGCTCGGCCTTGTATTTGTCGGTCACGTCGCGATTGATGCCAACCATCTGCAGTGGATGCCCCTGCTGGTCGCGTTCGATCAACGCCGCCGAATGAATGTGACGGATCTCGCCGCTGATGTGCTGGATGCGGAAGCTGAGTTCGCCGACCTGCTCGCCGAGCAACTGGTGTCGCAGTCGTTCCTCGACATAGCTGCGGTCGAGTGGGTGGATCCGTGACAGCCAGGCGGTGTAGTCGAGTGCCGGGTCGGCGTCATGAGCGTGCTCGAGTCCATAGATGGCACACATCCGCTGGTCCCAGGTCAGCCGGTTGTCGTTGAGCTGCCACTCCCAGATGCCGATGCCGGCGGCGTCGAGCGCCAGGCGCATGCGCGAGAGGGTGGTACGCAGCTGGGTCTCCAGGCGGTGGTAGTCGCTGAGGTCGCGGACGATATAGGACAGCCCGATGATCCCGTCGTTACCGTTGCGGACCGGTGAAATGGTCGCGGCCAGCTCGATGAGGCGACCGTCGCGATGTCGATGCTGGATGCCGAATCGGCGCAGGGTCTGGCCGCCACGCACCTGGGCAAGCCCCGCCTTCCATGCCTCGACATTCCCCTTGGTATCGAGTACCGGCAGTGGCTGGCCGATCATCTCATCGGCGCGATAGCCGAACAGTCGCTCCGCTGCCGGATTCCAGCTGACGACCCGGTCGTCGAGCCCCTGGCCGATGATGGCATCGTCGGTCGACTCGATGATCGCGGCGAGTCGGCCGCGCGACTCGGCCGTCTGCAACCGCTTGCGGGTATTGTCGAGATAGATCCACAGCAACCCCGAGATCAACGCGGAGAACAGCGTGATCAGGCCGGCGACATGCTGAGGGTCGCGCAGGTTGAGGTTGTTGACGAAAGGCGGCAGCGCCTTGATCTCGATCTGCCAGCGCCGGGCATAGACCGCAATGGTGTGACGGGCGATGAGGTCGTCGATGACCGGCGTGTCGCTGCCGGGCGAGCTGTAGAAGTGCTCGGGCGGGTCGTCGATGTCCGAGAGGGTGAGGCTGAATTCGCCGCCACGAAAGTCGAAGTCCGCGAGCACCTCATCGATCACCAGAGGCGTATAGGCCCAGCCGACGGCTGCAGCCGGGTTGCCGTTGCCCGAGGGTGGTGGATAGATCGCCAGCAACAGCAGGAAGGAGCGCAGATGTTTGCCGCTGGCCTGCACCAGGGTGATTGGCGCGGTGAGGGTCGGTTGACCGCTGCGCATGGCGTTGATGGCCGCCTGGCGTCGGTTGGACTCCGAGGCGATGTCGAGTCCGACGGCCTCGCGGTTGTGCTCGAGCGGCTCGATGATGTGGATCACGAAGCGTTCGCCGTCGTGCGCATCGAACTGTCTGATATCGAACTCGGGGCGTGCGTCGCGCCGGATGCGAGCGATGAAGGCCGCGACCTGCTCGGGAGCCACTCGGCTGATATAGCCATAGCCGCGTGAGCCGGGGAACTCGCGTTGGTGCTCGCGTGAGGCCATGTAGCGGCGGAATTCAGCGAGCCTGACCCGATCACCGCCGGCGCTGATGATCGCGCCGCGGGCGCCGCGCAGGCCGTATTCGTAGATCTGCATGCGATCCCTGAACTGGTCGACGACCCGCTCGACCAGAAAGGCGAAGCGCTCGCCCTTGGTGGTCTCGTTCTCGTTGGCCAGTTGGGTATGGACCACGGCGGCGAGCGCCAACCCCGCCGCGAGCAGTAGCAGCGGAAGATAAAGGGGAATCGTGGCGGCGAGCCGATGGAGTCTGAAGGTCACCATCGCGGTCAGGCGGACAGGGTGTGGCGATCAGGATTTCGCTCGGAGAGAACTGATCGCGCCGGCCGTCCGAGGCGTACCAGCCTTGGCGTGGGCGCGGTGTGGTCGGGGGGCGTGGCTGCTCGGGTCGACGTCATCGGTTCCTCCACGAGTGCGCCTCCTGGGCTATTCGTCCAGGTCCTTGTCGTTGCTGTTATCGAGTGCGGCCTCGGCGCCTGTCACCTGCGTAGACGGTTGCTGACGGGCGGACCCGGGCGCGTATCCCCCGCGGTTGGGGGATGGTCGTGCCCGGGGTGGCGATCGTGCGTCCGGACCGCCGTTGGATGGTGGCGACGCTTGGGGGGGGTTCAACCGCCGCCGGCCGGATCGCCAGGGTTGGTGAGACGCAGCCGATGGATGGCGCTCCATCCGCTGGAGCCGATCGCGGCCGATGAGGGGAACTCAGCCGACGGTACGATTGTGCCGATCGCGAAAGGCCAGGGCATCTGCGATGGCGGCGATCACCGGTAGCTGTGCGCCGTGGCGTTCGGCCTCGCGCAGCGGGCGGCGATACATGTATTCGAGTTCCAGTGGACGCTTGTCGAGGTAGTCCAACCGCATGCTCGGGGCATAGGGTCGCATGCGCTCGGTGAAGCGCATCAGTCGCTCGGGGAAGTCTGGTGCGAAGGGGTGGCCGCAGGCCTCGGCGCCGCGCGCGACCTCGGTCATCAGCCGCGCGGCGAGACGGCGCGCGTCGGGGTCGGCGATGATGCGGTCGGTATCGGCGTCGAGCAGCACCGAGAGACCGTTGAAGGGGATGTTCCAGGCGAGCTTGCGCCAACGTGCCTGGTGCAGATCGGGCAGGGACTCGACCTCGACGCCGGCGGCGGAGAAGGCCCGCATCAGTGGCTCGATGCAGGCGCGATCGCCCTCGTCGAAGGGGGCGAAGCTCACGGTGCCGTAGTCGAGGTGGACGATGTGTCCGGGGCCGACCTTGTTCGAACACAGATAGCACATCCCGGCGACCACCCGCGCCTCGGGGAAGGCGGCGGCCAGCTCGTCTTCCATGGTCAGGCCGTTCTGCAGATTGAGGATGATGGTGCCGGGACGGACCAGGGGGCGCAGCAGCGTCGGCAGACGGTGGTTCTGGATGGTCTTGAGGGCGACGCAGACCACGTCGCTCGGCGGGATGGGATCGCTGTCGCGATAGACCTCAACCGGGTCGAGATGGAGGTCGCCGAGGGGGGAATCGACGCGCAGCCCGTCGCGGGCGATGGTCGCGGCGTCGCTGCGTGCGATGAAGCGCACGGTGGCGCCGGCTGCCTGTAGCCGCGCCCCGTAGAAGCCGCCGAGGGCGCCGGTGCCGAGGATGGTGAAGCTGAGATCGGTCGATGCTGTCATGTCTTGCCGATGGCGCATGCGAGGATGCGCTGGAGGTTGGATTGCAAGGCTTCAGTATACGTCCTCGGGGATTGGTCGCCGCAGGCCGTGGTGCTGGCTGGTCTCTCAGCCCGATGCCGATCGATCGAGTGAAACGCGACCCGGATCGCGTCGGCCGGCGCTCGTCTGGGTTACCCTGAACCCAGGACGAAAGCGATGGTGTCTGGCTCCGCTGAGTCGCCGGTGGCGATGTCGGCGCGAGACCATCCCAATCCGGTGTATGCGACAGGCGACGGACTCTCCTCGTACGCGCATCGATCAAGCAGTGGAGTCCGATCGTGACCTATTTCTACCAATCCTTCGGTCTGGTCCCCGCCTGGGCCTTCGCCTCCGGGTGGATGCTCGGCATGTGCTCGCCGGCGGCCTATCGCTGGGTGCCGAGCGCGCTGGGGCTGGGACATGTCGCGCCGGCGCGGGTGAGTGCAGCGCCGGTCCCGGAGACCATCGCGCCACACCATCCGGTCAGCGCGCGCACGGTCTCGCGCCCGAGTCGCCCGCGGCGGGCGAGTCGGGTCGAGGAGACGCCGGCCGAGGTCTGCTGAGCGCGACCTGGCCGCCCGATGGGCATCTCCCATGCCGAGCGCGCCTGACCGTCAAGGTCGGGCGCTGAGCCGTCCGTGCACCGGGGTCAGCAGACCTTGATCTCCAGCTGCTCGCCGGAGTCGGGGTCGGCCAGGTGCACGGCACAGGCGATGCAGGGATCGAACGAGTGGATGGTGCGCAGGATCTCCACTGGCTGCCTGGGGTCGGCCAGCTGGTGGTTGTGCTCTAGCGCCGCCTCGTAGGCGCCGGGCTGCTCCTCGGCGTCGCGGGGGCCGGCGTTCCAGGTCGAAGGCACCACCGCCTGATAGTTCTCGATGCGGCCGTCGCGGATCACGATCCAGTGGCCGAGCGCGCCGCGTGGGGCCTCCATGTAACCGGCGCCGCGGGCCTCGCGCGGCCAGGTCTCGGGGTCCCAGGTGCGGGCATCGAAGGTACGGGTGTCGCCGGCGCGGATGTTGTCGATCAGGCCGCGATACCAGTCGTCCATGGCGTCGACCAGGAGGCGGGTCTCGAGCGCGCGCGCGGCGGTGCGCCCGAGCGTCGAGTAGAGCGCGGTGATCGGCAGCTCGAGCTGGCGCAGCGCCTGACCGACGAGTTCGCGGGTCTGTTCGTGACCACGGGCGTAGAGAAGCAGCACCCGCGCCAGCGGGCCGACCTCGACCGCGTGGCCCTTCCAGCGCGGCGATTTTATCCACGAATAGCCGTCGGCGACGTCGAGCTGGGTGTAGGGCGGTCGCACCCCGCCGCGCCCGTCGTAGTCGAGCCGGGTCTCGCCGGCATAGGGGTGCAGGCCGCGCTCCTTGCCCTCGGGGTAGTCGTACCAAGAATGGGCAATGAACTCCTGGATCTGCCCGGGATCGTCGAGATCGATCTCGTGGACGGTGTCGAGGTCACGCCCGAGGATTACCCCGCGCGGGAACAGGAAGCCCTCTGGGCTCAGCGTCTCGCCGCTGGGCAGGTCGCCGTAGCAGAGGAAGTTGCCGAGCCCCTCGCCGCGCTCGGCCCAGTCCTTGTAGAAGCCGGCGATGGCCAAGGTGTCGGGGAGATAGACCTGCTCGACGAAGGAGCGCATGCGCGCGATGATCGCGGCCACCTCGGCCAGGCGGCTGGCATCGAGCGCCGAGTCGGAGTCGAGGTCGATGGGGCAGGGCACGCCGCCGACGACGAAGTTCGGATGCGGGTTCTTGCCGCCGAAGATGGCGTGTAGCCGTGAGGCGTCGCGCTGCCAGGCGAGCGCCTCGAGATAGTGCGCCACCGCCATCAGGTTGGCCTCCGGCGGCAGCCGGTAGGCCGGGTGTCCCCAGTAGCCGTTGGCGAAGATGCCGAGCTGGCCGGATTCGACGAAGCCGCGCAGCCGCTTGCGCACCTCGCTGAAGTAACCCGGCGAGGACTTCGGCCAGGGGCTGATCGTCTGGGCCAGGGTCGAGGTCGCCGCCGGGTCGGCCTCGAGCGCCGAGACCACGTCCACCCAGTCGAGGGCGTGGAGGTGGTAGAAGTGCATCACGTGGTCGTGGATGTACTGCGCGCCGATCATCAGGTTGCGGATGCGCTGGGCGTTGAGCGGTGGGGTGATGCCGAGCGCGTCCTCGACCGCGCGCACCGAGGCGATGCCGTGGACCAGGGTGCAGACGCCGCAGATGCGCTGGGCGAAGGCCCAGGCCTCGCGCGGGTCGCGACCGCGCAGGATGGTCTCGATGCCGCGCACCGAGGTGCCCGAGCTGTAGGCACGGGCGATGCGGTCACCGGACAGCTCGGCCTCGATGCGCAGATGCCCCTCGATGCGGGTGATGGGGTCGACGACGACACGTTGACTCATGGAACTGGCTCTCCTGCTGCTGGCCGGCTCTCCCGGCCTGGCTCATGCGCGGGTTGGCTCAGGCCGGCTGGCCGGACTCGGTGCCCGGTTCGGGCTCGGCGGCCGGTCGCTCGACCAGGTGCTCGGCGATCATCTCGGTCAGCCCGACCACCGGGATATCCATGTTGAACTCCTCGAGCCCTTCTTCGAGCTGGGTGCGGCAGGTGGCGCACATGGTCACCATGCGATCCGGTTCGACCGCCTCGATCTGCGCCTTCTTGCGCTTGAAGGCGGCGAGCTTCAGCGGCTCGGCGCGCTCGTTGGAGCTGACCCCGCCGCCGGCCCCGCAGCACCATTGGAAGCGCCCGTGCTCGTCGAGGTCGACGAAGTGCTCCGCCACCAGGTCCATCAGCGCGCGCTGCTCGCCGATCACCCCGCTCTTGCGCGCGAGGTTGCAGGGATCGTGCATCGACAGCCGGTCTGCCTCCTTGCCCTCGGTATGCAACCGTCCGTCGCGGCGCAACTCGTCGAGCACCTCGATGATGTGGAAGACGCGGAAGGGATAAGGGCGCCCGATCAGGTTCGGTCCTTCCCAGCGGATCGCGGTGAAGGCGTGGCCGCACTCGGGGCTGATCACCCGGCTCACCCCGAGCGCCGAGGCTGCGGCCACCACGCGCTCGACCAGCTCGGCGGCGATGTCCTTGCTGCCGATCTGGATCCCGGCGTTGGTGGCCTCGAAACACTGGGTGGAGAGCGTCCAGCGCACCCCGGCATGATCGAAGATACGGGTGATCGCCTCGAGGTACTCGGGAAAGTTGATGATCTCCATCGACGAGAGCATCACCAGGTATTCGGCCCCGGCGCGATCGACCGGCACCGTCAGCCCGGTGCTGCGCTCGACGTGCTTGATCTGCACCGCCAGCGTCTTCCACTGCAGCCCCATCGGGCTGCCGGTGCGGATCGCCCGCACCGAGGCGGCAACCAGTCCCTCCGGGGCATGCCCGGACTGCACCATGCCCTCGCGGGTCTTGCGGATCATGTAGACGAGATCGTTGCCCACCGGGCAGACCATGGAACAGCGCCCGCACAGGCTGCAGCTGTCGTAGACCAGCGGCTCCCACTCGGCGAGCATGGCATCGCTGACCTCTTGCCCCAGTCCCAGCCAGCGCTTGATCCGTCCCCACAGGGTGAACTCCGCCTCCCACACCAGCCGCAGTGGTTCGAGCTTGAGGATCGGGGTGTAGCGCGGGTCGCCGGTCTCCAGATAGAAGGGGCAAGACTGGGCGCAGAGCCCGCAGCGCACGCAGCTCGAGAAGAAGGCCGCCACCGGGGCGTCGATCTCGGCGCGCAGCGCCGCCAGTCCACGTTCGAGAGAGAGTTCGCTCATGACCGCACCCCCTTGCGGCCGAAGGCCGCGCCGTTGTACCAGCGCGCGAAGATGGTGGTGAAGATATGGGTGAGCTTGGTGAAGGGCAGACAGATCAGCAGCAGCTCGGCGCTGAGGATGTGCATGCCGAGCGCCAGCGGATAGGGCTCGACCAGCCGGTGATAGGCGAGATAGCCGGTCAGCACCACGGCGAAGGTCAGTGCCCACACCAGATAGTCCTGGGGGATGCTGATCCGGCGCTTGACCGGGTGCAGCAGGCGGTGGAGCAGTGCGGCGACCAGCCCGGCCAGGGTGATGCCGGTGAGCAGGTCGATCACCGGGTTGGGCAGGGTCGGCCAGGAGACACCGAAGACCCCGGCGACCAGCTCCACATGCGGCACGAACAGCAGCAGCACGATGATGAAGCCGAGGTGCCAGATCCAGCCGACCAGCACGTCGAAGGGTGCGCGCCTGAAGGTGCCGGGGTCGGGGATGGTGCGGGTGAAGACGGTGCGCAGCCCCGGCAGCCACTCGCCGGCGCGCGCCTCGGCATGGTTGGTGGCGCGCCCGAGCAGCAGGATCTCGAACAGCCGCGCCAGCATCCCCACGGCGAAGATGCCGAGTGCGATCTGGAACATCGGCCCCTTGGTCCACAGCAGGAATTCCATCGCGCCGTTCATAGCCTCTTCTCCAGCGCTTCGACGGTGACCGGTTCGCGCTGCTGTTGCTCGTCGCGGGTGAGGCGCCTGGCGGCCAGCGCGGCGCCGGCGCCGAGCGCGGCCCCGGCGGCGCCGGCACCGAGCAGCGCCTCGGCGTTCACCCGTGGCGGTACCGAGACGGCCTGGTAGAAGCCGCCGGCGTCCCAGAAGGCCGGCTCCGAGCAACCCAGGCAGGGATGGCCGGCCTCGATCGGCCAGCTGGTGGCGCCGTTCCAGCGCTGGGTGGCGCAGGCGTTGTAGGTGGTCGGACCCTTGCAGCCGAGCCGGTAGAGACACCAGCCCTGGCGCGCGCCCTCGTCGTCGAAGGACTCGGCGAACAGGCCCTGGTCGTAGAAGGGACGACGATAGCAGCGGTCGTGGATCGACTCGCCGAAGAAGGCCAGCGGCCGCCGGTAGGCGTCGAGCTCGGGCAGCCGGCCGAAGGTCAGGTAATGCGCCAGCACCCCGGTGATCGCCATCGGGATCGGCGGACAGCCGGAGATGTTGACGATCGGCTTGTCGTCGACCAGTTCCATCACCGCGCGCGCACCGGTGGGGTTGGGCGCGGCGCGTGGCAGTCCGCCGAAGGCCGCGCAGGTGCCCACGGCGATCACCGCCGCGGCGTGCTCCACGGTTTCCATCAGGATCGCGTGATTGCTGTGCCCGGCGACGGTGGAATAGCCGGGGTTGGCCTCGGGGCCGGGGATCGAGCCGTCGACCACCACCAGATAGGCCCCGGCGTTGTCGCGCATCGCCTGCAGCCGCGCGGCCTCGGCCGCCTCGCCCGAGGCCGCCTGCAGGGTGTGGTGGTAATCGAGCGAGATCGCCTCGAAGATCAGCCCCTCGAGGGTCGGGGCGTGGCTGCGGGTGAGCGACTCGGTGCAGCCGGTGCACTCCTGGAACGAGAGCCAGATCACCGAGGGACGGCGCGCTGCCTCCAGCGCCTCGGCGATCCTCGGGATCAGGCTCGGCGGCAGCGCCATCAGCGAGGCGGTGGCGGCGCAGAACTTGAGAAAACCACGCCGCGAGACCCCTTGGGCACGCAGCTGCTCGGCGAGTGTCTGGGAGGCGGCCATGATCCCTCCTCGTGGCGTCAGGACGGTGGAGACGGATCGCCCGCGCCGGCCAGTCCGGCGTCGAGGCGCTGCAGACCGGCGCTGAGCGTGGCCCGATCGGTGCGCAGGATCTGCGGGACGGTGGCGATCTCGAGATGCAGCGCGAGCCGCTGGTCGTCGGCGTCGCGGTAGTCGACGACCCACACCCCGGGGGTGGCCGACTCGTGGATCCGGGTCGGTCCCATGGCATCGATCCGTGCCTCGACCTCGCCGCGACCGAGAAAGGTCAGCAGCTGGTCGATCAGCGTGGTGTCGAGCGGCAGGGCATGGAGGTCGATGCGGTGCTCGCAGTCCTCGGCGATGAGCCGGGCGAGCGCGTGGCGCACCTCATGGAGCAGCGGGACCAGTGGTCCGGGTAGGGGGGAGCGCGCGTCCGTGTCCGTGTCCCCGACGGGGGCGATGGATTCCAGCGTGGGCATGTCGCTCACCTCGGACTGACCTTGGGAGGGATTCTAGGCGCTTTGTGTGCGTTTCGAGTTGATTTGGCGCAGGTATTTAAGAAGGTTAGCAAGCTCCGATATAGAGGTTGTCGCCTAGGATTATTCCCCGTGCCAACGTCTGAGCAGGGCATGAACCGCGGCGATGGCGCCGGGCAGCGCGGCCTCGACCGAGGGGCTCAGGTGTTCGCCCCAGTCGACCCGTTCGGGTTCGACGGCCACCAGCGCGCGCTGCTGCGGCAGGCTGTCGGTGAGCCGGGTGATGTCGAGCAGGTCGGCCAGCCCGACCTCGTGCACGCTGCTGGCGTGGGCACGCAGATGCGCGTCCATCGCCCTGTCCTCGAACACCCGGATGGTGCCGGGCGGCGCGCCCAGGGCGGCGACATCGACCACGATCAGCCGCGCGAAGCCGGCGATGTCGGTGGCCAGGGTGAAGCCCAGGGTGCCGCCGTCGAGACAGCGGAAGGGCGCGCCTGGGCCGGACTCGATCTCGAGTCGGCGGACCAGGCGCGGGCCGAGGCCCTCGTCGCTGAGTAGTAGATTGCCGATGCCGAGGATCAGGGTGTCGGGTTCGTGGGGTGGCGGTGATGGGGCCTGATGCATGGTCTGGGTCCATCCTGATTGGATGCGGGCGCGCCGGGTTGGACAGATGCGGCCCAGGGCCGTTGGGGAGAGAGCAGATGTGTTTCGGGATACCGATGCGAATCCACGCGATCGACGGCCTGGTCGCGCACTGCGAGGCCAAGGGTGTGGAGCGACGGGCCAGCCTGTTGATGCTGGCGCACGAGTCGCTCGTCGTCGGTGACTACGTGGTGGTTCACCTGGGGCACGCGATCGAGCGGGTCGATCCCGAGACCGCCGCCGAGGCCTGGCGTCTCTACGACGAGATGCTGGCGGCGGGACGGGGGTAGCGGCACGCTCAGCCGCGGGCCTCGCGGGCGAGCGCGTATTGCGCCTCGACCTCGGCGGACTCCGACTGCGTATCGTCCTCCATCATCGCGCAGTTGATCGCCATGCGTGCCTGCACCGCCGCCTTCCAGGCGGGGTTGCGGGCATCGCGACGTACGTCCTCGGGGGCGAGCGCGGCGCTGGCGGCGGCGGCGACGAAGTGCTCGGCCTGGGCCATCCAGTCGGTGTCCTTGCCACAGTCGGTATAGGTGCGGGTGGCGTGCGCCTTGGCGATGCGGAAGGCCTCGGCGAGCGCCTCCGGGGGGCTCGCCGGATCGACCCCGATGGCGATCGCCTGATGGACGCGCGCATCGCTGCACAGCGCACCGACGCGCTCGGCGAAGCGGCAGCCGAGGATGCGTCGCTCGCGATGCGCGAGCGCGTCGAGCGCGGCGCGAAGGTCCTGGTCGGTCTCGATACGGATGGCCATGATCGGCTCCTCGAGTTGGCGGGTGAAGGACCGGCTGAGATCGCGTCAAGAATATCAGTAAATGATCATATTGCCAGCCGCCAAGAGTGCGTGAACCGCAAAGACACAAAGGACGCGAAGGGGGAGAGAGCGGCTAGCTGTCAGCGTCCTGTGGTGCGCGTCCTCGACGGCAGCGCCGATGGCTGCAGTGCTTTACGACCAGCTGGCGCTGAGCACGTATTCTTGGCGCTACCGATGGCAGGTGAGCCAGCACTGGCGACTGGAGCTTGGTCGCTGGAAGCACTGATTCCCTTTGCGCCCTTCGTGTCTTTGCGGTTCGATCATTCCCATGACATCGCTCGCTTCGCGGTTCGCGGACGGCGTGCGAGGATAGGGACAGTGACCGGGTGTGCCCCGGTCGCGGGTGTCTTCCTCCCCGTCTGGAATCGAGTCTATGAACAGAACCGTTTTCTTCGTCTCCGAGAGCACCGGCATCACCGCCGAGACCCTTGGTCACAGCCTGCTGTCGCAGTTCGACACCGTCGACTTCGAGCAGGTCTACATGCCCTACATCAACACCGAGATGCGCGCCAAGGCGCTCACCCAGCGGATGCAGGAGGCGGCCGAGCGCGACGGGGTGCGACCGATCGTCTTCGCCACCATGCTCAACGACGAGATCCGCGACATCCTCAAGACCGGCAACTGCTTCTACATGGAGCTGTTCGAGGGCTTCGTCGAGCCGCTCTCGGCCGAACTCGGGGTCTCGCCGAGTCGTGAGTCCGGGCGCAGTCACGCCATCACCCGGCCGAACTTCTACACCAAGCGGATCGAGGCTATCAATTTCGCCATGGCCAACGACGACGGCGTGCGTCCCGACAACCTGAGCCGCGCCGACGTGGTGCTGCTCGGCGTCTCGCGCTCGGGCAAGACCCCGATCTGTCTCTATCTAGCGATGCACTACGGACTGCGCGCGGCCAACTACCCGATCACCGAGGAGGACTTCGAGCACGGCGACGTGCCCAAGCAGGTGTGGGACTGTCGCGACAAGCTGTTCGCGCTGATCATCGACCCCCAGCGCCTGCAGCTGATCCGCGAGGAGCGTCGCCCCGGCAGCCCCTATGCCTCGCTGTCGAAGTGCCAGCAGGACCTGCGTCAGGCGCAGCAGATCTTCCGCCGTCTCCAGGTGCCGGTGATCAACACCACCAGCCAGTCGATCGAAGAGGTCTCGGCGCAGATCATCAAGAGCTTCAAGGAGAACCAGGAGCGACCGCTGGCGCTGCGGGTACGCTGAGCGCGTGGGCGGGCCACGCCCGCCCGATCCCGTTCGGGTATTGAATAAGCATTTAAAGATATTTTAAATTGCCGATTAAGCCCTGACCCGAACAGGGTTTCGACCGCCCTTGTCGAGACGCGCGTGCCGGCTGCCCGGTGCGGTTGCGACCTGGTTGGGCGGTCCTGATAATGACTTGCAGGCACGACCATGCAAGTGTCGAGACGAGGACGAGAAGGGACAGACGCGAATGAAGATAGGCATTCCCCTGGAGCGCCGTCCCGGCGAGGCCCGTGTGGCCTCGACCCCGGAGGTGGTGCGCAAGCTGGTGACCAAGGGCCTGGAGGTTTGGGTTGAGGAGGGCGCCGGTGTGCGCGCCGGCTATCCCGATGCGGACTACGCCGAGGCCGGCGCGAGCCTGGGCGCGCGCGAGACGGTCTACGACGCCGACCTGGTACTCAAGGTGCGCCGCCCCGAGCCCGATGAGGTCGAGTTGATGCGCCGCGGCGCGCGTTATCTCGGTTTTCTGGAGAGTTGCGGCGAGGACGCGCTGCTGGCGGCGATGCAGGCGCGCGAGCTGCTGCTCTTCCCGCTGGAGCGGATGCCGCGCACCTCGCGCGCGCAGTCGATGGACGCGCTCTCCTCGCAGAGCAGCATCGCCGGCTATCGCGCCACCCTGGAGGCGGCGAGCCGCTACGGGCGCTTCTTCCCGATGATGATGACCTCGGCCGGTTCGGCCAAGCCGGCGCGGGTGGTGGTGCTCGGTGCCGGGGTCGCGGGGCTGCAGGCGATCGCCACCGCACGGCGGCTCGGCGCCGATGTCCACGCCTATGACGTGCGCCCCGAGACCCACGAACAGATCCGCTCGCTCGGTGCGCGCCCGATCGAACTCGATCTCGGCGAGAGCGGTGCCGGCGAGGGCGGCTATGCCCGCGAACTCTCCGACGAGGCCAAGGCCCGCCAGCAGGCCGCGCTCGCCGACGAGCTGGCGCGCGCCCAGGTGATCATCACCACCGCGCAGATCCCCTGCCGCCAGGCCCCGGTGCTGATCCCGGAGGCGGTGGTCGAGCGCATGCGCCCCGGTTCGGTGATCGTCGACCTGGCCGCCGCCAGCGGCGGCAACTGCCCGCTCACCGTCGCCGACGAGGTCGTCGAGCGTCACGGCGTCACCCTGGTCGGGCTGACCAACTACCCGGCACTGCTCGCCGCCGACGCCAGCGCCTTCTACGCGCGCAACCTCGCCAACCTGCTCGAGCTGATGATCGAGACCGGGGCGTCCGGACCCCAGCTCAGGGCCCCGGCGGACGACGAGATCACCGCCGCGATGGTGGCGCGCGCCGACTGAGCGCGCGCCCGCCATCCGTCCACCCATTGCCAACGGAGAGACTCATGCCCGAGTTGCTCGATCCCACCATCATCGCGCTCTATGTCTTCATCCTCGCCTGCTTCATCGGCTACTGGGTGGTGTGGGGCGTGACCCCCTCGCTGCACACCCCGCTGGTGGCGCTCACCAACGCCATCTCCGGCATCGTGCTGATCGGCGCGCTGCTGGTCGCCGGTGACCCCGAGGCCGGGCTGCTGACCCAGTTGCTCGGTTTCCTTGCGGTGCTGCTCGCCTCGATCAACGTCTTCGGCGGCTTCCTGGTGACGCACCGCATGCTCTCCATGTTCAAGAAGAAGCGATAGGGACGGCATTTCGATGGAGCTTTCAGTCAATCATCAGGCGCTGGCCTATCTCGCCGCGGCCGTCCTCTTCATCCTCGGGCTCAAGGGGCTGACCCACCCGGCCACCGCGCGACGCGGCAACCTCTACGCCATGCTCGGCATGGTGATCGCCATCGCCGCCACCCTGCTCGGCGCTCAGGTGCAGTCCTACGGCTTCATCATCGCCGGTATCGCCATCGGTGCGGTGATCGGCGCGGTGGTCGCGGTGCGTATCCAGATGACCGCGATGCCGCAGTTGGTCGCGGCGCTGCACAGCTTCGTCGGCATGGCCGCAGTGCTGGTCGGCATCGGCACCTTCCTCGAGCGCCGCGCCAGCGGCGGGCTCGACGCCCTGCTGATGAGCGAGATCTCGGCCGGGGTGGTGATCGGCGCGATCACCTTCACCGGCTCGGTGATCGCCTTCGGCAAGCTTCAGGGGCTGATCGGCGGCGCCCCGGTGCGCTTCGCCGGGCAGCACCTGCTCAACGCCCTGATCGCGCTGGCGACGGTGGCGCTGGCGGTGCACTTCGCGCTCACCGGCAGTCTGCTCTCGCTGGTGCTGATGACCCTGCTCGCGCTGTTGCTCGGTCTCACCCTGATCATCCCCATCGGCGGCGCCGACATGCCGGTGATCATCTCGATGCTCAACAGCTACTCCGGCTGGGCGGCGGCGGCCACCGGCTTCACCCTGCACAACAACCTGCTGATCATCGTCGGCGCGCTGGTCGGCTGCTCCGGCGCCATCCTCTCCTTCATCATGTGTCGGGCGATGAACCGCTCGATCCTCAACGTCGTCTTCGGCGGTTTCGGCAGCAGCGGCAGTGGCGGCGGCGAGAGCGCCGGCGCCCAGGCCGCCGAGCGCGGGGTCAAGTCGGCGGCGGTCGAGGACGCCGTCTACTGGATGGAGGACGCCGCGCGGGTGATCGTGGTGCCCGGCTACGGCATGGCCGTCGCCCAGGCCCAGCACGCGCTCAAGGAGCTGATGCAGCAGCTCGAGGAGCGCGGGGTGGAGGTGCGCTTCGCCATCCACCCGGTCGCCGGGCGGATGCCGGGGCACATGAACGTGCTGCTCGCCGAAGCGGACATCCCCTACGACCACGTCCAGGAGATGGACGAGATCAACCCCGACTTCCCCAGCACCGACGTGGTGCTGGTGGTCGGCGCCAACGACGTGGTCAACCCCGCCGCGCGCGAGGACGCCGCCAGCCCGATCTACGGCATGCCGATCCTCGAGGCCGGTCGCGCGCGCCAGGTCTACTTCCTCAAGCGCTCGATGCGCCCCGGCTACTCCGGCGTCGACAACCTGCTCTTCTACCAGGACAACACCTCGCTGATCTTCGGCGACGCCAAGGACACCATCGAGGCGATCAACGCCGCGCTCAAGGGCGGCGGGCACTGAGCCCCCGGCAGGGCTGCCCGGATCCCGTGCGGGGTCGGGTGCCCTGCTCGGACGCTCGGATCGACCTGTCGTCAGGCGCGTCTCACTGCTCGACGACCGAGGTGTTGGTGTCTCTCCGCTCCGGTCTTGTCCGTCTCGGGCGCCCCGAGCGGACCTCCTCGACTGCATCCGTTAACTCCGAGCGGCTATGCTGTGCGCTCACGGGGCGGGGTGCGTGGTCGGGTAGGGCACGTATCCTGTTGATCCCGCCCCCTTCGATGTCGCACGCCCTGGCGCGGCGACTGCGAGACGAGAGCGAAGATGAATCAAGATTACGTCAACAAGACCGTGGTGCTGTTGTTGGTGCTGGGGATCTCGGCGCTGTTCCTGACGATGATCCAGCCCTTTCTGATGGCACTGTTCCTCGCCGGGCTGTTCAGCGCGCTGGCCAGGCCGCTGTTCCTGGGATTGCAGGCGCGCTTCTCCGGGCGGCGTCATCTGGCCTCGATGACGACCCTGTTGATCATGGCGGTGGTGGTACTGATCCCGCTCGGGGTGCTGTTCTGGGTGCTGCTGGCGCAGGCGCTCGATGTCAGCCACGCCATCGGCGAGTGGTTCAAGGGCTCGCTGCAGGACCCCGGCGTGCTCACCGCGCATCTGCATCGCCTGCCCTTCTACGATCAACTGATGGTCTATGAGGAGCAGATTCTCGGTCTGCTCGGCACCGCGACCACGGCGTTCAGCAAGTTGTTGGTGGAGTGGGTCTCGGGGGTGACGCTGGGGACGGCGAACTTCGTCTTCATGACCTTCGTGCTGCTCTACAGCATGTACTTCCTGCAGATGGACGGGCCCAAGCTGATCGAGCGCATCCTCTACTATCTGCCGCTCAAGACCAGCGATGAGCGCCTGATGCTGGAGAAGTTCACCTCGGTGACCCGCGCCACGCTCAAGGGCTCGCTGCTGATCGGCTTGTTGCAGGGGACGCTCGCGGGCATCGCCTTTGCCGTCGCCGGCATCGACAACGCGGTGTTCTGGGGCACGGTGATGGCGGTGCTGTCGGTGATCCCCAACGTCGGTGCGGCGCTGGTGTGGTTGCCGGCGGTGGCGATCCTGGTGGTGCAGGGCGAAGTGGTGACCGGGGTGTCGCTGGGGCTGTTCTGCGGCCTGGTGGTCGGCTCGCTCGACAACCTGCTGCGCCCGGTGCTGGTCGGTAAGGACACCAAGATGCACGAGCTGATGATCTTCTTCGGCACCCTCGGCGGCATCTTCATGTTCGGGCTGGCGGGGATCTTCATCGGCCCGGTGGTGGCCTCGCTGTTCATCTCGGTGTGGGAGATGTACGGGGTCGAGTTCGCCGAGGTGCTCCCCGATGTCGAGGAGGTGCTGGAGGGCATCGACCTGATCGAGGAGCCGTCGACCGATCCCGTGCGCGTGCCGGATGCGGCGGGTGGCGATCAGGAGGACGCCGGAGGGCGCTGAGCGAGCACGAAAAAACCCCGGCCGCCGTGGCGGTCCGGGGTTCGTTGCGACCGGCGTCGCGGCGCCGGTGCGGGGGCGACCTCAGAGGGTCTTGGCCTGCTCGGCCAGGTAGAGCCAGGTGTCGATCACGGTGTCGGGATTGAGCGAGATGCTGCTGATCCCCTGCTTGAGCAGCCAGTCGGCGAAGTCCTTGTGGTCCGACGGGCCCTGGCCGCAGATGCCGACGTACTTGCCCTTGTCGCGGCAGGCGGCGATCGACATGGCGAGCATCTTCTTCACCGCCGGGTCGCGCTCGTCGAAGTAGTCGGCGACCAGACCGGAGTCGCGATCGAGTCCCAGGGTGAGCTGAGTCATGTCGTTGGAGCCGATCGAGAAGCCGTCGAAGTACTCGAGGAACTCGTCGGCCAGCACCGCGTTGGAGGGCAGCTCGCACATCATGATCAGACGCAGCCCGTTCTTGCCGCGCTCCAGGCCCTGGGCGGCGAGCGCTTCGCTGACGGCCTTGGCCTGACCGAGGGTACGCACGAACGGGATCATGATCTCGACATTGGTCAGACCCATGTCGTCACGCACCCGCTTGAGCGCCTCGCACTCCATCTCGAAGCACTCGCGGAAGTGATCGGCGACGTAGCGCCCGGCGCCACGGAAACCGATCATCGGGTTCTCTTCCTCGGGCTCGTAGCGCGGACCGGCGATCAGGTTGGCGTATTCGTTGGACTTGAAGTCCGACATGCGCACGATCACCGAGTGCGGGGCGAAGGCCGCGGCGAGGGTGGAGATGCCCTCGGCGAGCTTGGCGACGTAGAACTCACGCGGGCTGTCGTAGGCGGCGATGCGTGGGGCGATCTGGGCGCGCAGCTCCTCGGGCAGCTGGTCGTACTCGAGCAGCGCCTTGGGGTGGATGCCGATCATGTTGTTGATGATGAACTCGAGCCGCGCCAGACCGATACCCGCGTTGGGGGTGGCGGAGAAGGCGAAGGCCCGGTCGGGGTTGCCGACGTTCATCATGATCTTGACCGGGATTTCGGGCATCGCCGAGAGTTCGATGCGCTTGTGCTCGAAGTCGAGCTTGCCGTCGTAGATGAAGCCGGTGTCGCCCTCGGCGCAGCTGACGGTCACCGCCTGGCCGTCCTTGACCACCTCGGTGGCGTTGTTGCAGCCGACTACCGCCGGGACGCCCAGCTCGCGGGCGATGATGGCGGCGTGGCAGGTGCGCCCGCCACGGTTGGTGACGATGGCCGCAGCACGCTTCATCACCGGCTCCCAGTCGGGGTCGGTCATGTCGGTGATGAGCACGTCGCCGGGCTCGACGCGGTGCATGTCGGCGATGCTGTTGACGATCTTGGCGGCACCCGCGCCGATGCGGTTGCCGATGCTGCGTCCGGTGGTGAGCACCTCGCCCTTCTCTTGCAGGGTGTAGCGCTCGATGACGTTGCCCGAGCGGCTCTGCACCGTCTCGGGACGGGCCTGGACGACGTAGAGACGGCCGTCGATGCCGTCCTTCGCCCACTCGATGTCCATCGGGCGGCCGTAGTGGCGCTCGATCAGCAGCGCCTGCTTGGCCAGCGCCTCGACCTCGGCATCGCTGATGCTGAAGCGCTGCTGGTCGGCCTCGGGCACCGGCTCGGTGCGCACCAGCTGGTCGCTGCCGGCGTCGCTGTAGACCATGCGCACGGCCTTGTCGCCGACGCTGCGACGCAGGATCGCCGGGCGACCGGCCTCGAGCGTCGGCTTGTGGACGTAGAACTCGTCGGGGTTGACCGCGCCCTGCACCACCATCTCGCCGAGACCATAGCTGGCGGTGACGAAGACCGCGTCGCGGAAGCCCGACTCAGTGTCGAGGGTGAACATCACGCCGGAGGCGGCGAGGTCACTGCGCACCATACGCTGGATGCCGGCCGAGAGCGCGACGTTGTGGTGCTCGAAGCCCTGGTGGACGCGGTAGGAGATGGCGCGGTCGTTGAACAGGGAGGCGAACACCTCCTTGATCCGGTGCTTGATGCTGTCGAGGCCCTGGACGTTGAGGAAGGTCTCCTGCTGTCCGGCAAAGGAGGCATCGGGCAGGTCCTCGGCGGTGGCCGAGGAACGCACCGCCCAGGACACCGCGTCGCTGCCGGCTTCGTCGACCAGTTTGGCGTAGGCGGCGTCGATGGCCGACTCCAGCCCCTCTGGGAAGGGCTGCTCCATCACCCAGCCGCGGATGCGCGGGCCGACCTCGGCGAGGGCGGCGACATCGTCGACGTCGAGCGCGTCGAGCGCCTCGCGGATGCGTGCGTCCAGCCCGTCCTTGGCGAGGAACTCGCGATAGGCATCTGCCGTGGTGGCGAATCCGCCCGGCACCTGGACACCGACATCGGTCAGGTTCTGGATCATCTCGCCCAGGGACGCGTTCTTGCCGCCGACGATGGGCACATCTGCCATCCCGAGGTCGCTCAGCCAGCGGACGTAGTCGGTCATTGTGTTCTTTCTCCGGATCTTGGGGACTGTTGCCCTGCGGCAGCGGGGGCCGGGGCTTGGTTCGCGGGGCCGTCGTTCGACCCGCCGGGCCAGTCCGTAGGCGCTACGGGCCGGGTCGGACGACATCCATGGGTAATCATAGGAATATAACGTATCGTCGAGCCGAACGTCTTTCGGCTCGCGCAATATTAAGGATTGTTTTTTTGAATCTTTGGGGTGCGTACCCGCTGATTTCTCCGGCCGTGGGGCAGGGCATTATCCCTTGAACCATTGCGTCTATTCAGGCAGCCTAGGCAAGCTGTTGCAAGTAGACATCGCATTTTGTCGTCCATGACATCCTGCACGCTAGATTAGAGGATCAGTTTGATGAACGAGAGCGCGAACACGCCAGAAGCCGTGGAGTCGTTTGATATCGGCAAGTTGCTCGTCTGGGGGGTCGGCGTCGCCATCGTGTGTGGTGGTATCTACGCTGCCGTCCTGCAGAACCAAGACGCGCGGATGGTCGCTCCCGCGCGGGCTCAGATCGTCGACAATCTCGCACCGATCGGTTCCGTTTCGCTGACCCCGCCGCCGGCACCGGCCGTGGTCGCCGAGCCCGAGCCGGTGGCCGCCGAAGAGGCCGCGCCCGAGGCCGAGACCGTTGTCGCCGAGGGTGAGACCGACACCACGGTTGCCGAGGCCACCGAGGCCGATGCAGCCGTTGCCGAGGAGACCGCGCCCGAGGCCGATGCAGCCGTCGCCGAGGAGACCGCGCCCGAGGCCGATGCAGCCGTCGCCGAGGAGGCCGCGCCCGAGGCCGATGCAGCCGTTGCCGAGGAGGCCGCACCCGAGGCCGATGCAGCCGTCGCCGAGGAGGCCGCACCCGAGGCCGATGCAGCCGTCGCCGAAGAGGCAGCGCCCGAGGCCGATGCAGCCGTCGCCGAAGAGGCCGCACCCGAGGCCGATGCAGCCGTTGCCGAGGAGGCCGCACCCGAGGCCGATGCCGTCGTCGCCGAGGAGGCTGTTCCTGCAGCGCCTGCAAAACCGCGCCTGACCTCTGCGCCGACCCCGCCCTGGATGCGTCACATGACCCCGCTCTTCAAGGCTGAGCCTGAGGTGGTGGTCGAGGAGGTCGTGGAAGAGGTTGCGCCCGAGGCCGAGGCTGTCGAGCCGGCATCGACCGGTATCTTCCCGTCCTGGGTGCATGGTGTCGGTGCTGCCGCTCCGACGCAGGCTGCGACCCAGGAAGCCGTCGCCGAAGAGGCCGTGACCGAGGAAGCCGTCGCCGAAGAGGCCGTGACCGAGGAAGCCGCTGCCGAAGAGGTCGTGGCCGAGGACGTCGCTGCCGAAGAGGTCGTGGCCGAGGAAGCCGTCGCTGAAGAGGCCGCTGCCGAAGAGGCCGTGACCGAGGAAGCCGTCGCTGAAGAGGCTGCTGCCGAAGAGGCCGTGACCGAGGAAGCCGTCGCTGAAGAGGCTGCTGCCGAAGAGGCCGTGACCGAGGAAGCCGTCGCTGAAGAGGCCGCTGCCGAAGAGGCCGTCGCCGAAGAGGCCGTGACTGAGGAAGTCGCTGCCGAAGAGGTCGTGGCCGAGGACGTCGCTGCTGAAGAGGCCGTGGTCGAGGAGGCCGCTGCCGAAGAGGCCGTGGTCGAGGAGGCCGCTGCCGAAGAGGCTGCGCCTGCTGCACCGGCTCGCCGCTCGTTCGGTATCCTGCCCAGCTGGCTCCACTTCGACCAGCACTGATCGTCTGGTGGGGTCTGGAGCGATTCGGGCTCCGGACTCATCGGACCTGTCAGGGCCGAGGATCCTCGATCCTTGGCCCTGTGTCTTTCTGCCGTCCCTTCTTGACTCGACTCTGGTTCCTTGTCTTCGGGATCGCTGCCCAGTTCGCGCGTTCGGCCCTCGAAAGTCGCGCGCTGATCTTATCGCGCGGGCTCGATGACTCGTGACGCGCGTGCGCCACGAGTCGGCGATGTTCGCTCAGCGTTTCTTTGGTGGCAGCAGATCGGTGATCGAGCCGTGCGCCATCTCGGCGGCCAGCCCGATGGTTTCGTTGAGCGTCGGGTGGGGGTGGATGGTGAGGGCGATGTCCTCCATGTCGGCGCCCATCTCGAGCGCGAGCACCGCCTCGCCGATCAGTTCACCGGCGTTGGGACCGACGATCCCGGCGCCGAGGATGCGCTTGGTCTCGGGGTCGAACAGCAGCTTGGTCATGCCCTCGGTGCGATGGATGCCGAGCGCGCGGCCGCTCGCCGCCCAGGGGAAGACGCCCTTCTCGTAGGCGATACCCTCGGCCTTGGCCTTGGTCTCGGTCAGTCCCATCCAGGCGACTTCGGGATCGGTATAGGCCACCGAAGGGATGGTGAGCGGGTCGAACAGCGCCGGCTGGCCGGCGATCACCTCGGCGGCGACCTTGGCCTCGTGGGTGGCCTTGTGGGCGAGCATCGGGCCGCCGACCACGTCGCCGATGGCATGGATGTGCGGCACATTGGTGCGCATGTGCTGGTCGACCTTGATGAAGCCGTGCCGGTCGACCTCGACGCCCGCCGTCTCGGCGTCGATCAGCGCGCCATTGGGGCGGCGACCGACGGCGACCAGCACCTTGTCGTAGGTCTCCTCGCCGTCGTGCTTGCCCTCGAAGCGGACCTGGATGCCGTCATCGGCGGCGGTCATCGCCGCGACCTTGGTCTCGAGCATCAGCTTGCGATAGCGCTTCTTGGCGACCTTCTCGAAGCTGCGCACGAGATCGGCGTCGCACCCCGGCATCAGCTGCGACTGCAGCTCGACCACGTCGATCTCGGCGCCGAGCGCGGCGTAGACGGTGGCCATCTCCAGCCCGATGATGCCGCCGCCGACGATCAGCATGCGCTCGGGGATGTCGCGGATCTCGAGCGCGTCGGTCGAGTCCATCACCCGCGGGTCGTCGTGCGGGAAGCCGGGAATGGTCATCGGCGAGGAGCCGCAGGCGATGATGCAGTGATCGAAGCGCACGCGCCGCTCGCCCTCGGCGGTGTCGACGACGATGCGGTTGGGGCCGCTGAACCGGCCCGTGCCCTGGATGACCTCGACGCCGCGCTGCTTGGCCATGCCGGCCAGTCCGCTGGTGAGCTTGGCCACCACCTTGTCCTTGCCGGCGCGCATCTTGTCGAGATCGATCTCGGGGGCGGCGAAGGTCACGCCCATGGCGCCGAGTTCCTTGGCCTCGTCGATGATCGCGGCGGTGTGCAGCAGCGCCTTGGAGGGGATGCAGCCGACGTTGAGACAGACCCCGCCGAGGGTTGCGTGACGCTCGATCAGGGTGACGCGCTTGCCCAGGTCGGCGGCGCGGAAGGCGGCGCTGTAGCCGCCGGGGCCGGCGCCCAGCACCACCACCTCGGTGACCTGTTCAGCGGGGTCCGTGGTAGTGTCTGGAGCCGACTCCGAGCCTGCCGCCAGCGGCGCCAGGGTCAGGATGGTGGCGCCCTGCGAGACCCGGTCACCGACGCCAAGATGGATCTCCTGGACACGTCCGGCGGCGGGGGCGGGGATCTCCATGGTGGCCTTCTCGCTCTCCAGGGTGATCAGCGAGGTCTCCTGCTGCACCGTGTCGCCAGGGGCGACCAGGACCTCGATGACCTCCACGTCCTTGAAATCCCCGATGTCCGGGACCGTGACCTTGATGGTGTCGCTCATAGTGTGCTTGCTTCTCGATGGGCCGCGATGGGCGCTCTATGGGTGGTCGGGTTCGGCGCCTCATCCTATACGATCCCGGGGGCCAGGCGAAGGCTGACCCCGAGGATCAGGGGGTCACAGCAGCAACTCGCGGATGTCGCCGAGCAGCCCGCCGAGCAGGGTGGTGAAGCGGGCCGCATCGGCGCCGTCGACCACCCGGTGGTCGTAGGAGAGCGAGAGCGGCAGCAGCAGGCGGGGGACGAAGCGCTCGCCGTCCCACACCGGCCGGGTGGCGGCGCGGGAGACGCCGAGGATGGCCACCTCCGGGGCGTTGACGATGGGGGTGAAGGCGGTGCCGCCGATGCCGCCGAGGCTGGAGATGGTGAAGCAGCCGCCCTGCATCTCGTCGGGGCGCAGGCGTTGGGTGTGGGCGCGTGCGCCGAGATCGGCCAGCTCGCCGGCGAGGGTGCGCAGCCCCTTGCGATCGACGTCGCGCACCACCGGCACCATCAGCCCGTTGGGGGTGTCGACAGCCACGCCGATATGGGTGTAGTGCTTGTGGATGAGATGCTCGCCGTCGGCATCGAGCGAGGCCTTGAGCAGCGGCATCCGGGTCAGCGCGGTGGCCACCGCCTTGAGCAGGAAGGGGATCAGGGTGAGCCTGACCGAGGCGTCGTCGGGGTCGGTCTTGTGGGCGGCGCGGAAGGCCTCGAGTTCGGTGATGTCGGCCTCGTCGAACTGGGTGACATGGGGGATGCCGGTCCAGCTCTGGTGCAGGTGGCGCGCGCTGATCCTGCGGATGCGTCCGAGTTCGACCCGCTCGACGGGGCCGAATCGGCCGTGGTCGATCGTCGGCGCTGGCGTCGTGGCGGTCGTCGCCGGCGAGGCGGCGGAGTGACTGGACGGCTCGACGGTGGTGAGGCTGCGCTTGACGAAGGCGCGTACGTCATCCTTGAGCACACGCCCCTTGGGGCCAGAGCCCTTGACCACGTCGAGATCGACGCCGAGTTCGCGGGCAAAGCGCCGTACCGCCGGGCTGGCGTGGGCCTTGCGCCCTCGGGCGATTGCGGCGACGTCCTCCGGGCGTGGCAGCACCGGGGCCTTG
Source organism: Marichromatium purpuratum 984 (assembly GCF_000224005.2). Classification (NCBI taxonomy): domain Bacteria; kingdom Pseudomonadati; phylum Pseudomonadota; class Gammaproteobacteria; order Chromatiales; family Chromatiaceae; genus Marichromatium; species Marichromatium purpuratum. The sequence goes on from NZ_CP007031.1 coordinate 1,432,398, forward strand.
CGCGGCGCCGTCTCGCCCGGCTGCGGCGCGGTGGTGGGCGCGGCTGGTGGCGTGTTGTCGGTGTTCGGCCGCGTCGGCTCGGGCGTCGCGGGCGCGTCGGTCTCGGCGGGGGCATCGGCGCGCAGCATCAGGATCAGGTCGCCGGTGTTGAGGGTATCGCCGACGACGACCGCCAGCTCGCTGACCACCCCAGCGGCGGGGGCGGGGATCTCCATGGTCGCCTTGTCGCTCTCCAGGGTGAGGATGGATTGCTCCGCCTCGACGCGGTCGCCGGGCGCGACCAGCACTTCGATCACCGGGATCTCGGAGAAGTCGCCGATGTCGGGCAGCAGCACCGCGGTGTCTTCGGTCGCCGTCGCGGTGAGGGGCGTGCTCGTGGTCGGCTCTCGTGTCGCTGGCACAGTTTCCGGCGCGGGCGCGGGCGGTGGTGCCGCCTCGCGCGCAGGCTGCGGCGCGGCACTGGGTGTCTGCGCCGGGGTGTCGGTCGGGCGGATGCTGAGCAACGGGGCGCCCATGCTCACCCGATCGCCGACGGCGACCTCGACGCGCTCGACCACCCCGGCGCGTGGCGCCGGGATCTCGATCGTCGCCTTGTCGCTCTCCAGGGTGAGGATGGATTGCTCCGCCTCGATGCGGTCGCCGGGGGCGACCAGGATCTCGATGATCTCGACGTCGGTGAAGTCCCCGATGTCGGGTAGCAGGATGTCTTCGACGGTGGCCACTCGATGTCCTCCAATGCTGTACGGGCGGTCTCAGACCGTCGTCGGGTTGGGCTTCTCCGGGTCGATGCGATAGCGCTCGATCGCCTCGCTGACCCGCGCCGCCGGGAGGGTGCCGGCGTCGGCGAGGGCCTTGAGCGCGGCCAGCACGACATAGTGGCGATTGACCTCGAAGAAGCGGCGCAGCTGGCTGCGGGTATCGCTGCGCCCGAAGCCGTCGGTGCCGAGGGTGACATAGGCGCGCGGGACGTGCGGGCGGATCTGCTCGGCATAGGCGCGGATATAGTCGGTGGCGGCGATCACCGGTCCCTCGGTGGCGGCGAGCTGGGTCTCGACATAGCTGGTGCGCGGGGGCTGCTCGGGGTGGAGTCGGTTCCAGCGCTCGGCGTCGATGCCGTCGCGGCGCAGTTCGTTGAAGCTGGTCACGCTCCACACGTCGGCGGCGATGTCGAAGTCGCGCGCCAGCAGCTCGGCGGCGGCGAGGGTCTCGCGGAGGATGGCGCCGGCGCCGAGCAACTGCACGCGGTGCGCGCCCTGCTCGGCGACATGGACGCGATGCAGCCCCTTGAGGATGCCGGTCTCGGCGCCCTCGGGCATCGGCGGCTGGACGTAGTTCTCGTTCATCGCGGTGATGTAGTAGAAGCGGTCCTCCTGCGCCTGGTACATCCGCCGCATGCCGTCCTGCACGATCACCGCCAGCTCGTAGGCGTAGGCGGGGTCGTAGGTGATGCAGTTGGGGAGGGTGGCGGCGAGCACCGGGCTGTGACCGTCCTGGTGCTGCAGCCCCTCGCCGGCGAGGGTGGTGCGCCCGGCGGTGCCGCCGATGAGGAAGCCGCGCGCGCGCATGTCGCCGGCGGCCCAGGCCAGATCGCCGATGCGCTGGAAGCCGAACATCGAGTAGTAGATGTAGAAGGGGATCATGCTCTGGCCGTGGTTGGCGTAGGCCGTGGCCGCGGCGATCCAGGAGGACATGGCGCCGGCCTCGTTGATCCCCTCCTGGAGGATCTGCCCCTGCTTGTCCTCGCGGTAGAACATCACCTGATCGGCGTCGACCGGCTCGTAGAGCTGCCCCTGCGAGGAGTAGATGCCGAGCTGGCGGAACATCCCCTCCATGCCGAAGGTGCGCGCCTCGTCGGGGACGATGGGGACGACGTAGCGGCCGATCCCGGGGTCGCGGATGATCAGGTTGAGCAGCCGCACGAAGGCCATGGTGGTCGACATCTCCTTCTCGCCACTGCCCTGCAGCAGCGACTCGAAGCGCGCCAGCGGCGGGATCTCGAGCGCCGGCGCCTCGACCTTGCGCGCCGGCAGGTGGCCGCCGCGCTCGGCCTCGCGCTCGCGCAGATAGGCCATCTCAGGGCTGTCGTCGGCGGGTTTGTAGAAGGGTGCGGCGCCGATCTGGTCGTCGGAGATGGGGATGTTGAAGCGGTCGCGGAAGGCCTTGAGCGCGACCTCGCCCATCTTCTTCTGCGAGTGGGTGATGTTCATGCCCTCGCCGGCCACGCCCATGCCGTAGCCCTTGACCGTCTTGGCGAGGATCACGGTGGGCTTGCCGTTCGCCGTGGTCGCGGCGAGATAGGCGTTGTAGACCTTGATCGGGTCGTGTCCGCCGCGATTGAGCCGCCAGATGTCCTCGTCGGTCATGTTGGCGACCAGTTCGCGCAGCTCCGGGTACTTGCCGAAGAAGTGCTCGCGGGTATAGGCGCCACCCTTGGCCTTGTAGGCCTGATAGTCGCCGTCGACGCATTCTTCCATGCGCTTGAGCAGCAGGCCCTGCTTGTCGCGGGCGAACAACGGGTCCCAGTAACGCCCCCAGACCACCTTGATGACGTTCCACCCGGCGCCACGGAACACCGCCTCCAGTTCCTGGATGATCTTGGCGTTGCCGCGCACCGGGCCGTCGAGGCGCTGCAGGTTGCAGTTGACCACGAACACCAGGTTGTCGAGGCGCTCGCGCGCGGCCAGCGAGATCGCGCCGAGCGACTCGGGTTCGTCCATCTCGCCGTCGCCGAGGAAGGCCCAGACCCTGCGATCGGCGCTGTCGATCAGTCCTCGATGGTCGAGATAGCGCATGAAGCGCGCCTGGTAGATGGCCATCAGCGGACCCAGCCCCATCGATACGGTGGGGAACTGCCAGAACTCGGGCATCAGCCAGGGGTGGGGGTAGGAGGGTAGGCCGTTGCCGTCGACCTCCTGGCGGAAGTTGTAGAGCTGTTCCTCGCTGATCCGTCCCTCCAGATAGGCGCGGGCATAGATGCCCGGGGCCGAGTGTCCCTGCAGGAACACCAGGTCACCGCCGTGCTGCTCGCCGCGCGCGCGCAGGAAGTGGTTGTAGGCGACATCGAGCAGGGTGGCCGAGGAGGCGAAGCTGGCGATGTGGCCACCGAGTTCGGTCGACAGCCGGTTGGCCTGGATCACCATCGCCATCGCGTTCCAGCGCACGAAGGAACGGATGCGTCGCTCCATCGCCAAGTCGCCGGGGAAGCGTTGCTCCTGGTGGACGGGGATGGTGTTGAGATAGGCGGTGTTGGCGCTGTAGGGCTGGTAGGCCCCGGAGCGGCGCGCCTTGTCGATCAGCCGCTCGAGCAGGAAGTGGGCGCGGTCGACCCCTTCGTTCTCGAACACGGCATCGAGCGCGTCGAGCCATTCCTGGGTTTCCTGGGGGTCGATATCGGGCTGCTTGGTCATGACGGTTCCCGGAAGAAGGTCCAATGCAATCGCACGAGCAGGGTCGCAGTATACTGACCTTTTGTGAAAATTAAATACTAAAGATCCATTTTCTTAATATTAATGATCGCTGATCGATTGTTCTGTCTTATCCCTTCCTTGCCTGCGCCCGTGCTCGCCCCATATCAAGGGTCGCGAGGGATAGCGTGCGCTCGATGTCGCCGAAAGTGGTCATGGCGCCATGCAGTACCAGCGAGCGGGCGACCCGACCCTCGTGTTCGAGTGCGTCGAGCGCGAGGGTGAACGCTCGCCAGTGCGCCCCGACTTCGGTGCCGTACGGGTCGAGTGCACCGGTGGCGGTGAAGTGTGCGCCGAAGCGCGCGCGCAGACGGCGAGCGATGAGGTGTCCGCCGAGTGTCGAACCCTCGAGGACATAGAATGCCCCGACACCGCAGTCGGGCCGTTGTTCGGCACACAGTCGTGCGGGTGCGATGTGGTGCGAGGCGGCGGGTTTGGCGCCGAGGCGGGCAAGATCGTCGCGCAGTGCCGCGAGTCGCGGACGGACCCCGAGGCGTTGTCGCAGCGCGCTCGGCACGATCGTCGTGAGATGGGGTTCGAGGACCTGGTGGAGTCGTGTCAGACGATCGAGATAGTCGTGGTACTCGTCCAGGGTCAGGTCCGGGGCGAGGAGGCGTCTGGACAGCGGCAGCGCCTCAATGGTGCGGTGCGCGGCGGCGGTGGCCTGACGCAGGGCTGCCGCCAGACTGGCGGCGGGAGGCGACGATATCGGTCGTGGGGCTTGGCTCATTGCGGCGCGCTCCTGCTCCATGAGGGCACAAGCAGTGTAGCATTGGCCCTGCGCGTCGATGGCTGGACATGATCGGTCGAGAGGGTCGGAGAGATGAGTGAGCTGGCGACACAGGGGTTCATCGCCGAGTGCGAGCGCGAGCAGCTGCAGCGTGCGCAGTCGATCCAGCCCTGCGGGGCGTTGCTGGGCGGTCGTCCCGGCGATGCGCGGATCCGTTTCGCTAGCGCCAATCTGGCGGACTGGCTCGGCGAGAAGCCGCAAGCGGTGCTCGGTCGGCCATTGACCACGCTGCTCCCCGACTTTCCGCCACCGTCCGAGTCTCCCGCCGAGACCGACGACGAGGCGTGGCTGCGCCCGAGCAGCGACAAGCGCCTCTATCCAGACCTCTGTCGCGGGCCACGGGGCGCGCTCGATGCCTTGCTCTCTTGCAGCGCCGAGACTTGGCTGCTGGAGTTCGAGCCGGCGCTCGCGCCGGCCGAGCGTCACGCGGCCTATCGCCCCGTGCCCCACCAGCTCTATCGCATGCCCTACAGTGCACGGGACTGGTCGCGGCAGTGCCAGTTTCTGGTCGATACGCTGCGCCACATCAGCGGCTTCTCGCGGGTGATGCTCTATCGTTTTCGTGATGACGACTGTGGCGAGGTCGTCGCCGAGAGTCTGCGCGAGGGGCTCGAGCCCTATCTCGGATTGCGCTACCCGGCCTCGGACATCCCGCAGATCGCTCGTCGTCTGTATCTGCTCAACCCCCATCGCCAGATTCCCGACATCGCGGCGCGACCGGTGCCGTTGCTCGCCGACCCCGAGGGGACACTCGCCGACCTGACTCTGTCCGAGCTGCGCGCCGTCTCGCCGGTCCATCTGGCCTATCTGCACAACATGGGGGTGACGGCCTCGCTCTCTTTCTCGCTGGTCGTCTGCGGGCGGCTGTGGGGGCTGATCGCCTGCCACCACGACCAGCCCGTGCAGCTGGCGCCAGCGTTGCGCGCGCGCTGCGCCGAGATGGCGCGCGCCTTCACTCTGGCCATCTACGGCTACCAGAGCACCCGTCGGTTGCTGGATGTCAGCGAGAGCGATCGCGAGATCGCCGCGCTGGTCGAGCGGCTCGGCAGTGGCGGCAACATCGAATCGGTGGCGACGCAGGGGGAGGACTCACTTGCCGGGCAGTTGCTGGCGCTCGTCGGCGCGAGCGGTGCCGCGTTGGTCGACGGCGAGCGGTGCACGACCTTCGGTCAGACACCGCCGTGCACCGCGCTCATCGCGCTGTGTCGCTGGCTGGAGGCGGGTGAGACGCCGACGGTGTTCGCCACCGCGGCGCTCGCCGAACATTATCCGCCGGCGCGGGAGTGGCGCGAGTGCGGCAGCGGATTGCTTGCGGTACGGGTCGAGCGCGCCGGTGCGCCGAGTTCGCGCACCTTCCTGTGGTGGCGTCCGGAGCAGCCGCGGGAGGTGCACTGGGCGGGGGATCCACGCAAGGACGCGCTGGTGCGCTCGAGCGCTGGCGACCTCTCGCCACGCGCCTCGTTCGCGCGTTGGGTCGAGATCACCTCCGGGCAGGCCGAGCCCTGGGGCGAGCGCGAGCTGTTGCGGGCGAAGAAGTTCCGTGGGCTGATCCTCCATGCCATCAACGCCGACTTGCTCGGAGCGCCCGGGACGGGCTAGGTTCGATCTTCCTGATGGTGTGCCTCGACCAGCTGTCGCTGGATCGCCGCACCGACCGGCTCGTAGTGGCTGAACTCGATGCTGTAGACCCCCTCGCCACCGGTGATCGCCTTGAGCCGTGACTCATAGCCCTCGAGTTCGGCCAGCGGGACCTCGCCCTCGATCACCACCCGTCCCTGGGACCTGGTCTCGCTGCCGCTGATGCGACCGCGTCGTCCCGCGAGATCGCCGGCGAGATCGCCCATCGCTTGCTCCTGGGCGCTGATGCGGATGTGCACGATGGGTTCGAGGATCGCCGGACGGGCCTGCTCGACGGCGGCGACGAAGGCCTTGCGCGCGGCGGTGACGAAGGCGATCTCCTTGGAGTCGACGCTGTGCGACTTGCCGTCATAGACGGTGACCTGGATGTCCTGCAGCGGATAGCCGGCGATCACCCCTTCGTCGAGGACCTGGCGTACCCCCTTCTCGATCGAGGGGATGAAGTTGCCGGGGATGGCGCCGCCCACCACCGCGTCGACGAAGCGGAACCCCGTGCCGCGCGGGGTCGGCTCGATGCGCAGGTAGACCTCGCCGAACTGACCGGCACCACCGGTCTGCTTCTTGTGCCGATAGTGTCCCTCGGCGGGGGTGGTGATGGTCTCGCGATAGGGGATGCGCGGTGGTCGGGTATCGACCTCGACGTGGAACTGGTCGGCGAGGCGCTCGATCAGCAGCTTGAGGTGGAAAGCGCCGAGTCCGCGGATCACCGTCTCGTTGGTCGCGGCATGGTGATCGACCTTGAAGCAGGGGTCCTCGTCCTGGAGCTTATGCAGCGCCTCGGTGAGCTTCTGCTCGTCGCCGCGACGACTCGGGGTGATCGCCAGCCCGTGGAGCGGGATCGGGTAGTCGGTACGGGCGAGGTGGAAGTGATCCTCGTCGTGCGAGTCGTGCAGCACGGCGTCGAGATGGACCTCGTCGACCCGGGAGACGGCGAGGATGTCACCGGGCACCCCGTCCTCGACCTCGATCAACTCTCTGCCCTGTAGCCGGTAGAGATGGGTGACCTTGAACGGCTTGCGTGCGTCACCGACGAACAACGCGCTGGTCGGGGTGATGCGTCCCTGGTGGATGCGGAAGATGCCGAGGCGACCGCGGTAGGGGTCGTTGAGCACCTTGAACACATGGGCGATGGCGTGACGCCCGGGGTCGGGGCTGACGGCGACCGGCTCGGCGCGCTCGCCCTCGCCCTTGAGGAAGGCCGGCGGGTTGCCCTCGGCGGGGTTGGGCATCAGTCGGGCGATCACCTCGAGCAGCTCGGGGATGCCCGCTCCGGTACGTGCCGAGACGAAGCAGATCGGGATCAGGTGGGTGTCGCGCAGTGCCGCTTCAAAGGGGTCGTGGAGCTGCTCGGGCGCGAGGGTCTGACCCTGTTCGAGATAGGTCTCCATCAGCGCCTCGTCGAGTTCGACCACCTGGTCGACGATCTGCTCGTGGGCTTCGGTCAGCGAGGAGAAGTCGGTGGTGATCTCCCCGGGTGCGAAGAAGCAGTCGGCGACCTGTTCACCGCCTCCGGTCGGCAGGTTGATCGGCAGACAGGCGGGACCGAAGGCGTCGCGGACTTGTTCGGTCAGTGCGCCGAGATCGAGATCGGGTGCGTCGATCTGGTTGACGATGATCATCCGGCAGAGCCCACGACCGTCGAGCATCTTCATCAGGCGTGCGGTCATCGGCTCGATCCCGGCCTGGGCGTTGATCACCAGGGCGGCGGTCTCGACCGCGGGCAGTACCGCCAGGCTGCGACCGAGCAGGTCGGGCAGCCCTGGGGTGTCGATCAGGTTGACCCGGCGCGTCTCGATGGTGAACCCGACGATGGCCGCATCGATCGAGTGTCCGAGCGCCTGTTCGCGTGGGTCCTGGTCGCAGACCGCGGGTCCGCGCTCGGCGGTCGTGGTGGCGGGGATGGCACCGGTCGCTGCAAGCAGTGCCTCGGCCAGCGAGGTCTTGCCGGCACCGGCATGACCGATCAGGGCGATATTGCGGACGTCATCAGCATTGTGGTCGGACATCGTTGCTCCCGTCGTTGTGCAGGACGTTGCAGGGGCGCGGGATCGCGTCGCAGCAATGGTGTCATGACAAGGAGTATAGATGGCAATCCCCGGGGGATCGGCGGGGTGGGATTGAATCGCGGCGCGGGGTGCGCCAGATCAATCGGGAGGGAGTGGATAAAAAGAGGCGGCCGATCGGCCGCCGAAGGACGCACAGTCTGTCAGGGATCCGCATCACTTGAGGGCGGATTCCCTCGATGCTGTGGCGCCAGACCGATGGATGGAGTCACCGTCCTGGTGCCATGGACCATTCCGTCGAATGGACGATAATCAAGGCGATGAACGAAACGTTTCTCGCCTCGATTCTTGAGCGAGAAGGCTAGCACAGAACCGGAGAGTCGCTATGGAACTCGTTCTCAAATCCGCCGCCTTCATCGATGGCAGCGAGATCCCGGCGCGTTTGACGTGTCATGGCGAGGACCGATCTCCGCCACTGTGCTGGTCCGGTCTACCCGAGGGGACACAGAGCCTGGTGCTGATCGTCGACGACCCGGACGCGCCCGATCCGGCGGCGCCAAGGATGGTATGGGACCACTGGGTGCTTTTCAATCTGCCGCCGACGTGCTGCGAGCTGCTTGAGGGGGTGGATCCGACGGTCGGCCTCCCGGCGGGGGTTGGACAGGGGCTCAACAGCTGGGGACGGACCGGTTACGGCGGGCCCTGTCCACCGGTCGGTCGTCATCGTTACTTCCATCGCCTCTATGCCCTCGATACCCGTCTGCCCGAGGAGTTGGGGACGCCGACCAAGGATCGGCTGCTGCTGGCGATGGAAGAGCACATCCTCGCCCGTGCGGTATTGGTCGGGGTCTACGGCGAGGAGTGAGATGGCGCGCGGCGGATGCCGCGCGCCGATACCCACGCGATATCGGATCAGGGGAGAGTGCGGTCGATGATCACAGCGGTGACAGTGGTCTCGCGGGTGTCGATCGTTTCGCTCTGACCCTCGAGATCACCTGGCTGCGGTGCCGCCTCGCCGCTGCGCGAGACCCGCGCGGTGATCTGGATCTCGGCATAGGCCGAGAGCTGCATTCCCGGGGCCATCGCCATGCTGTCGTCGAGGGCGAGCGTGGCCGGCAGCGATCCGGCCTGCAACCGTTGGGCGGCCAGCGGCATCGCCGGGCCGGAGGTGGCGCGGGCGAACACGAACACCGTGTCCTCGGGGGCGACCTCGGCGGCTAGCGCCGGGTTCAGGCTCACGCTCACCTCGATGCGTTCGGCGCCGACGGCCTCCGTTGACTCATCGCTCGACCCCTCGACCGGGACAGCGATCGGCTCCTCGGTCGCGGCCTTGGCTGCGGCGATGCCGGCACGGCGGCGTGCCTCGTCGACCATCTCCTGCAGCTCGGCGGCCTCCTGGCTGCCGGGCTCGAACTCGTCGAGGATCTTCTGCCAGGCGACCGCAGCGGCCTGGAACTGGCCGTGCTGGAAGGCCATCAATCCGGCCAGCCAGCGGGCGTTGACGTTCTGCGAGTCGAGTTCGAGCGCCGCGCGCACCAGCTCGGCGGGCTTGCCCTCGAGGCTGCGATCGGGGCGGTTGGCAGCGATCGCCTCGGCATAGGCGAGCATTACGTCGAGCCGCTCGGGGGCGAGCCGGTAGGCGCTGGCCACCGCCTCGAGTCCGTCCTCCGGGCGCTTCAGGGCGAAGTAGGTCCGCCCCATCATCAGCCAGCCCTCGACGTCGTCGGGGTTGTCCTCAAGGCGCTTGGCCAGGCGCTGTACCAGCACCTCCATCGACTGATCGGTGCCCTGGTCCTCGGCGGGCAGACCGCGCGCGGCCAGTTCCATGCGCTCGATCACCGTCGGTTCGCCAAGCTGCAGATAGAGCAGGGTGGCGGTGCCGGGGAGCGCCAGCGCAAGCAGCAGTGCCAGTGTCCAGCGTCCGAGCCGCGAGGCGCCGTGCGCGTCGACCGGCTGACTGCCGTCGACGTCGTGGAGCAGGTCACGCTCGAGGTCGTGACGCGCGGCATCGTAGCGGGCACGGTCGAGATAGCCGGACTCGAGGTCGGCGTCGAGTTCCTGCAACCGCTGGCCGAAGACTTCGAGGTTGAGCGCGTCCTGGGCGGGCTCGTGTTGCTCCGGGGTTGGACGCAGCAGCGGCATGACGACGAAGAGGAAGGCCAGGCCGATCAGCCCGGCGACGAGTATCCAGAAGATGATCATGGGGCGCTAGTCTCGTTGCTCGTCGTCGCGCGAGGCGATCAGTTGCTGGAGTCGGGCGCGTTCGTCCGCGGTGAGGTCCTGTTCGGGTTCGGCTTTCTTGCGCCTGATCGCGCGCCACAGCAGCAGCCCGGCGCCGCCGACCAGCACGAAGGGACCGAACCAGAGGATATAGGTCGAGGGCTTGATCGGCGGATCGTAGAGCACGAAGTCGCCGTAGCGGGCGACCAGGAAGTCGACGACCTCCTCACGACTCTGACCCTCGCGCATCATCGCGTAGACCTCCTCGCGCAGGTCCTGGGCGACCCCGGCCTGGGAGCCGGCGAGCGATTCGTTCTGGCAGACCAGACAGCGCAGCTCGCCGATCAGGTCGCGGAAGTCCTCGAACTGGTTCGGGTCCTCGAAGGTGAACTCCTCGAGAGTGTAGCTCTGGGCGGCGCCGGCGAGCAGGGCGCCGGCGAGTGCCATCCCGGCGAGCAGTGGATGGTGGTGACGACGCTTCATGAGTTCCTCGCGCGATACTGCTCGACGATCGGACGGACCTTCTCCTCCCACACCTCGGGGGTGATGGGACCGATCTCCTTGTGACGGATGATGCCCTCGGGGTCGACCACGAAGGTCTCCGGGGCGCCGTAGACGCCCCAGTCGATGCCGGCCTCGTTGTTCGGGTCATAGAGCGAGACGGTATAGGGGTTGCCGTACTGGCGCAGCATCAGCAGCGCGCTGGCGCGGTCGTCCTTCCAGTTGAAGCCGATCACGCGGACGCCGTGCTCGCGGGCGATACGCAGCAGCTCGGCGTGCTCCTGTCGGCAGGACGGACACCACGAGGCCCAGACGTTGACCAGCGAGACCTCGCCGAGCAGCAACTCGCGATCGAGTCGCTGCTGCGGGTCCTTCAGCGAGGGCAGGTCGAACTCGGGCGCGGGCTTGCCCACCAGTGGCGAGGGGACCTTGCGCGGGTCGAGTTGCAGCCCGTAGAAGAGCAGTGCGGCGAGGACCAGGAAGATCCCCAGCGGGATCAGTGCGCGGGTTTTTGAACCTTTCATCTGCATACCTTGCGGGTCTGGGTCAGGCGGCGCTCGTCGCCGCGCCGGACGGTGCCGTGGCGCGGTTGCGAACACTGCGGTAGCGCCGGTCGCTGGCGGCGAGCACGCCGCCGAGCGCCATCAGGATGGCGCCCAGCCAGATCCAGCGGACATAGGGCTTGTAGTAGAGACGCAGCGCCCAATCACCGCTGTTGCCGATCGGCTCGCCGAGCGAGACATAGATGTCGCGCAGCAGCCCGGCGTCGATCGCCGCCTCGGTCATCGGCATACCGCCGGAGACATAGCGACGCTTCTCGGGGTGGAGCACGGCGATCTCGCGCTCGCCGTCGTAGACCACGAACTCGCCGCGCTGGGCGGTGTAGTTGGGGCCCTCGATCGGGGTGACGCCGTTGAACTGGAAACGGTAGCCGGAGGCCTCGTGGACGTCGCCCGGCGACATCCGCACGTCGGTCTCGGCGCCGTCGTTGGAGACCATGGTGACGCCGACGATGAACACCGCCAGCCCCAGGTGCGCCAGCTGCATGCCGTAGTAGCTGCGACTGCTGGGGTTGATGTCGCGGCGCAGCGCGCGCAGCCCGCCCTTGTGCTTGAGCCGGTCGAGCAGGCTGGCCAGGTGGGTCACCACCAACCACAGGCTCATGCCGACGCCCAGGCCGACGCCGATGTCGCGTGCCGCGAACCCGGGCCAGGAGACCAGCAGGAAGGCGCCGATGCCGAGCGCGGCGGCGAGCCACAGCGCGCGCAGCATGCGGGCCGGCTCATCGTGTTTCCAGCGGGTGTTGGGGCCGACCCCGGTGGCCAGCACCAGCAGCGGCGAGAGCGCGACGAACATCTTGTTGAACCAGGGGAAGCCAACCGAGATCTTGCCCCAGCCGGCGGCCTCGTAGATCAGCGGCGCCAGGGTGCCGAACAGCACCAGCACGGTAAGGGTGGCGAACAGCAGGTTGTTGACCAGCAGGAAGCTCTCGCGCGAGAGCAGGTCAAAGCGCCCGCCGCCGGAGATGTCGGCCGCGCGCCAGGCGTAGAGCGCGAGCGAGCCGCCGATCACCACGCAGAGGAACAGCAGGATGAAGGAGCCGCGCGCCGGATCGGTGGCGAAGGCGTGCACCGAGGTCAGCACCCCGGAGCGCACCAGGAAGGTGCCGAGCAGCGACAGCGAGAAGGCCGAGATGGCGAGCAGCACGGTCCAGCTCTTGAAGGCGGCGCGCTTTTCGGTGACCGCCAGCGAGTGGATCAGCGCGGTACCGACCAGCCAGGGCATGAACGAGGCGTTCTCGACCGGGTCCCAGAACCACCAGCCGCCCCAGCCGAGTTCGTAATAGGCCCACCAGGAGCCGAGCGCGATGCCGATGGTGAGAAACACCCAGGCGACGGTGGTCCAGGGACGCGACCAGCGCGCCCAGGCCGCATCGAGCTTGCCGCCGATCAGCGCGGCGATGGCGAAGGCGAAGGCCACCGAGAAGCCGACATAGCCCATGTAGAGCATCGGCGGATGGATCGCCAGCCCCGGGTCCTGGAGCAGCGGGTTGAGGTCGCGGCCCTCGAGCGGTGCGGGATAGATGCGCTCGAAGGGGTTGGAGGTCAGCAGCATGAACAGCAAGAAGCCGATCGCCACCATGCCCATCACCGCCAGCACCCGCGCCACCATCGGCAGCGGCAGGTTGTTGCTGTAGGCGGCCACCGCAGCCCCCCAGAGCGCGAGCATCAGTGCCCACAGTAGCAGCGAGCCCTCGTGCGCGCCCCAGATCGCCGAGATCTTGTAGACCAGCGGCATCAGGGTGTTGGAGTTGCTGGCGACATAGATCACCGAAAAGTCGTCGGTGAGGAAGGCCAGCAGCAGACAGCCGAAGGCGATGCCGATGAAGGTGAGCTGGCCCCAGGCCAGCGGGCGCGCCATCGCCATCCAGGTGCGGTTGCCGGTGAAGGAGCCGGCCAGTGGCAGCACCGCCTGCACCAGGGTGATCGCGAGGGCGAGGATCAGGGCGAAGTGCCCGAGTTCAGGAACCATCAGTTGGATACTCCGGCCGTCTCCGCGGTGTCCGATGCCCCCTCGGCCTGGGCCGTCTGCAGGGTGCTCTCGACCTCGGGGGGCATGTAGCTTTCATCGTGCTTGGCGAGGACCTCGTCGGCGTAGAACACGCCGTCGGGGCCGAGCCGTCCCTTGGTGACCACGCCTTGACCCTCGCTGAACAGGTCGGGAAGGATACCGGTATAGGCCACGGTGACGGTCTCGGCGTTGTCGGTGACATCGAAGTGCACCGTCAGCCCGTCGTCCTGGCGCGCGATGCTGCCCTCGGTGACCAGTCCACCGAGGCGGAAGACGCGATCCTGGGGGGCCTCGTTGGCCAGCACCTGGGTCGGGCTGAAAAAGTAGGAGATGTTGCTGTTGAGCGCGGTCAGCGCCAGGGTGGCGGCGGTGCCGACACCGACGATGGCCAGGGCGACGAACAGCAGGCGTTTCTGTCGGGGTTTCATTGATCGTTGGCTCCTGCGTCACGAATCCGCATCAATCGACCGAGCCGGGCGCGAATGGTTCGCTGGCGCGCGCGCAACTGCAGCACCTCGATCACCAGCAGGAGGGCGGTCATGCCGTAGGCCCCCCAGACGAAGAAGGCGTAGCCGCCCTGGGCGAAGAAGTCGCTCATGCCTTGTCCCCCGTGTCGAGCAGGTCGCGCACCCAGGCGCTGTCGGACTCACGCTGCAGGATGATGCCGCGCAGTCGCATGAAGCTGGTGGCGAAGGAATAGGTCCAGAATCCGAAGGTCATCGCCAGCATCGCGAAGAGGATGTTGCCGTCGATCTGAGTGAGGTCGGAGCGCTGGTGCAGCGCGGCGCACTGGTTGGGATCGGGGCAGTTGATCGACCAGAAGATCACCGGGACCATGATCAGCCCGACGATCGCCAGCAGCGCCGCGGCGCGATCGGCGCGGCGTACGTCGTCGATCGCCGAGTGCAGCGCGATATAGCCGATATAGAGGAAGAACAGCACCAGCTCGGAGGTCAGACGCGGGTCCCAGTCCCAGTAGGTGCCCCAGCTCGGGCGTCCCCAGAAAGCCCCGGTCCACAGTGCAAGAAAGGTGAAGATCGCGCCGGTGGGGGCGACGGCATTGGCCATCATGAACGACAGCCGGGTGTTGAACACCAGTCCGATCGCCGCCCAGCCGACCATCACCACGTAGAGCCACATCGACATCCAGGCCGCCGGCACGTGAATGAAGATGATGCGGTAGTACTCCTTCTGAGCATTGCTGCCGCCGAGTCGGTCGGCGGTCTCGAAGAAGCCCCAGTAGAGCCCGAGCCCGAGCAGGATCAGGGTGATGATCCAGAAGGCCGGGACCAGCCTGCCGGCGATCGGGTAGAAGGAGGCGGGCGAGGCGAATTTGAACCAGTTCAGTGCCATGGCGGGTGTCTGCGTTCGCTTGAGGGTTTATTCGAGTGAGATCTTGAGTGCGGCGGCGGCGGCCACCGGGGCGAAGACCAGTGTCACCAGCAGGAAGGCGCCGAGCAGCTCGAAGTAGGGGCGGGTGTCGGCGACCGAGACCGTGGCGGCGACGTCGATCGCCCCGGCGCCGTAGACCAGCACCGGGATGTAGAGCGGCAGGATCAGCAGCGCCAGCAGGATGCCGCCGCCGCGCAGTCCCAGGGTCAGCGCCGCGCCGATCGCCCCGAGCAGACTGAGCACCGGGGTGCCGATCAGCAGGGTGAGCATCATCACCCCGACGGCGGCGCCGGTGAGGTGGTACTGCATCCCCACCAGCGGGGCGATCAGCACCAGCGGCAGCCCGGTGAGCAGCCAGTGGGCGGTGATCTTGGCCAGCACCAGCAGCGCGCGCGGCTGATCGGTGAGCAGCATCTGCTCGAGGGTGCCGTCGACATGATCGGCGGCGAACAGCCGCTCGAGTGCGAGCATCGAGGCCAGCAGCGCCGCCACCCAGACCACGCCCGGGCCGAGCGTCTGCAGCACCTCGCGCTCGGTACCGATGCCGAGCGGGAAGAGGCTCACCACGATGACGAAGAAAAACAGACTGGTCAGCACGTCCGTGCCGCGTCTGAGCGCGAGGGTGAGGTCGCGCGAGAGGATGCACCAGAAGAGTCGCAACACCGGTGGTTCAGCTCCCGAGGTCGAGTCGCGCGACCTGCCCCGAGGTCAGGGGCACGTCCTGATGGGTGGTGAGCACGACGATGCCGCCGCCGGCGACATGCTCGGCGATCAGCGTCTCGAGCAGCGCCACGGCGGCGGTGTCGAGCGCGGTGAAGGGCTCGTCGAGCACCCACAGCGGCGCGCGGCTGAGCACCAGTCGCGCCAGCGCCACGCGCTTCTTCTGCCCCTGTGAGAGCATCCGCGTCGGCAGGTCCTCGAAGCCCCGCAGACCGATGCGCGCGAGCGCCGCCCACAGCGCCTGCTCGTCGAAGCGCTCGCCGTCGAGGGTGGTGGTGACGCGCAGGTTCTCGACCCCGGTCAGGTCACCCTTGATGCCGTTGAGGTGCCCGAAGTAGAGGAGGTCGCGGTGGTATTCGTCACCGAGTTCGGCGATCGGGGTGGCGCGCCAGCGGATCTCGCCGCGTTCCGGGGTGAACAGGCCGCAGAGGGCGCGCAGCAGGGTGGTCTTGCCGCTGCCGTTGCGACCGCGCACGTGCAGCAGGGTGCCGCCCCCCACCTCGACGTCCAGCGCGCTGAAGAGCAGCCGATCACCGCGTCGGCATTCGAGCTGCACTACCTCAAGCATGTCGTTCAGGGGTCCGGTCCATTGCTGCGGCGCAGCCCCCGCACGGGGCGGGCGCGCCCGGTTCTGACGTCTGGCGGGCCGCTGCGGGCCGCCGGGTCGAGCCGGCAACCTTAAACGCTGGTGACGTATTACTCAACATCGCCGCCTCGCGCCGGGTCGCGGCGGCGGATCTGCCAGCAGTTGTGGATGCGCGGGTTGCGCGCGAAGTCGTGCGGCAGCGTCTGCGCGGTGAGGTCGGTGATCTCGAGCCAGGGCAGGGCGGCGTGGTCCATGCGGAAGCCGCGGCGGTTGTTGGAGAAGATCAGCGTGCCCGTAGGGGCGAGCAGGCGCATCGTGGCTGCGATCAGGTCGACATGATCGCGCTGCACGTCGAAGGTGCCCTGCATTCGCTTGGAGCTGGAGAAGCTCGGCGGATCGAGGAAGATCAGGTCGAATTCGCGTCGTCCGGCGTGACGTTCGATCCACTGCAGACAGTCGGCCTGGACCAGGGTGTGGTCGTGCCCGCCGATGTCGTTGAGCACCAGGTTGCGCTCGGCCCAGTCGAGATAGGTGCGCGACATGTCCACCGTGGTGGTGGAGCGCGCGCCGCCGCGCGCGGCATAGACGGTGGCGCTGGCGGTATAGGCAAAGAGGTTGAGGAAGCGTGCGCCCGCGGCCAGTCGCCCGACCAGGGCGCGGGTGTCGCGATGGTCGAGGAACAGACCGGTGTCGAGATAGTCCTCGAAGTTGACCAGGAAGCGGTGCCCGCCCTCGGCGACCTCATGGAAGCGACGGGTCTCGGCGATGCGCTCGTACTGGCTGGCGCCCTTCTGCTGACGACGGACCTTGAAATGGACCTGACCGGCGGGGATCTCGAGCACCTCGGGGATCATCGTCATCGCCTCGCGGGCGCGCAGTCGCGCGCGCTTCTGATCGACGCTCGCTGGCGGGGCGTATTCCTGGACGTTGACCCAGCGTCCGTCGGGGCCGCCGTAGAGGTCGATGGCGAAGGCGTACTCGGGCAGGTCGGCGTCATAGAGACGGTAGCAGTCCACCGCCTCGCGCTTGCACCATTTGCGCAGCGCCTTGAGGTTCTTGCGCAGTCGGTTGGCGAACATCTCGGCGCCGGGGCCGAGCGACTCCGGCGGCAGCGGGCGCGGACGGTTGGTGGCGAAGCGCTCGGCCTCGACCTGGAAGTGCAGCAGGCGGCACTCGATCTGGCCGTTGTAGAGGGTGTGGGTGCGGTGCGCGCGCAGCCCGAGCTGATGGCCGAGTTCGGGCGAGCCGGTGAACACCGCAGCCCGCCAGCCGAGGAAGCGCTCGCGCAGCACCGAGCCGAGTCGTGCGTAGAGCGCCTCGAGGTCGTCGTCGCCGCCGAGACGCTCGCCATAGGGCGGGTTGACGATCACCAGACCGCGATCCTCGGCATGCACCGGCTGGCAGTCGCTCAGCTCGCGCCGCTCGAAGTGCGCCAGGCCGGTGAGCCCGGCGAGCGCCAGGTCGTCGATCGCCACGCGGATGGCGTTGGGGTTGCAGTCGTAGCCGCGCAGGGTGCCGACCCGTTCGCGCCCGGTCTCGGCGCGTGCGCGCGCCTCCTCGCACAGCGCCGCCCACACCTCGGGCTGGTGCGCCGACCAGCCGAGGAAACCGAAGTGTTCGCGCAGCAGCCCCGGGGCGATGTCGGCGGCGATCAGCGCGCCCTCGATCACCAGGGTGCCCGAGCCGCACATCGGGTCGAGCAGTGCCGCGCCCTCGGC
>NZ_CP007031.1:3255000-3425000 GCF_000224005.2 Marichromatium purpuratum 984
GGATCGAGGGGCTGGGGGCTGTGCATGGGTATCGGTGTCCTGTGTCGTCGGCGACCGGGCGCACCACCGGCGGGCGCCCATCGAGGGGGGCGATCATGCCACAGCCGCGACGTCCGGGCGCAGCCCGGGCGCCGGGGTCATCACAGCGTTGACGCCATCGGCGCGGCTCATTAACGTTCGTCGCGTACCTGATGCGCCGTTCGGCGCCGGTGACGACCCGAGGAGAGTGACGCGATGACACGAGTGGTATTGGTGACCGGCGCGGCGGGCTTCATCGGCGGCCATCTGGTCGAGTCGCTGCGCGCCGACGGGATCGCGGTGCGCGCTCTGGTGCGCCCCGGCGAGAACTGCGCGGTGTTGAGCGCCTGCGGCGCCGAGATCCGTCACGGCGACCTCACCGACGCGGCGAGCCTGGAGGCGGCGCTCGCCGGGGTCGGGCAGGTCTATCACCTCGCCGCCGTCTCCAGACACGACGCCCGGGTCCCCGACGCGCGCTACCGGGCGGTCAACGTCGAGGGCACCCGGCTGCTGCTCGAGGCCGCGCGCCGCGCCGGCGCGCGCCGTTTCGTGTTCACCGGCACCATCGAGGCGGTGGGCACCTCGCGCGACGGGCGCCCGCTCACTGAGGACAGCCCCCAGCACCCGCGCAACATCTATGGCCGGAGCAAGCTCGAGGCCGAGCGACTGGTGCGCGCGGCCGCCGCCGACGGCGGCCTGGAGACGGTGGTGGTGCGCCCGCCGATGACCTATGGCGAACGCGAGCCGATCCTGCTCGGACGGCTCTTCCGGGTGATCGACAAGGGACTCTACCCGCTGATCGGCCCGCGCGAGGTGCTCACCGAGTTCTGCTATGTCGGCAACCAGGTCGCCGGGCTGCGCCTGGCCGCCGAGCACGGCCGTCCGGGCGAGGTCTATTTCATCTCCGACGCGCGCTCCTACTCGCTCGAGGAGATCGTCCACGCCATCGCCGCCGAGCTGGGGGTGCAGGTGTGGACCCCGCGCCTCCCGATCCCGCTGGCGCGCGCCATCGGGCTCGGCTTCGAGGGGCTGGGCAAGGTGCTGCCCTTCTACCCCTTCCTCATCCCCCAGACCGGACGCCCGCCGTTCTCGCGCAAGACCGTCGAGTGGACCGCCGAGAGCCGGCTCTATGTCGACATCGGCAAGGCCCGCGCCGAACTCGGCTACCGCCCGCCCCACTCGCTCGCCGCGGGCATCGCCCGCACCGTCGCCTGGTATCGCGACCAGGGCCTGCTGCGCCCGCCGCGCGACTGATCCCAACCCACAGCCACGGACCCCCGAGATGCCGCTACCGCTGTTCGACCGTCTGCGCCGCCGCCAGGAGATCATCGTCGTCTCCGGCCTGCCCCGCTCGGGCACCTCGATGATGACCGCCATGCTCGCCGCCGGCGGGGTGGAGGTGTTCACCGATGCCGCGCGCGCGGCCGACGCCGACAACCCACGCGGCTACTTCGAGCACGAACGGGTGAAACGGCTGCGCGAGGAGGATCCGGGCTGGCTGCGCGCGGCCCGCGGCAAGGCGATCAAGGTGGTCGCGCCGCTGCTCGACGCCCTGCCCCCGGGACACCGCTACCGGGTGCTGTTCATGCGTCGCGACCTCGCCGAGGTGCTGGCCTCGCAGCGCGCCATGCTGGTGCGTCGCGGCACCGACCCCGACAAGATCGACGACGCCACCCTGGGAACGCTCTACCGCCGCCAGCTCGCCACGCTCGAGGGCTGGCTCGCCGCGCAGCGTCACATCCAGGTGCTCGACGTCGACTATGCGCGCGCCATCGCCGAGCCCGCCGCCGAGGCGGCGCGCGTGGCCGACTTCCTCGACCGCCCGCTCGACCGCGAGGCGATGGCCGCAGTCGCCGACCCCGGGCTCTATCGCCAGCGCCAGGGGGGCGCGCGATGATCGTGCACGAGCACCCGGCGCGCGACCTGCTGCGACTGCTGATCTGGTATCCGCTGCGCTGGTTCTGCGCGCGCGCGCCGATCGCGCTCAACCTGCGGCTGTTCGCCGCCATGGGACGCTTGCACCTGGCGCTCTCCGGCGCGCGCCGCGCGCAACTGCGCGCGCGCTTCGCCCGCGCCTATCCCGCCGCCGACGCGGCGCGGATCGCCGCCTGGAGCCGCACCTATCTGATCAACCACTATGTCGACCGGCTGTCGATCTTTCACTACCACCGGCTGCACGGGCGGGCGCTGTCGCAGATGATCGAGATCGCCGGTCGCGACCGGCTCGACGCCGCGCTCGCCGAGGGACGCGGCTGCGTGCTGGTGCACGCCCATCTCGGCCCCTCGCAGCTGCCGCTGGTCACGCTCGGTCGTCTCGGCTACCCGATGACCCAGCTCGGGTTGCGCTCGGCGCAAGGGCTCTCATTCATCGGTCGTCGTGTCCAGCTTCACCACCGGCTGCGGCTCGAGGAGGCCTTCCCGGCAGAGATGCTCTATGTCGCGCGCTTCCAGCGTCAGCTCCACCGCAGTCTCGCCGCCGGGCGGGTGCTGATGATGGCCGGCGACGGCACCGGCACCACCGAGCGCTATGGTCATCACCTGCCCCACGTCTGCTGCGGCCACACCCTGGAGCTGCCGCTCGGCCCCTTCCGCCTGGCCCGAAGCACCGGCGCGCCGCTGCGCTTCCTCTTCCTGGCCCGCGACGGCGCCCGTCGCTACCGCGCGGTCATCGAGTCGCCGCCGCCCGGAGTCGAGACCCCGGAGACGCTGCAACAGGCCTTCGTCGCGCGGCTACGTCACTGGATCGACAGCGACCCCGGGCTGTGGCAGTTCTGGGACCAGTTCGCAGCCGAGGATACCTCGGCTGCGAGCATCTCGCAGAGCACGGTGAACACCTGATCGACCCCGAGCTGGCGCATGCACCACTGCCGCTCGGGGTGACGACAGACATGTTCGTCACAGCCGGCGCGACACCACAAATCGGCCACTTCCACCACCCGATGACCGTTGCCATAGGGACGGGTCTCGCGGCTCGATGAAGGTCCGAACAGCGCCAACGCCGGCGTTCCCAGGGCGGCGGCCAGGTGTAGCGGCGCGCTGTCGTTGCACACCAGCACCCGCGCCTCGCGCAGCAGCGCGGCCATCGCTCGCAACCCCAGTTGACCGCTGAGATCGTGCACCCGGGGTCCACCGGCACCGGCCACCTCGGCCGCCAGCGCGCGCTCGTCCGGGCCGCCGAACAGCACCACGGCAAGCCCCAACCGTCGACCAATCTGCTCGACCAGGGCGCCATAGCGCGCCGCCGGCCAACACTTGAGCACCAGGCGCGAGCCGGGGTGAACGGCCACGAAAGGCCTGGTGATCCCCCGCTCGGCGAGCAATTGCCGCGCCGCCGCGCGCTCGGCACTGCTGTGGTGGACACCCCAGTGCACGCCCTCGACCCGGCAGCCGAGTGCACGACAGAGATCGAGGTGATACTCCACCTTGTGTTTCAGCCCCGGATAGGGCACCACCCGGGTGAGCATCCAGGCCCCGCCACCGACGCCGTAACTGACCTTGTGGGTCGCCTGCAGCGGGCGCACCAGCATCAGGATCTCGCGGATGTCGGCGCGCGCCTCGATCACCAAGTCGAAGCGCCGGTGACGCATCCGCCAACGCCAGCGCAGATAGTCGAGCGGACCGCTGTGGTCGCTGAACCAGAAGGGGTCGTAGGTGATCAGCGCGTCGAGGTCGGGGTTGCCCTCGAGCAAGGGCGCCGCGCCGGCGGCGGTGAGCAGGGTGATGCGCGCGTCCGGGAAGCGCTCGCGCAGCGGGCGCAGCATCGGCATCGTCATGATCACGTCGCCCAGATAGAGCGTGCGGATCAGCAGGATCTCGCGCACCTCGGCGGGGTCGATCGGACGCGGCTGACGGCGCCATCGCCAGGGTAGGCTCAGCGGTGCACCGATCAGGTCGGCGAGCCGGGTCAGCCAACGCTTGCGGGCATTGACGATCTTGTAGTGGGTGCGACTCATGCGTCTTCCTCAGGTTGAGCGGGCCGCGGCGGCGCGACGCGCGCGCAGCCGGCCGACGCGCCCCTTGAGCCAGAGCAGGGCATCGAAGACACGGTCGAGATGACGGGTGCGCGGATTGGTGTAGTAGCGTGGATAGAGCAGCGGGTCGTCGGGATCGACCACCCCCTCCTCCAGGGCGATGCGGTGCAGCCCGGTGTGCGGCTCGATGCGCAGCACGCTGAACTCGAAGTGCACCCGACGCCCCAGGCGCAGTCTGGCGCGAAGCACGAAGAACAGGATCGAGAGCAGGTTGCCGAGGGTCTGACCGGGCGGATTGCGGAAGAAGTTGTAGCTCACCTCCAGCCCGGGATAGCGCGAGAGCAGGCGGTAGATGCGCAGGATGTCGGCGCGCCGCATGTCCTTGCCGAGACGCTGCAGCGTCGGATCGGCGATGGCGTCGGGCGAGAAGATGGCGTGGACGCAGCCGGCGCGCACCGCCAGCGCCATGAACGCGGCGTCGGCGTGCCGCTCGTTGATCCACGCCGACCAGCGCGCCCGTACCCCGCGCGCGACCAGCTCGCGACAGATATGCTCGGCATGGGCGCGCGGCAGGTTGAACACCGAGTCGACGAAGGTGAAACGCTCCACCCCGTGATCGCGCACCAGGGCCTCGATCTCGTCGACGATCAGTCGGGGGTCGCGCAGGCGCATCCGCTTGCCGTTGAGATAACCGTAGATGCAGTAGACACAGCTCAGCGGGCAACCGCGCTTGGTCTCCACCCCGATGGCATCGGCAAAGCCCGCGCGATAGTCGCCGACCCGCAGCGCACCGCGCTCGGGCAGCGCGATGGCATCGAGATCGACCGGTCCCTGCAGCGGCCCGGAGAAGTGCAGCACGCCGTCGCGCCGATAGAACACCGAGGCCACGGTCTCGGGGCGATCGAGACGCTCGAGCAGCTGCTGCAGCGTCTCCTCGCCCTCGAGATGCACGCCGAGGTCGAGCCTCGGCTCGGCCTCCATGATCTCGCGCGCGAACATCGAGAAGCCCGAACCGCCGATGATCACCGGCGCGCGAGCGTACCGCTCGATCACCGTCAGCAGCTCGCCGAGCAGTGGGTAGTAGAAGACCACGTCGCGCTTGTTGGTCGAGTCGATGTTACGCAGCGAGATGCCGATCGCCTCGGGCGCGAACTCGGCCAGCGCCTCGGCGAGCGCCGCGCGCGGCGACTCGACTAGGTTGGTGTCGAGCACCCGCACCTGATGACCGACGAGGTTCGCCGCCAGGCTGCCGAGCCCGATGGGGAAGACCAGCGGCTCGTTGCCGCCGAGAAAGGCCTGGATCAGCAACACCCTCATGCCGCGCGCCCCCCGACCGGACGCAGCCGCGCCTTGAGCGCACGCAGCGCGCGATAGAGCCAGGCGAAGCCCGGGCGCAGCGGCGCGGCGGCGAGCACCCGCCCGAGCGGTCGGCTGGCGAGCAGTCGCAGCAGCGGCCCCGGCATGCGCCCGCCCTGGGCGAGCGCGAACAGCAGGTTGGGATAGCTGCCGGCGCGCATGTTGTAGCTCTTGGCGTAGACGTCGCGATGGGCATCGCGCACATGACCGTCACGCACCCCCATGCGATGCAGCTCGGTGCCCGGATAGAGCACCAGCGAGAAGGGCTGGAGACGATAGGGCTTGGGCAGGCGGGCGATCAGACGCAGGCTCTCGAGGGTATCCTCGGTGCGCTCGTAGGGCACGTCGAGCAGGAAGTCGTAGCTCGGCGGGAACATCCGCGCGCGATAGCGGTTGATGATCCGCGCCGCGCGCAGCACCCGGCGGTTGTCCATGCGGGCGCGGTTGTAGAGCGCCTGCATCCGCGCGCTGCCGCTCTCGATGCCCATCTGCACGTAGACCAGACCGGCGTCGACCAGCAGCGCCATCTTCTCCTCGGTCACCGTCAGCGGGCTGGCCAGACAGGAGAAGGGCAGCCCGATGCGTTCCTTGTAGGCGGTGCAGAAGGCCGCCAGCGAGGCGCTCGGGCGCGAGAAGAAGGCATCGTCCGAGATCCACACGAAGCCGATGTCCGGGAAGCGGTGCTTGACCTGCTCGAGTTCGTCGATGACATGCTCGACGCTGCGCCAGCGCAAATAGCCACGCTTGTCGTAGAGGTTCTTGAGCGCGTCGTTGGCGCAGTAGGAACACTTGTGCGGACAGCCGCGCCCGGTCATGGTCTGGTAGCCCATCTTGCCGAGCAGGTTGGAGACGGTGCCGGTGCGCAGGTGGCGCTCGGTGAGTTCACGGGTGAAAGGGGTGATGGTGCCGTCGGCGACCATGAAGTGATGGTCGGCGAGGCTGTAGTCGGGCGCCGGATAGCGATCGAGGTCGCGCAGCAGCGGTCGCGGCGGGTTGCGGCTGATCGCCCCGTCCCCTGCGCGCACCCAGAGATTGGCCAGAGCATCGATGGCCGCACCGCGACCGAGCGCGTCGGCGAGATCGAGCAGCGCCTCCTCGCCGTCGCCGACACAGACGATGTCGGCGTGAACGATGCACTCGTCGGGACAGATGGTGGCGTGCACCCCGCCCCAGACCACCGGCACCGAGGTCGCGGCATGGATCGCATGGGTGATCTGGCGCGCGGCGGCGAAGTAGTTGGTCATCAGGGTGATGCCGACCAGGTCGACGTCGCGACACAGCGCCACCAGCTGACGCAGGGTCTCGGGACGATAGCGCTCCTCGCCGTAGTCCTCGTCGCAGGCCGGGTCGGGCAGGAAGATCATCCGCGTCCAGTGGCCGCGCTCGCGCAGATAGGCCGACATGGTGCGCAGACCGAACACGGTGATGTCAGGGAAGGGCGAGATCAACGCGATGCGCATCCGCGGGCTCCTCCTCGGTTGCCGGGTCGTGATCGCACCGCGCCCTCCTGGCGCGGCGCGACCGGGGAGAGGTCACGGCGATGGCCGTGATGCCATCCGGCCCGGGCGCATGGCCGGCTCCGCCGGCGCGCGCCTCAGTGCCGGCGTCCGGTCACCCCGGGATCGAACGCGCGCAACCGCTGCAGATAGCGCGCGATGCGCCACCAGTCGCCGCGCGCCAGCGCCCCGGTCCCCTTGCCGAGCAGCCGCAGCCCCTCGCCGACCCGAGTGACCAGCCCCAGCGGGGCGAGCAGCACCGGGCGCGAGAACAGCCGCACCGCGCGCTCGTCGATCAGCACCCGGTAGACCCAGCGCGGTACGTGCTGGAAGGTGAACAGGTGCAGCAGGAAGTTCGGATAGGTGCGGCGAGGCGCGAAGAACGGCTTGCGATAGAGCGCGGGGCCGGTGTCGGTGAGCAGCCCCTCGGCGACGGCGCGCTCATAGAGCGGGGTGTGGGGGTAGAACACCAGGTTCGAGACCGCCAGCCCGAACGGCTTGGGCAACCGATAGAGCAGCCGCACCGTGTCCATGGCGTCGGCCTCGGTCTCCCAGGGGTTGTCGGTGATGACGTGATAGTCCGGTGGCAGCAGGCGGTCGCGGTGGCGGTGCAACAGCTCGGCGCCAGCCACCACCCGCTCGTTGGACTCGGTGCGGTCGTAGAGACGCTTGATCCGCTCGCTGCCGCTCTGGATGCCGAACTCGACATAGACCAGCCCTGCATCGAGCAGCGCCAGCAGCTTGCGTTCGTTGAGCGTCGAGGGGCTGGCCTGAACGTAGAAGGGCAGACCGACGCGTTCGCGATAGCGCGCGGCGAAGTCCTCGATCTGGGCGCGGGGACGGGCGAAGAAGGTGTCGTCGAAGAACTGGAAGGCCTCGACGAAGGGGAAACGCTCGCGCACCGCCACCAGCTCCTCGATCACCCGCTCGACACCGCGAAAGCGCAGATAGGGCACCCCGTCCTCGGCGCAGCGCGCCTTGATCGCCGAGACGCTGCAATAGGTACAGCGATGCGGACAGCCGCGATCGGTCATGGTGCGGAAGGCGCGCCTGAGGGTGCCGCCCGGTCCCGGCAGCAGCGGCAGGATCTCGCGCAGCAGCGCATCGGTGAGCGGCTGGAGGCGCCCGGCGCGCGGATCGAGCACGTAATGATCGTCGTTGGAGAAGTCGAACGGCGGCAGGCTGTCGAGATCGTCGATCAGCGGGCGCTGCGGGTTGCGATGACGCTGCTCGCCATCGCGCACCCAGAGCCCGCGCACCCGGCGGTGATCGGCGCCGCGCGCCAGACACTCGAGCAGCTCGACCAGGGTGTGCTCACCCTCGCCGATCACCACCATGTCGGCGTGCTCGAGCGCCTCGTCGGGGCGGCTCGACGGGTGCACCCCGCCCCACACCAGCGGAGCATCGTGGACCCGGCGCAGGTGCTCGGTGACCTGCAGCGCACGGTCGAAGTACTGGGTCATGAACGACAGCCCGATCAGGTCGGCGTCGGCGCTCAGCCTCGCGAGGTCGTCGAGCACCTCGGGCGGATAGTGATAGATCACCTCGCGATCGGCGCGCAGCCGGCCGATGCTGCCGGGCAGGAAGATCAGCCGGCACTGGTGACCGCAGGCGCGGACATGGGCCGAGAGCGCGCGCACGTCGAAGGCGCTGATGTCGGGCGGGGTCGGGGTGATCAGGGTGAGCTTCATGCGGGCAGACCTCCGGGTGGGGCCGAGGGCGTCTCGAGCAACAACGGCGGCTCGCCCTCCTTGAGCGCGGTCATGCGACGCAGCGCGAGGAACGGCAGGTAGTGACAGGGGTGCGCGATCACCCGCCGCTCGAGCAGCCGGGCATAGTCCTGAGTCACCGCGCCCAGCGCCACCGGATCGGTGGGATCGGCGATGCGCTCAAGCGGCGCACCGATCTCCAGTCGACAGACCCCGGAGGCCTCGCGCACCAGAAAGGTCGGGAGCACCGCACAACCGGTGCGCGCGGCGATACGCAGCGCGCCGGTGGAGAAGCGCGCGCGCGCGCCGAGGAAGTCGACCTCGGCCCAGTCGCTGCCGGCGGCGCCGTCGATGGCGATACCGAGCACCTGATTGGCGCGCAGACAAGCAAAGGCCGGGCGCAACGAACCGAAGACGTCGATATGACGCACCGGCAACGCACGCTCGTGCCGCCAGCGCAACTCGAGGGTGCGCGCCTCCAGAGGCGAGAAGCGACGATGGCTGATGCGCTCGCGCCACACCAGCGGCGAGCCACCGACCTGACACATCCGGTAGCCGGCATGCCCGAGCGCGGGCATCGCCATCTGGTTGGCGCCGAAGTGCGCGAGCAGCAGCATCGCGCCCTGACCGCGCGCCAGCGCAGCATCGAGTTCGGACCAGTCGTCGCAACGCACGAAACCGGCCATACGCGCCGGTTCGAGACGGGGGTAGACCAGCACTTCGAGTTCGTTGCAGAGACGGTTCTGGAAGGCCCGGCGCACCCAGCGTCGACGCCGTGGCAACGCCGCCAGCGCCGGAGCGGCGTCCATCACCGCGACGAACTCGGCGGCCTTGCCGCGCGCCAGCAACGCCACCACCGCGCCCAGCCAGCGCCCCAGCGCGTGCAACCAGGACGGCGGCAACCGCTGCGCCAGCCAGCGCAGCGGATACCAGTGCAGCCACAGCAACAGGTCCCTGATCAGCATCCGCGCCCGCGCCATCACAGATACCCCAGGTCCTTGAGCCGCTCGTTGATACAGGCGCTCTCGGCCTCGCTGAAGGGCCGCGTCTCGCCGATGTCGAGGTCGTAGTCGGCGCTACGCGGCGGGTGGCGGGCGAGGAAGTCCGGGGTCAACGCCTCGGTCAGCACCCGCCCGTCCATGTGGCTCGGCACCGGCTCGCCGAGCAGCGCCATCAGCGTCGGAGCGACGTCGATGATGGCCGCCTCATCGAACCCCGCGCCGGGGACGATGTCGGGACCGGCGAGCATCAGCACGCCGTTGGGCAGGTGGTTGCCCGACCAGCGATGCGCGGTGGTCAGCGCACCAGGCGTGGGACGGATGCCGAGGAAGCCGAGTTCCTGTTCACCGACGCAGTAATAGCCGGGACTCCAGCGGATGATGATGTCCGGGGTCTGCGCCAGGCAGTGCGGATAGACCTCCTCGCGCCGCCATACCTGCTCGATCAGGCGTGCCCCGGTGTCGGGGTCACGCAGCTCCTCGAGCGCAGCGATCAATCGCGCGCGCAGCGGTTCGTACTCGGACTCGGGCACCACCCCTTGTGGCTGACGCCCCTGTAGATTGATCACCAGGTTGCCGTAACCGCCGACCGGGAAGACCTCGGTCCCGGCCATCGCGAAGGCCTCCAGCCCCGGCGGCAGCGCGGCGCCGCCGCGCCGCCCGAGCAGCGCGCGCGCCAGGCGCCGCGCCGGCCCCGGGAGCAGCGCGCCGAGCCGCTCGCGCAGCGCCGGCGGGCGCGGCGCCCGGGGCGCGGCGGCGCGACGCAGATAGCCCTCGCGCGCCAGCCAGTGTTCGAGCCTGACCCCCTTGTAGAGCGGCCCGAAGCCGTGATCGGACATCACGCACAGGGTCACGTCCTCGGGCACCAGCGCCAGCAGCTCGCCGAGACGGCGGTCGAGGTCCTCGTAGGCGCGCTCGACCAACTCGCCGTAGCGGGCATGGTCGCGGGCGTTGTACTCGGGGTGGACCGGATCACGAAACTTCCAGAAATTGTGCTGGGCACGGTCGGTCGCCTCGAACACCACCACGAACAGATCCCAGGACTCGCGGCCGAGCAGATGCGCGGCGGCGCGGAAGCGGTTCTCGGTGATCTCCTCGATGCTGCGCGCATAACGCCCGACGGCACGGCGCGAGAGTCGCCGCTCGACGCGTTCGAGACGGTAGCCGCCGGTGACCCGGTCGAGTTCGTCGCGGAACTCCGGCGGATGGACGAAGGCGCTCTCCAGGCTCGGCGTGTCCATCCCCGAGACCATCACCCCGTTGATCGGGTCGGGCGGGAAGGTGAAGGGCACATTGAGCACGCAGCTCCGACGCCCGCGCGCGCTCAGCAGGCTCCACAGCGGCGGGCGTCGACGGTAGGAGGCGTTGAAGAAGCGGGTCTCGTAGGAGCCGGCCTCGACCGGCCCGAAGAAGTCGTTGACCCCGTGCGCCCCGGGGGTGACCCCGGTCATGAACGAGGTCCAGGCCGGTGGGCTCAACTCGGGCACGCTGGAGTCGAGCGTGCCGCTCGCCCCGTGCGCGATCAGCCGCGCCAGATTGGGCAGCCGGCCGGCATCGAGCAGCGGCTGCATGATGTCGAAGGTGGCCCCGTCCATGCCGAAGACCATCACCCGGTTGTTGCTCTGCGTCATCTCGTCTCCCCCATGCCCCGGGCGCTCAGGCCCGGCTCAATCGCCCGCCGCGAGCGAGCCGTCCGCCCAGCCCCCGCAACAGTCTCAGGTCCTCGGCCGCGAGACCGAGACGCCAACCCAGCGCCGCCAGCGCCAGTCCGACGCCCAGCCCGCACCACAGCGGTGCCAGCGCGCGCAGCCCGCTCAGCTCGCAGCCCAGCACCACCACCACCCCCGCCGCCGCCACCAACAGCGGACGCCGGGCGAAGGGCTGCATCCCCAGCCGCGCCCGGACCATCAACAACCGCAGCCCATTGAGCGTGACCAGCGCGATGGCGGTCGCCAGCGCCGCGCCGAGCGGCCCGAGCAGCGGAATCAGCGCCAAGTTGAGCGCCAGGTTGAGTGCGATCGCGATCAGGTTGGCGAGCAGCTCCAGCCCCTGGTGACCGGTCATCGCCAACACCTGACCGACCCCGCCGCTGGCGCAGTTGAGCGCGTGACCGATCACCAGCACCGCCAACACCCCGGCGCCGGTGGCGACGAAGCCGGGGCCGAACAACGCCATCAACGGCTCGCGCGCGAGCACCGCCGCGCCCGCCAGCGGCACCGCGAGCAGCGTCAGCCAGCGCGTGGTGGCACGATAGAGATGGGCGATGCGCGCCGGATCGGCGCCACCGTGGGCACTGGCGATCAGCGGCGCGAGGATGCTGTTGACCGAACTCATCAGCGTCGAGGACAGCAGCCCGGCGAGGGCGAGCGCGGCGGCATAGACCCCGACCTCGGCGACCGAGACCCAGTGACCGAGCAGCAGCAGGTCGAGCGAGCCCATCAGCATCGCGGCGAAGCCGCTCAAAAACAGCGGCAACGAGTAGCGCAGCACCACCCCGGCGCCCGGCGCCGACGCGACGGCAGCGGACGGCGTGCGCGGCGCGCGCAGCGCGGCGCCGAGCTGACGGCGCAGCGCCAGCAGGATCAGCCCCAGCGCCACGCCATAGGCCAGCACCATCCCCCAGATCACCGCCCCGAGGCTGCCGCCGAGCAGATAGCCGCCGAGCGCGGCGCACAACAGCAGCGCCGGCAGCGCGAGCTGCTCGACCAGGGTCGCGTAACGGGTGGTGTGGAAGCCGCGGCTGGTCTCGACCCCGACGCGCAGCAGCGCCAGCGCCGGGATGGCGAAGGCGAAGCGTTGCAGGTGCGGGGCGAGCGTGGGATCGCCGAACCAGCCACTAGCCAGGGTATCGGCGCCGTGAAAGAGGGCCAGGGCCCAGAGCAGCGAAAGCGCCAGCGGGATCGAGAACACGGTACGCAACAGCGCCGGGATGGTCTCGGGGCGCCCCTCGCCGAGCGCCAGCGCGAGAAAGCGCATGCCGCCGCGCGCCAGCCCGGCCACCGCCAGGGTGCGGGCGAACTCGCCGACGAGCAGACAGAGCGCCAGCGCGCCGAAGGCCGCCTCGCCGAGCAGCCGGGTGACCAGCACCCTGAGGGCGAGGCCCAGCCCCTTGCCGACGAAGCTCCCGGCGAGGGTGATCAGCGAGCCGCGTGCGGCCACGCCCAGCGCGCCATCGCCCTGCTGCGAGCCGATCACCGCACAAGCACCCTGGATGGTTCAATCCCGACCACTGCGTGTTCTCCCGCCGTTCAACCCGTCACGCCAAGTCGGCCATATCCGGACCGGTCCGCGCCGGCGGGATACCGGCGGATCGCGACCTTGCGATAGATAGAAGGATAACAGCAGGTCATCGGGGCGACCTTGTTCCAGCGCAGTTCGCGCACACGAGACGCAACCATCGCCGCTGGACCTGAGGCCAGCGGAGGATCGACAATACGTCGATGCCACCCCGCTGTCGGGAGCGCCGATGACACCTTCCAGCCGACTCGCGACCCTGGTCCTGTTACTGACGAGCCAACTGCTGCCGGCCTGCGCCCCCGAGAGCGATCCCCAACCGCCACCCTGGAACCGACCCGCAGCGCCCATGACCGAGCGAGCGACGCAGCGCCCGAGCATGGCGCGGGTGGAGCGAATCGCGGGCGATCGGGTGCACCTGATCACCAGCGACGGTCGCGCCCTCACCCGGACGCTCGGCGGACTGCGGCTGCTGCGTCACAGTCGCGCCGACCCCACCGCGCTCAATCCGGGCGAGCGGGTGGTGGTCCCCGGGGGAGGCGCGGGGCGGGGTCCGCTGCGCGGACGCGTGGTGGCCGGCACGCCGCCACGGATCGAGACGCTCGGCGGCGGGACCCGCCCCCTGCCGCCCGGCGCCCTGGTACTGCGCGAACACGAGATCGGCCGCGACGCGCTGACCCCGGGGACCCGCGTGCGCCTGACCCCACACGCGCTGATCGTCGTCGACAGTGGCCCGGGAGACGGGCGACCAGCGGGCGCGCCGGCCAGGCGCCCACTCCAGACGGACGCCACGCCACCGCGCGCACCCATGCATCGCGCGCCGGCCTCCCTGCCGATGCCCGAGACGGCGCCCGAGGACCACTTCGACCGGGCACGCATGCGGGCCTCGCTGGACTCGCCATTCGGCTTCTTCGATCCCAACATGCTGCGCTTCCAGCACACCTCCTGGAACCAGGGTTATGGCGAGACCATGCGCGCGCTCGGCGCCCACTGGGCATCACAGGGCGCGACCTTCGCCTTCAGCTGGAACCTGGTGCAACGGCACGCCGTCGACGGTGGCCGGGAGGGCTACGACTGGAGCCGGCTCGACGCCCTGGTGCGCTACAGCCAGGCCAACAATATCCACCTGGTGCCCATCCTCACCGCCTCACCGCCACAACCAACGGGCCGGCGAATGGCGCGCGCGATCTCGCGCAAACCCGATGACACAGCAGCCTACGGCGCCTTCGTGCGTGCCGCGGTGGAGCGCTACGACGGCGACGGGCGCGCCGACATGCCCGGTCTGCGCGCGCCGATCCGACGCTGGGCGGTGGAGAATGAGCCCTATGCCAAACGCTACTGGCAAGGCGATGGCGCCGACCTCGCCGACACCCTGCTCCTCGCCCATCGCGCGATCCGCGCCGCCGACCCCGACGCTGAGGTGATCGCCGGCATGGTGCGCGGCCCCGGCTGGCACGGCGACACCGATCCACGCCGCTTCATGGACGCCTTCTTCGATCGGCTCGGTGCCCGCGCCGGGGGCGAGCGCCCCTACGACTATCTCGACCAGCACTGGATCGGCACCGCCCCGGGGGTGGCGCTCGAGCGCCAGTACGCCGAGCTGCGCACCTGGATCGACGACCTCGAGCGCGCCGCCGCGCGCAACGGCTTCGCGCCCGCACCGCTGGTCGCGCTCGAACACGCCGGGCGCCATGAGGACGAGCGCGACCAGGCCGAGGACGTGGTCAAGCGTCACGCCTATCTGCTCGGCTCCGGATTTCGCCTGATCCTGTGGTCGGGGCTGCGCGCCGCCCCCGAGCGCGGCGCCGGCCCGGATCACGACTACTTCCGCCAGGTCGCCCTGATCGACGCCGACGGACGACGCAAACCGGCCTATCACGCCTATCGACGGATGACCGAGCGACTCGACGACTGCGACTGGCCTCGCACCCGGCTGCTGCACGACCAGCAGGGCCTGGTGGTGGTGCGCTTCCATTGTCACGGCGCGCCATTCCTGGTGGCCTGGAGCGACCGACCGGGCGGCAGCACAGCGGTACGCATCCCCGTCGAGCATGCCGGAACGGCGCGGGTACGGGTCGAGTCGGCGCTGCCCGACAGCGGCCCGGCACCGCGCACCCTACCGCTGGTGGACGGCGCGATCCGGCTCGACCTCGACACCACACCACGTTATCTGAGCGCGGATGGACCGACTGGCGATCCCCCTTAACGCGACCCTGCTGGTTGCGCTCGCACTACCGGCGGCGCTCGCCATCCTGGTCTCGCCCTGGCTCGCGCTCGGGCTGGTCGCGCTGCTGTGGTTCTATGCCGCGAGCCTGCGCTGGCCGCTGATCGGCTTCCTGGTGATCTATGGCGCGGCGCTGCTGATGAACGTCAACCTGAGCACCGACTCGCCGCTGCGCGCGCTCGGCGAGCGCTATCCGCTGGCCCTGGGGCTCGCCCCGCTGCTGCTGCCGCTACTGACCGCGCGAGTGCTCGCCCGACGTGCCCCCGGCGCACCCCCGAGGCTCGCCGCGCTCGACACCCTGCCACTGCTGTTGCTGCTGTGGATGCTCGCCAGCTACGGCTGGAGCCTCGATCCGCTGCACGGGTCGAGCATGGGACTGAACCTCATCCTCGGGGTCGGGCTCTATTTCCTCATCCAGCTCTATGTCGACGATCGGCGCGCGCTCACCCTGACCCTCGGCTTCACGGTCGCCTGGGGCCTTGTGCTGGCACTGATGCTGGTGCTCTCCAACAAGATCGACACCAGCCCGCTGCGAGCGCTGCAGGTCCAGCTCGGCCCGGACTGGCGCTTCGAGCCATCGCTGATCCTCTACGGCACTCGCGCCGGCGGCTTCGCGCCGCCGCAGATCGCCGGCACCGTCACCACCTTCGTGTTCATGGCCGGCTGCGCGCTCTGGCCCGAGTGCGGCTGGCGCGCCCGGCTGGTGCTCGCGCTGAGCGCCCCCTGGTTGATCTCCAACCTGCTGGCCACCGGCTCCAAGGGCGCGGCCGGCGCCTTCGTCATCGCCCTCGCCGCCTTCATCGCGCTCTACCCCGGGTTGCGCGGACGACGGCTGCTGGCCGGACTCGCCTTCCTCGCCGCGCTGGTCGCGATCATGGTGTTCAATGTGATGGTGCTGCGCGCCGACCGCCTGGCCTCGGGGACCGGGGTCAACGAATTGTCCATCACCTTCAGATTGGAGTTTTGGGAGACGGGGCTGAGGCTGCTCGGCGAGCGCTGGATCGGCGCCGGACTCGGCGGCTTCGCCCATCTCGTCGACCCCTGGCCGGGAGCGCACAACTACTATTTCAGCGTCCTCTTCGACGCCGGTCCGGTCGGCATCCTGCTGCTGCTCGGCTTCGTGCTCGGGATCGTCCTCGCCCTGGCGCGGGCGCTCCGCGAGATCCGCGACCCCCGGCTGCGCCGCTATCTGTATTGTCTCGCCGCCGCGCTACTGGCGTTCCTGATCCATGCCACGGTCGACTTCTCCTACGACTCGGCCTTCAGCTGGATACTCTATGGGCTGGTCGTCGCCACCGTACGCATCGCACGACGCGACGCCACCGGCCGGTATAATGGCCCGCCGAGCGTACCCGCGAAGACACCCCCGGAGGAGTTCGCCCCCGACCCCGAGCATGGCGACGCGACAAGATGGAGTTGATACAGATCCGCGACCTGCTGATCCGGCGTCGCCGCACACTCGCCAGCCTGTTCCTCGCCGTGCTGGCGCTGGTCGCACTCTTCACCCTGGTGAGCGCACCGACCTATCGCTCGACCGCGCTGGTGCTGGTACGCGAATCGCCCGGGGCCAACACCCTGCTCGCCGCGCTCGGCATCCCCGCAGCCAGCCTCAGCAGCAGCGACGACTTCGATGCCGACACCGAGATCTCGCTCGGTCAGCTCGAACCCTCGCTCGAGCGGGTGATCACCACCCTCGGACTCAGCGACGACCAAGGCGAGCCGCTCACCGCACGGCGGCTAATCAAGGGCGGCTTGCTGCCACGCCTGACCCCGCGCCCACACCTCGACATCGACCAACTCGAGGACGGCCGCATGATCGAGATCGTCGGCTGGAGCGGTGAGCGCGATCAGGCCGCGGCACTGGCCAACGGACTCGCCGAGGCCTATATCGCCAGCCAGGTCGAACTCCAGCAGGCCGATCTGGCACGTGCCCGCGCCTTCGTCGTCGAACGGCTCGGCACGGTGCGCGACGACTATCTCGCTGCCCTCGCCGCGCAGCGCACCTTCATCGCCGAGACCGGGGTGAGCGACCTCGAGGCGCAACTCGAGACCCTGGTGACCAAGCTCGCCACCCTGCGCACCCAGGCCGAGGAGAACCGTACCGAGCAGGCGGCGATCGCCGCCGAGCTGGGCGCCCTCGACATCGAGTTGGCCCGCACCGGGGCGGCGCGCAGCGCCGACCAGGCCCAGGCCAACAGCGAGCACATCCGCAGCCTCAAGGCCGACCTCAACGACCTGCTCCAGGAGCTGGCGGCGCTGCGCGTCGGCAGCACCGAGGCATCCTCAGAGTACCGTCGGCTGCTCGCCCAGATCGAGCGCCTGCGCGAGCTGATCGTTGCCGAGGCGCAAGCGGTAGTCAGCGGTGGCGGCGAGACCCTGGGCTTCTACGAGGAACTCGGCGCGCAACGTATCTCGCAGCGGGTGGCGCTGGCGATCAGCGAGACCGAGGGACGACAGATCGCCCACACCATCGCCGAGTGTCGCGACCGGATCGACGCCCATGCCGCGCTGCTCGAGCGCCAGGCCGCGCTGAACAGCGAACTGGAGGTGAGCAAGGCAATCCATGACCGGATGCTCGAGGCGCAGCGTCAACTCGGCCTCGCCGCTGCGATGGTCGCGCCGACCCACGTGCTGGTTCAGCGGGCCACGCCGACTACTCGCCCGGCCAAGCCGAGCCTCGCGCTCAACGCCGTGGTCGCCGTGCTGCTCGGCGGCTTCTGGGCACTCGGCATCGCCCTGATCGAGGATCTGTTCGACGACTCGGTACGCGACCCGGCGGCCTTACCCGGCCCGCCCTTGCTCGCCCGACTGGTGCGGGTGCGCCGCGGCGCGCGCCCGGCGCCGGCGCTGCGCGAGCCGCTGCGCGCGTTGTGCAACCGGTTGCGCGAACGGCTCGACGGTCGACTGCCCCACCGGCTCGCGCTGGTCGGACCCTGTCGTGGCGACGGGCGCACCGCCCTGCTCGCCGCACTCGCCGAGCAATGCGCCAGCGACGGGCTGCGGGTGCTCGCGCTGGAACTCGACCTACGCACCCCCGACCTCGCCACGCGGCTCGATGCCGCACCAGTCCCCGGACTGGTCGGACACCTGCGCGAGGGCGTGGCAATCGAGCACTGCATCGTTCCCACCCGCGTGCCCGGGCTCGACCTGCTGCCGGCCGGCGCCACGCTCGATGACCCGGCGCCGCTCCTCGCCGATGCCCGACTCGGCGCGCTGCTCACGCGTCTCGACGAGGACTACGAGCTGATCCTGATCGACACCCCGCCGCTACGCACGAGCGAGGACGCCATCCAGGTGCTGGCGCGGGTCGAGCACGCGCTCTTGGTGATCGGTGCCGGACGCACCCCGCTGCGCGCGGCACGCGCGGCACTCGAGCGGCTCTCCCGGCGCGCGCCTGTCGGCTTGGTGCTGACCGCCGTCGACCCGCTCGAATACCGTTATCTGCACTGACCCCGGATACACCGATGACCACCACCCACACGCCATCGCCCCGTGTCCGCCGGAGCGCCGTGCTCGCGCTGATCGGACTGATCACGTTCGGCACCGGCTGCGCCCTGGTCCCGGGCACCCGAATGGTGACCTTCGACAAGCCGCGCAGTGGCGCCGAGGAGCCTCCGGCCGCCGAGCAGGCCGAGATCCACCCGATCACCTTCAAGCTGATCCAACGGCTCACCACGCCGCCACCCAGCCCGCTCGACAACCCGGCGCTGGAGCATGAGATCACCAACTACGCTTATCGGGTCGGCAAGGGCGACATCCTCAACATCATCGTCTTCGAGCACGAGGAACTGACCATCCCCGCCGGTTCCTATCGCAGCGCCGCCGAATCCGGCACCTGGGTACACAACGACGGCACCATCTACTTTCCCTATGTCGGCAAGCTCGCGGTCGCGGGGCTGACCCTGGAGGAGGTGCGCCAGCGACTCACCGAGGCGCTCTCGGGATACATCGAGGAGGCCAAGGTGGAGGTCAACGTCGCCGCCTTCAACGCCAAGCGAGTCTATGTCACCGGCGAGGTCAGAAAGCCGGGACCGCGCCCGCTCACCAACATCCCGCTGACCCTGCTCGATGCCATCAACCACGCCGGCGGCCTGACCGAGCAGGCCGACTGGGACAACGTGGTCCTGAGCCGGCGGGGCAAGGAGCAGCGGATCTCGCTGCAGGCGCTGCTCCAGCACGGGGTGCTCACCGAGAACCGGCTGCTGCGCGACAACGACATCATCCACGTGCCGCGCAACGACGCCCTCAAGGTGTTCGTGCTCGGCGAGGTCCGTCAGCCGACCACTCTGGTCATGGGCCGTAACGGCATGCGACTGACCGAGGCGCTGAGCAGCGTTGGCGGGCTCAGCGAGGGTACGGCCGATGCCACCGGAGTGTTCGTCATCCGCCCTGGCGGCGAGGCGCGACCGATCCAGATCTATCAGCTCGATCTCAGCGACGCCACCGCGATGGTGCTCGGCGCCCAGTTCCCGCTCGTCGCGTACGATGTGGTCTATGTCACCGCCGCTCCGCTGGCGCTGTGGACCCGAGTGGTCGACAACCTGCTGCCCTCGCTGCAGGGCTACAACCTGATCGACCGCACCCAGGGCCGCTGACCGCGACACCTCGCCCGACAGTCGGGCGGGGACGCCGCAAACCGCACCACGACACAGGCCGGAAGCGCCCCGATGACAACCTCAGGCCGAGCCGCAACACCATCGGCGCAGCAGCGGGTCCGCGACTCGCGCAAGCCGTCGACACGGAAACCGTCCGGCATCGATCAGTCGGCGTGATCG
Organism: Marichromatium purpuratum 984; assembly: GCF_000224005.2. Lineage (NCBI taxonomy): Bacteria > Pseudomonadati > Pseudomonadota > Gammaproteobacteria > Chromatiales > Chromatiaceae > Marichromatium > Marichromatium purpuratum. The sequence goes on from NZ_CP007031.1 coordinate 3,274,782, forward strand.
CACGACGACTGTCGCGGTGCAATACGCGCCTCCAGTCAGCCGATCCGCACCATCACCTTGCCGTCGGTGCGCCGTACCGAGGTCGCCAGGGCGGTGATCGCCTCGGCGAACGGATAGCGCGCGGTGATCATCGGCGCGACCTCGAGCCGGCCACTGGCGAGCAACCGGATGATGCCGTCATAGATGCCGTAGCCGGCGTGACCGCGCCCGCCCTGGATGGCATTGGCACCGCTCACCAACCCGTTGAGCTGCACCGGGGTCTCGGTGGCGGCGCGCCCGAGATAGACGATCTGGCCGCCGGGGGCGAGCGAGGACTGCATCTCGGGGACGGTCTCCCCGGCCGCGCCCGCCGCCTCGACCTGGATCTCGGCGCCGCGCCCGGCGGTGTGCTCGAGCACCAGGTCGCGCGGCCTGACGCCGTCGCGGCGCAGCGCCGTAGTGTCGTAGACGCGATCGGCCCCCAGCGTCTCGGCGATCGCCAGACGCTCGACGATGGGGTCGAAGGCGATCACCTGGCTGGCCCCCGCCAGGCGCGCCAGGGCGATGGCGCCGAGTCCGATGGGGCCGGCGCCGTGGACCACCACCACCGCCCCGGGGCGGAAGCCGCCGGCGCAGACGAACAGCCCGTTGTAGGCACAGCCCAGCGGCTCGATCAGCGCCGCCACCTCGAACAGCCGGGTGTCGTCGTAGCGCCCGGCGAGCGCGGCGAGCGACCAGCACTGACGCTCGTCGACGGCGACGTACTCGGCCAGCGCGCCGTCGGTGGTGATCCCGGTCAGCTCCACCCGGTCGCACTGGTTGAAGGCGCCGCTGCGACAGGGGGTGCAGCAGCCGCACCAGACGATGCTCTCGGCGGCGACCAGATCGCCCTCGCGCAGCCCGCGCACCGCGCGCCCGACACGCTCGACCACCCCGGCGTACTCGTGGCCGATGATGCAGGGCAGCGCCGCCGGCCCGGAGAACATCAGATAGCCCTCGGCGTCGGTCTGGTAGAGATGGCTGTCCGAGCCGCAGATGCCGCAGCACACCACCCGCACCAGCACCTCGGTGTCGCCGATCTCCGGGACCGCGACCTCGGCGAGCGCGAAGCTCGGATCGCGCCACACCTGACTGGCGCAGTCGGCGCGGCGCCGCTCCAGCTCGCGCGCGCTCGGCGCGTACCCCGGCCTGGGATCCCAGACCGCCGTTGCCCTCAATGCCTTCATCGTCGTCACCCGTCGGTCAGGGACCCGCGCTCCACCAGGGCGCGCAGGGGCCGCTTGTCGATCTTGCCACTGCCGATGCGCGGCAGGTCGTCGACCAGCTCGAAGCGTCTCGGCACCATGTAGTTGGGCAGCCCCTGGGCGCGACAGTGTGCGCGCAGTCGGGCCGCGTCGAGTTCGGCGCCCGGCTCGGGCACGACGAAGGCCACCGGCACCGCACCCTTGCGGCGGTCGGGACGACCGAGCACCGCCGCCTCGCGCACCTCAGGATGGGCGCCGAGCAGCAGCTCGAGCTGCAGCGGATAGACCTTGAGCCCGGCGACCTTGATCATGCCGCTGATCCGCTCGACGTAATAATAGAAACCCTCGTCGTCGCACCGCGCCAGATCACCGCTGCGATACCAGCCCTGGTGGCCGGCCAGCGCGATCCCACCGTCGTAGCCCGAGACCAGCCCCGGACCGCGCAGCAGCAGCTCGCCGACCTCACCCGGCGGCAGCTCGCGCCCCAGCTCGTCGACGACGCGCGCCTGATAGTGCGGACACACCCGCCCCATGCTGCCGTCGAGCCGATAGCCCTCGGCGGTGTTGGCCAACGCCACCCCGCTGGTCTCGGTGCTGCCCCACACCGACATGATCGGCACCCCGCCGCGCGCGGCGAAGGCGGCGTTGATCTCCGGGCTGGTGTACATCCCCCCGCTCTCGGCCAGACGCAGGCTGGCGAGATCGGCGCGCACACAGGCCCCGGCCATCATCCGGTACATCGGCGCCAGCCCCATCATGCAGGTCACCCCGAACGCGCGGATCGTCCCGGCGATGGCGCGTGGGCTGATCTCCTCGAGCAGCACCAGCGCACCGCCGGTCTGGAGCGCGCGACAGAACAGCTCGTGAGGGTGGGCGAAGGCGGCGAACATGCACAGATGGACGTCGTCCGGGCCGAGTGCAAAGGCCTCGATCGCGGCGCGGGTGTTCCAGTAGAGATTGGCGTGGGTCGCCAGTGCGCCCTTGGCCCGTCCGGTGGTGCCGGTGGTGAAGTTGAGATAGGCGACCTGCCCCGGCTCGGGCTCGGGCCGTGAAGCGATGGGCGAGGCGCCGAGCAGCTCGGGCCAGGAGAGACAGCCGGGGTGGCGACCGGCGCGGTCGATCAGCGCCATCCCCTCGGGCAGCTCCCCGGCGGCCAGCGCCGCCAGCGTCTCGCCCTCGGCGAGCAGCGCGGCGAGCCGCTGCGCGCGCGCGAACCCGAGCAGCAGACGCGGCTCCAGCGCCGGATTGAGCGCCACCGGCAGGGCGCCGATCCGGGTCGCGGCGAGGAAGGCGAGCACCCCCTCGGGCCGCCGCCCGAGCGCGATCCCCAGCCGCGCTCCCGGCCCCAGCCCGAGCGCGTGCAGCGCGCCGGCGAGACGCTCGACCAGCGCCTGAGTCCGGCGATAGTCGAGCGTGCCGTCGCGATGGTGGATGAAGGGGCGCTCCGGGGTGCGCCTGGCGTGCTCGGCGAGCAGGGCGTTGAGGGTTGGGGTCGCGGTCTCCATGGCGGCTCCGGTGGCGCGGCTAGCAGGTACGCATCGCCGAGACGGCGAACAACAGGGTGCGTACCAGGATGATGGCGTCGAGCAGCAGCGAGCGGTTCTCGACATAGAACAGGTCGTAGGAGATGTTCTCGTGGATCTGCTTGTCGCGGTCGCCGCTGATCTGCCAGACCCCGGTGATCCCCGGCTTCACCCGCAACCGCTCGCGATGGATCTCCTCGTACTCCTGCTCGACGATGAAGGGCATCTCGGGGCGCGGGCCGACCAGGCTCATGCTGCCCTCGAGCACGTTGAGCAGCTGCGGCAGCTCGTCGAGACTGGTGCGCCGCAGGAAGCGTCCGGCGCGGGTGATCCGCGGGTCGTCCGAGACGGTCGGCGAATAGGCGAACCTGGGGCTGTCGAGGTGCATGGTGCGGAACTTGTACATCGGGAAGCGCGCGCCGTCCTTGCCCACCCGCTCCTGCACGAAGAGCACCGGCCCGGGCGAGTCGCGACGGATCCACAGCGCGATCGCGATCATCAGCGGCGCGAGCAGCAACAGCGCCGCCCCCGCCAGCGTCAGGTCGAGCAGGCGCTTGCTGATCTGCTCGGCGGGCCGGGGGCGGATCGCGCCCAGGGTCACCATGGGGATGCCGTTGATGTCCATGAACTGGATCTGCTTGGCGAAGTAGCCGCTGAGATAGGGCATGAAGCAGATCCGCACCGCCAGTCCCTCGGTCAGGCGCATCAGCTGCTGGAGGTGACACTCGCCGGCGCTGCGGATCGGGGTGCTGATCAGCACCAGCGTGACCTGCTCGCGCTCGATGAAGGCGCGCAGCGCGTCGGCCTCGGCGATCAGCGCCGGCGCCTCGGGCCCGGCGGCGGCCTCTCCGGCGAGCGCCAGGGCGCGACGGTCCTCGTCATAGAAGCCCGAGACCCAGTAGCCGAGTTCGGGGGCCTCGCGGATGTGCTTGTAGAGCATCCGCCCGGCCTCGCCGGCGCCGACGATCAGCACCCGGCTGACGTTGAAGCGCCGCGAGTAGAGCGACTGCTGCAGCCGATAGACCAGGGCGCGCGCGCCCAGCAGGGTGACCAGCAACCAGCCCATGGCGTGAAGCAGCGCGAGCCGCGCCGCCTGCTCGCCGGTGTAGAAGGCGAAGGCGGTGAGCACCAGGGCGAGGATCACCACCGCGCGGATGATCTTGCGGATCTCCACCAGCCGCATCATGCTCGGCTCGTAGCGATAGAGCCCGACGCGCTCGAACACCAGGGCGCCGAGCAGCATCCCGACCAGCCCCAACGCGACGCCGTCGACCGGCCCGCCCCCGCCGATGCGGTGCGAGAGACAGCCCAACCACAGGCTGAGCGCGAGACAGCCGAGGTCGGTGAGCACCAGCGCGAGCACGAACCAGCGCACCCGCTGGCCGCCGACCCGCGCACCGAGGAAGAGGTTGAGACGCTCAAGCGCGTGCTGGATCATCGTCGGGTTCGTCGATCTCGGCGGCGGCGGGCGCGCTCGCGGGGGCGAGGCGACACAGGAGTCCGCGCAGCTGATAGGTGCCGAAGGCCGGGTCGTAGGGCGGCGCGTCGGAGGTCAACAGATTGGCGTTGGCGCGCCACGCCCCGGCGAGCGCGCTCGGCGCCTCCGGGAACCACCAGCCGTGGTCGATGCTCACCACCTCGGGGTTGATCTCGGGGGTGATCTCGGCGCGCATGCGGATGCGACCGCGCGGCGTGGCGATCGCGATCCAGTCGCCGTCGGCGATGCCCTCGGCGCGCGCCACCTCGGGGTGGAGCTGGGCGCGCGGGTCGGGCGCGCGGCGACGCAGCCCGGCGACCTGGCGGTGCTCGCTGTTGAAGAACTCGCGCCGGCGACTGCCGGTGATCAGCACATAGGGATAGTCGCGCGCCAGGTCGGGACGGCTACGCGGGCTCTCGGGCGGTTCGACATGGCTCGGCAGCGGGTCGTAGCCGAGTCGCTCGAGCGCCTTGCTGTAGAGCTCGATGCGCCGCGACGGGGTGCGGAAGCCGCGTGTCTCGTACTTGCGGTAGCGATGCGGCAGCCGCAGCACGCCCTGGCGACGCAGCTGATCGAGACCGACCCCGGTCGGCTCGAGCTGATGGGCCATCACCGCCTCGAAGGGACGCTCGCTGTCGGGCAGGCCGAGCCGCCGCGAGAGCTGGTCGATGATCCACTCGTCCGGTCGGCACTCGCCGCGCCGGGTCAGCGCCGGTTGGTGGTAGACCAGGTTGCCGGTGGCCAGCGGATAGCCGATCACCTGCTCGACCTCGGGCCAGAAGGCCGCCGGCAGCACGAAGTCGGCCAGCTCCGCCGTCGGTGTCATGAACAGCTCGCTCACCACCAGCAGATCGAGGCACTCGAGGCTGCGGCGCACCGCGCGGGCGTTGGCCACGGTCGCCAGCGCGTTGTTGCCGAACACCAGCAGCCCCTTGACCGGATAGGGCTCGCCGGTGCGCATCGCGGCGAACAGCGTGGGGATGTGCGCCGAGGGCATGTAGGCGCGCCAGCCACCGAGCAGCTTGAAGCGCTCGGCGCCGAGCCGCTTGCGCGCCTGCTCGCGCGGCAGTTGCTCGGCCAGGGTCGGATAGGCGCGCATCCGCTGCATCGACAGCAGCTCGCCGCCGGGCACATCGATGCTGCCGACCAGGGCGCGCAGACAGGCCAGCGCACGCACCGTCTGCAGGGCGTTGACGTTCTGCTCGATCCCCACGCCCCACTCCAGCACCGCCGGGCGGAGCGCAGCATAGCGACGCGCCGCCTCGACGATCAGCTCGGGGGCGACCCCGGTGATCGGTGCCGCCCAGGCCGGGGTACAGTCGGCGACATGGGCGGCCAGTGCGTCGAAGCCCTGGGTCCAGCGCGCGACGAACTCGGCGTCGTAGCGCCGCTCGGCGATGATCACCTGGATCATCGCCAGCGCCAGCGCTGCGTCGGTACCCGGGCGCAGCCCCAGCCACAGCTCGCAGCGACGCGCCGTCTCGTGCCGACGCGGGTCGACGGCGATGCCGACCGCACCGCGATCGAGGGCGCGACGGATGGCGATGCCGATCTTGCCGTCGGGGTTGGAGACCAGCGGGTTGCTCCCCCAGAAGAGGATGCAGGCCGGCGGGGTGTCGCCGTAGTAGTCGCCGGTGACATAGCCGCCGTAGGTGAGGTTGCTCACCGTCACCCGCGGGATGAAGCACTGCGCCAGCCCCGGCTCGTACCAGTTGGGGGTGCCCAGGGCGTTGGCGAAGCGCACCACGTGCATGTAGTGATGACGCCCGGTGCCCTGCCCCAGGGCGATCGCCTCGGGGCCGAGGCGATCGCGGATCGCGGCGACGCGCTCGGCGATCTCGTCGAGCGCCGCCTCCCAGCTCACCCGCTCCCAGCCGCCGGCCTTGCCCGGGCGGCGGCGCCGCGGCCACTCCAGTCGGTCGGGGTGGTTGGCGATCTCCGGGGTGCGCAGCCCCTTGACGCACATCCAGCCCTGGTTCATCGGGGAGTCGCGATCGCCGACGACCTTGACCACGCGCCCGTCCTCGACGGTCACCAGTGCACCGCAGCCGCCGTGACAGATCCGGCAGACACTGCGCTGGGTGCGTCTCATCGATCAGCCCCCACGCCCGCGCCGAGACGCCCCAGCAGGCTCCCGACGACGGCGCCGCCGCCGAGCGCGGCGGCGCGTACCAGCAGCAGTGCCGGCGCGGCCAGCGCCAGCCGGCGATCGCGCCGCCAGGCGGCGGCGAGGAAGGGCGCGGCGCTGAGCAAGAAGGCGGCGAGCGTCGCACCACCGAGCGCCAGCGCCGCCCTCGGCCACCAGGGCGCGAGCGCCAGTGCCGGGGCGAGCGCGAGGGTGGCGAGGATCTGCAGCTTGAGCGTCTGCGGGGTATAGCTGTCGGCGAGCATCTTGCCGGGGTGGCGCTTGTAGACCACCATCCGCCAGTAGCCGCGCGAGAACTTCAGCCGCGCATAGCGCCAGACCGAATCGGGGTGACCGAGATGGCTGACCACCGCGTCGGGGGCGAACACCATGCGCATGCCACGCGCGGCCATCCGGTAGGAGAGTTCGGTGTCCTCGTTGTCGGCCTTGGGGAAGCGCGGATCGAAGCCGCCGAGCGCGACGAAGACCGCACGCCGATAACCGGCGGAATAGGTGTCGACCATGTCGATGCGCGCGCGTCGGCGCAGCCGCGCGAAGCGTTGCTCGAACTCGAGCTGGACGAAGCGCGCCACCAGTTGCGGCTGATCGCTGCGATAGGCCCCCTTGACCGCCATCACCTCGGGGTCGGCGAAGGGTGCGCGCATCCGCTCGATCCAGTCCGGCGCCGGCACGCAGTCGCTGTCGGTGAACAGCAGCAGCTCGCCGCGGGCCAGCCGCGCGCCGTGGTTGCGCGCCGCCGCCGGACCGGCATTGGCCTGATAGACGTAGCGCAGCGGATAGCGCCGGGCGATCTCGGCGGTGCGATCGCGCGAACCGTCGTCGACCAGGATCACCTCGTAGTCATCGGCGGCGGTGTGCTGGGCGAGGAGTGCGTCGAGACAACGCCCGAGGGTCGCCTCGGCCTGATAGGCCGGGACCACCACCGAGATCCGCGGCGCGGCCTCAGCCATGGCCGGCCTCGATGTCCGAGCCGCGCAGCAGATGGCGCAAGAAGGTGCGCCCGGCGCGCCAGGTGCGGCGGAACTCCTCGCGATCGCGCGCCACCAGCCCGAGCCGCCGCCACAGATAGCGCGGACGCAGATAGAAACGCCGCCGCGCCTGGTCGCAGAAGGCGACCAACGCCTCGGCGTCGAGCACCGCGCTGCGCACCACGGTGTTGTGCAGCCCGGCGGGGGTGAGCCAGCGCGAGAAGTCCTCGGTCACCAGCATCCCCTCGCGCGCGTACCAGTCGTAGGCGGCGGTCCCCGGATAGACCATGATCGGGTAGAACTGAGCGGTGTCCGGGGCCAGCTCGATGGCCAGCTCCAGGGTCCGGCGCATGGTCTCCGGGGTCTCGCCCGGCAGCCCGACCATGAAGCAGCCGTGGACGATCAGCCCGAGCGCGCGGGCCTCGCGCATGAAGGCGCGCGACTGCGCCAGGGTGATACGCTTGCGCACGCGATCGAGCAGCGCCTGGTCACCGCTCTCGAAGCCGACGCAGAGGTTGCGACAGCCGGCGCGACGCATCAGCCGCAGGGTCTCAGGCTCGACATCGACGCGCACGTTGGCCGACCACGGCAGGTCGAAGCCGCGACGGATCATCTCCTCGCAGATCTCGGCGCAGCGGGCACGGTCGGCGGGAAAGGTATCGTCCTCGAAGAACACCGAGCGCGCCTCGGGGAAAGCTCTGCGGATGTACTCCAGCTCGTCGACCACATGACCCGCCGAGCGCCGTCGCAGCCGGTGCCCGGTGATGGTCTGCGGATAGACGCAGAAGGTGCAGTGATTGGGACAGCCGCGACTGGTGCTGATGGTCACCATCGGGTGGATGGCGTTGGGGTTGAAGTAGTCGCGGATGTCGAGGAAGCGACGATAGATCGGGCTGATCGGCGGCAGCCGGTCGAGGTCATCGAGTACCGCGCGCGCGGCGCCGAGACGCGGCCTGTCGCCGTCACGGTAACAGAGCCCGGCGACCGTGGAGACCGGCTCGTCGCGCGCGAGCGCCGCGGCCAGGTCGCGCACCCCGAGGTCGTACTCGCCGAGCACCACCAGATCGACCGCCGGCTCATCGCGCAGACACGCCTGCGCTCGCGCCGAGGCATGGGTGCCGACCAGCGCGACACAGGTCCCCGGCAGACGCTCGCGGGCGCGGGCGCAGAAGGCCAGGTCGCTGGCGATGCTCGGGGTGCTGGTCTCGACCACCAGCAGCCGGGGGGCGAAGTGCGCCAGGCGCGCCAGCACCGCCTCGATGTCGGCGCCGCTGGCCGGAGCGTCGATGAGGTCGATCTCGTGGCCCGATTCGGCGCAGAGCGCGGCGGCGGCGGCGAGCCACATCGGGAAATAGAGGGTGCCGCTCTTGGTCACCGCCGGCGAGCGCTGGGTACGCGAGAACCGCGCCAGATAGGGCGGATTGACGAAGGCGATCTTGAGCACGGGCGCAGTCTGCCGCACGGCGGCCCCCTATCGGATCAGGACGAGACGGCTCCCCGGCAACCATCCCTGATATCTAGGGGATTCGTATACAGCTTGGCCACTATAGCACAGCAAGATACACGGCATTGCCGGGCGCCAGACTTGTCAAGCGCCCCAATGACCGAGATCAGTGAGCTTGTGTACACCGAAGACACAGACACCGGACACGAAAGGAAAACCACAGCAACCATGGACACCGACCCCGAGATCGACATCGCCGGCTGGTTCGACGGCGCCCTCGCCCGCCCCTCGCCCAACTGCGACGAACGCCCACCGGCGACCACCATCGACCTGCTGGTGATCCACAACATCAGCCTGCCGCCGGGCGAGTTCGGCGGGGAGTGGATCGACGCCCTGTTCCGCAATCGACTCGACCCCGACGCCCACCCCTATTTCGCTGCCATCGCCGAACTACGCGTCTCCGCCCACCTACTGATCCGGCGCGACGGCGCCCTGGTGCAGTACGTGCCCTGCGAGCGCCGCGCCTGGCACGCCGGACGCTCGCGCTTCGGCGAGCGCGAGGCGTGCAACGACTTCTCCATCGGGATCGAACTCGAGGGCACCGACACCCAGCCCTTCACCGCAGCTCAGTACCACCAGCTCGGACGTTGTGCACGGGCGCTGCGGCGGCGCTATCCGGGGATCACCCCCGAGCGTGTCGTCGGGCATGCCGACATCGCCCCAGGGCGCAAGACCGACCCCGGCCCGGCCTTCGACTGGAGCCGGTTGCGACGCGCGCTCTGAGCTGCGCGCCGCGCCAGCACGCGCGAGCGCCGCGCGCCGAACGAGCGTGGCCGCGGCTGCATCCACACACGATAGCGGGCGACGGTCGCGCGCCAACCACTGCAGGGGATCTCGCCCTGCTCGATGCCACCGAGCAGGTGCTCGTACTCGAGCACCGCGCCGCCACGCCAGCGCGGACGCCCGCCGAGACGCGCGGCCAGCGCGCGCATGCCGACATTGGCCGCCAGCACCTCGCAACGCAGACGCTGGATACCCACGGCGCGGGCGTGACCGATGAGCGCCTGCAGGAGCGCGGTACCGACGCCACGACGCTGTGCCGCGTCGATCACCTCGACGGCCAGCTCCCCGCTGTCGGCGCCGGGCGCGGTGCGGATACAGCGCGCCACCCCCAGCGGTTCACCCGGCATCCCGCGTTCATCGAGACGGATGGCGCCGATGGCAAGATGGTGATGCCCGTCGATGGCGGCGAGCACCGCGAGATCGCGCTCGTTGAGTTCGCGCTTGACGCCGCAGAAGCGCAGCCGCCGCGAGCCCGGCGACAGCCCGGCGAAACAGGCGAGCAGGAAGTCGCGATCCTCCGGGCCGAGCGCGCGCAGCAAACAGCGACTGCCGTCGCGCAGCCGCACCAAGTGGGGACCAGGCCCCCGGTCGGACAGTTCGCGGGCCTCCATGACTCCACACCTCCATCGCAAGGATCGGCAGGGACCGCCCGGGGTGGGCGGGAGATAGCCCCGGGCATCGCGGCGGGGCGGGCGAGACGGGGCGGCGTGGGCGACAATCGTTTCGATCGCCGCAACCGAGCTACACCGTATCCATTAGATGCTTGCGGGATGATGGCGGTTCAATGGCGCGCGGAGATGGCGGCGAGGGTCAGTCGCGTCGCGGGTCCTGGAAGGTGCCGCCGTTCCAGCCGAAGAGATGGCGCGGCGGCGAGCGGAAATCGATGTAGACCCGCCGCTCAGGGACGCCGAGCAGCGTCTCGCAGAGCGCGCAGAGTGTGCGCGTATAGCCTGGGGTCTCGGACTCGGGCAGGCCAAGGCTGAGCAGTTCGAGCAACGCCGCCGGCTCGGCGCTGCCGCCGAAGCTCAGCGCACGGCCGTCATCGAGCAGGACCATCACATAGGACTCGGGCTTGCCGAGCAGCTCGGCCACCGCAGCCGAGAGCCGGGCGAGCAGCTCGGCGCGACGCTCGGGGGCGACGGTGACATTGGTGTGCAGTTGCAATGTGGGCATGGCGCGTCTCCTCCGGTCAGGACCTCGCCCCATGATAGGCCAGGAGCGCCGGATCAACCGACCCGCGCCAGCGCCACCGCCGGACGCCCCTCCTCGTCGCCGAGCGACTCGGCACAGGCATCGGTCCAGCGCAGCAACTCGAACCGACCGTCGTGATGCTCGACCAGCGCGGTACAACTCTCCACCCAGTCGCCGCAGTTGCAATAGGCCACGCCGGCGATGTCGCGCATCTCGGCATGATGGATATGGCCACAGATCATGCCGTCGAGCGCCCGTCGCGCGGCCTCCTCGGCCACCACCCGCTCGAAGTCGCCGATATAGTTGACCGCGTTCTTGACCTTGCGCTTGAGATAACCGGCCAGCGACCAGTAGCGCAACCCCAGCATCCGCTGCAATCGACTGAGCTGGGCGTTGAGCGCGAGCAGTCGGTCGTAGGCGTGCGAACCCAGGCGCGAGAGCCAGCGCGCGTGCTCGATCACGCCGTCGAAGCGATCGCCGTGCAGCACCAGGAAACGGCGCCCGTCGGCGGTGGTGTGGACCACCTCGTCGCGTACTGCCACCCGCCCGAAGTCGAGCCCGAGATGGGCGCGCAGCACCTCGTCGTGGTTGCCCGGTACATAGATCACCTCGGTGCCGGCGCGCGCCTTGTCGAGGATCGCGGCGACCACTCGGTTGTGGGTCTCCGGCCAGTAGAGCCCGCCGCGCAGCGCCCACAGATCGACGATGTCGCCGACCAGATAGAGCTGCCGACACTCGGTGGTGGCGAGGAAGTCGAGCAGGAACTCGGCCTGACACCCCTTGAAGCCCAGATGGACATCGGAGATGAAGATGCTGCGATATTTCAGAGGGGACATGCGGGTGATCTCGGTCATCGCGTCGCCTGCCTGGATGAGCGTGGCGCACAGGATCACCGAACTCTGTTGCCGCGGCGTTGATGGGCGGTGAAGATGCGGTGAAGGGGCGGTGACCGATGTGGGAACCGGCACGATCGCGCCCGGTCCGACGGGGAGAGAACGACCCATTCGAGGTGGACCATGGACCGACCCCGCAGCCCGCCCTACGCCTCGAGTACCCTCGAGCCGCGCCAGACCGCACATTGGCGGATATGCCGATGAGCGATGACCTCTTCCTGCAGATGGGCCTGATCCTCGGCGTCGCCGCCGTGACCGGTGCGCTCGTCCGCGCACTACGCCAACCGCTGATCGTCGCCTTCATCGCCGTCGGCATCCTGCTCGGACCGGCAGGCTTCGGGCTGGTCGCGCACAGCAGCGAGATCGAGCTGTTCGCGCGACTCGGCATCGCGTTGCTGCTGTTCGTCGTCGGGCTCAAGCTCGACCTGCACATCATCCGCACCGTCGGCCCGGTGGCGCTGGCCTCCGGGCTCGGGCAGGTGCTGTTCACCTCGGCGGTGGGCTACGTCATCGCCCGACTCCTCGGGCTGGAGCCGGTGGCCGCGCTCTACGTGGCAGTGGCGCTGACCTTCTCGAGCACCATCATCATCGTCAAGCTGCTCTCGGACAAACGCGAGGTCGATGCCCTGCACGGGCGCATCGCCGTCGGCTTCCTCATCGTCCAGGACATCGTGGTGGTGCTGGTGATGATCGCGCTGACCGCCGTCGGCCAGGCCGAGGGCGATGTCCACCCGGTGCGCGAGGCGCTGGCCATCCTGCTCAAGGGGGCGGCAATGCTGGCCACCGTGGCGCTGCTGATGCGCTATGTGCTGCCCTGGCTGCTGCATCGGCTGGCGCGCTCGACCGAACTGCTGATGCTGTTTGCCATCGCCTGGGCAGTACTCGGCGCACTCGCCGGCGACGCCCTCGGCTTCAGCCGCGAGGTCGGCGCCTTCCTCGCCGGGGTGTCGATCGCCTCGACCCGCTATCGCGAGCAGATCGCTGCGCGGCTGGTGACGCTGCGCGACTTCCTGCTGCTGTTCTTCTTTATCGAGCTGGGCGCGACACTCGAACTCGGACTGATCGGTGGCCAGCTCGGCGCGGCGGCGGTGCTGTCGCTGTTCGTGCTGATCGGCAATCCGCTGATCGTGATGGCGATCATGGGCTATATGGGCTATCGCCGACGCACCGGTTTCCTCGCCGGGCTGACGGTGGCGCAAATCAGCGAATTCTCGCTGATCCTCGCCGCACTCGGCCTGAGCCTCGGCCATCTCGCCCCCGAGACCCTGGGACTGATCACCCTGGTCGGGCTGATCACCATCAGCGCCTCGACCTACCTGATCCTCTACTCACATCCGCTCTACGAACGGCTCGCCCCCTACCTCGTCCGCTTCGAGCGCCGGGTGCCGCATCGCGAGATCGAGCAGGAGCCGGAAGAGACCGACGAGCCCGAGATCCTGCTGTTCGGGCTCGGGCGTTTCGGCGCGGTCATGGCCGACGGGCTGCGCGAGCGTGGTCGCCGGGTGCTCGCCGTCGACTTCGACCCCGACGTGGTACGTCGCCAGGCCCGCGCCGGCTACCACGTCCACTACGGCGACATCGAGGACCCCGAGCTGATCGCCACGCTGGCGTTGCGCCGCGCACACTGGGTGGTGAGCACGGTGCGCGATCGCGCGATCAACCGCTTGCTGCTCCAGGGGCTGCGCCAGCAGGGCTATGGTGGCCGGGTCGCGCTCTCGGCCACCTGCGAGGCCGACGCGCAATGGTTCGCACAGCAGGGGGCAGATCTGGTATTCATTCCCTATGCCGACGCCGCGCGCAGCGCGGCGCAGCGACTGAGTGAGGATTGCGCGCCGGGACGACCTGCGGGCGGAGCTGCCGAGGGCATGTGATGAAACGATTCAAGAACATCCTCTATGTCATCGCCAATGGTGTCGGGCCGGAGCATGCGTTGGCGCGCGCGCTGACGCTCACGCACAACAACCAGGCCCGACTCACCGTGCTCGTGGTGCTAACCGCGCCGCCGGCGAACGAGCCCGTGCAGGAGACGATCGCGCGCATCGAACGCGCGTTGAAGGTTCGCCTCGCGGCCCACCACGACTGCTGCGCGCTGCGCATCGAGGTGCGGGTCGGCGCCCTCGCGCGCGAGGCGCTGCGCGAGATCGAGCAGCGTGGTCACGACCTGGTGATCAACCCCGCCCAGCCGCCGGAGCGGCTCGAGCGCTTCCTCGGCGGCGACGACCGCCAGCTGCTGCGCAACAGCCCCTGCCCGGTCTGGCTGATGCAGCCACGCGAGCGCGACAACTACGACAACATTCTGCTCGCGCTCGACTACGATCCGGCGCAGCCCGACTCGATCGACACCCCGCTCAACCGCCGACTGCTCACCCTCGCCGGCTCGCTGGCACTTTCGGATTTCGCCGCGCTCCATCTGGTGCATGTCTGGGATACCCCGGCGGAGCTGCTGTTCCGTGTCTGGTCCGATGCCCCCGACAACTCCCCGCGCGACTATGTCGAGAGCGAGCGCATCCGTCACCGCCGCGGGCTCGAGACGCTCAACATGGTGTTGCGCGAACTCCTCGGCGCCGAGGCCCACGACTATCTCGCCCCCCGTCTGCACCTGCCCCGCGGACTGGCCACCGAACAGGTCCGCCTGCTCGCCGGTCAGCTCGACGCCGACCTGGTGGTGATGGGCACCGCCGCACGACGCGGCCTCACCGGCCTGCTGATCGGTAACACCGTCGAGGCCATCCTCGACCAGCCCCCCTGCTCGGTGCTGGCGGTGCGGCCCTAGAGGGAGCTTCCAGCCACCAGCTCCCAGCCTCCAGTCGTCAGCCGCCAGCTTCCAGCCTGCCGTCTCCAGCCAACGGCGCCAAGCCTTCCCCACTGGAGGCTGACGGCTGGTAGCTAGAGGCCGGCGGCTGGCCGCAAACACCTTGCCAACCGAACATCCCCTTCGCGCCCTTTGGGCCTTTGCGGTTCAATCCCCCTGACGACTGACAACTGACGACTGGAAGCTGGAGGCCGGCGACTGGCGACCAACGACTGAAGGCTGGAAGCTGGAGGCTGGTAGCTGGCGACTGACGACTGAACCGAAGCCGCCCTCCGCCCCTCCCCTTGATCCCGCTCGACGTTCTATACTGGCGGATTACCCGGGACGCGGCCGTCGGACCTACCATGGCGCCGCGCGCCACCGGTATCCGCCACCGGGGAGGGCGAGGCGCTCGCCCGGCCCCTGCAAACACCCCTTCACGATTCTGGAGCAAGACGATGGCGCAAAGCGCAGTCAAGAAAGTCGTTCTGGCCTATTCGGGCGGACTCGACACCTCGGTGATCCTCAAGTGGCTGCAGGAGGAGTACGGCTGCGAGGTCGTGACCTTCACCGCCGACATCGGCCAGGGCGAGGAACTCGAACCGGCGCGCGCCAAGGCCGAGGCCGCAGGCGTGAAGGAGATCTATATCGACGACCTGCGCGAGGAGTTCGTGCGCGACTTCGTCTACCCGATGTTCCGCGCCAACGCCGTCTACGAGGGCGAGTACCTGCTCGGCACCTCGATCGCGCGGCCGCTGATCGCCAAGCGCCTGATCGAGATCGCTGCCGAGACCGGCGCCGACGCCATCTCCCACGGCGCCACCGGCAAGGGCAACGACCAGGTCCGCTTTGAACTCGGCGCCTACGCGCTCAACCCCGAGATCAAGATCATCGCCCCCTGGCGCGAGTGGGACCTGCTCTCGCGCGAGAAGCTGATGGCCTACGCCGCCAAGCACGGCATCGGCGTCGAGCAGAAGCGCGAGGGCAACAAGTCGCCCTACTCGATGGACGCCAACCTGCTGCACATCTCCTACGAGGGCTACGACCTCGAGGATCCCTGGACCCAGCCCGGCGATGCGATGTGGCGCTGGAGCGTCTCGCCCGAGCAGGCCCCCGACCAGGCCACCGAGATCGAGCTGACCTTCGAGCGCGGCGACATCACCGCCATCGACGGCAAGGCGATGAGCCCGGCCGAGGTGCTCGCCGAACTCAACCGCATCGGCGGGGCCAACGGCATCGGGCGCGCCGACATCGTCGAGAACCGCTATGTCGGCATGAAGTCGCGCGGCTGCTACGAGACCCCCGGCGGCACCATCATGCTCAAGGCGCACCGCGCCATCGAGTCGCTCACCCTCGACCGCGAGGCCGCGCACCTCAAGGACGAGCTGATGCCGCGCTATGCCAGCCTGGTCTACAACGGCTACTGGTTCGCCCCCGAGCGGCGCATGCTGCAGGCGGCGATCGACGAGAGCCAGCAGGTGGTCAACGGCGTGGTCCGTCTCAAGCTCTACAAAGGCAACGTCAGCGTGCTCGGCCGTCGCTCCGAGACCAACAGCCTGTTCGACGAGTCGATCGCGACCTTCGAGGAGGACGCCGGCGCCTACGACCAGACCGACGCCACCGGCTTCATCCGCCTCAACTCGCTGCGCCTGCGCGTGGCCGGCCGCAAGCGCGGCTGATCCCCCACCCGGCCCCCCGGGCCGGGCCACCGTCGCCGCGTCCTGCGGCGACGGTCTCCAGAGACTTGAACCGCCAAGACGCAAAGAGCGCGAAGAACAGAAAAGCCTCCAGTGAGGAGCGGTGCCTGCCTCGTCACGCTCCAGTTGATTGCAAGCGGAGACTGAAGGCTGCCGGCTGTCAGCTAGTCACTGGCAACTTGAACCTCTTCGCGTTCTTTGCGGCTTTGCGGTTCGATCCCCTACGGTTGACGCCGCTCAGTGCATAGGCTGAGCAAAGCGTCGCGTGCCCAGCGAAAGGCGCGACCAGCGACCAGCGACCAGCGACCAGCGACCAGCGACCAGCGACCAGCGACCAGAAGATTGAACCGCCAAGGCGCGAAGGACGCAAAGCAAGCGGACGGTCTGCAGATCCGCAGACCGGGCAAGGCGCAGTCTCCCCGACTGGAGGCTGGAAGCTGATCGCTGGAAGCTGGTTCGAACCGCCAGCCTCCAGTGAGGGGGCAGGGTTATCTCGTCGCGTCGTGGTTGACCGCATACCGACACTGGAGGCTGTTTGCTGGAGGCTGGTCGCTTTCTTCGTGTCCTTTGGGTCTTTGCGGTTCAATCCCCTGGCGGCTGGCGGCTGGCGGCTGGCGGCTGGCGGCTGGCGGCTGGCGGCTTCGCGGTTCAATCCCCTACGGTTGACGCCCTCAGTCCGGGACGATCCGCAACAACGCGCCGTCGGGCGCATCGGTGAGGACGTAGAGATGGCCGTCGGGGCCCTCGCGAACGTCGCGCACTCGAGTGCCAATGGTCAACCGTTCCTCGCCCATCACCACGCCGTTCTCCAGGTCGATACGCCGCACCTCGCCGAACTTGAGCGCGCCGCTGAACAGGTCGCCGCGCCAGGCCGGGAAGTACCGTCCGCTGTAGTAGGCGAGGCCGCTCGGCGCCTTGGAGGGGGTCCATTCGAGCAGCGGTGCGGTGACGTCGGCACGTTGGTGGACGTTGGAGATCGCCGGCCCCCAGTACTCGTGGCTGGTGGTGACCTCGGGCCAGCCGTAGTTGGCACCGGGGGTGATGCGATTGAGTTCGTCGCCGCCGCGCGCGCCGTGCTCGTTGGCCCACACCCGTCCGCTCGCCGGATCGCGCGCGAGTCCCTGGATGTTGCGATGGCCGAGGCTGTGGATGGCCGCGCGCGCGCCGCCGGCGGCGTACCAGGGGTTGTCGGGGTGGGGGCTGCCGTCGGCGCGCAGCCGCAGGATCTTACCGAAGTGGCTGTCGAGACGCTGCGCCTGCTCGCGGATCAGTCCGTCGGCGAAGCGAATCGGCGGGTTGCCGCCGTCACCGATGCTGAGCAGCAGGCTGTCGTCGTCGAGCCAGAGGATGCGCGAGCCGAAGTGCTGGGTGTCGCGCTTGCGGCCGGGGTTGGCGTAGAGACGCTCGAGATCGCGCAGCGCGCCGTCGACCAGTCGCGCACGCGCCAGCGCGGTGCGATTGGCGCGGGCCGTACCCTCGGCATAGCTGAGATAGACCAGCCGGTTGCGGGCGAAGTCGGGGTGTGGGGCGACGTCGAGCAAACCGCCCTGCCCCTCGGCGAGCACCTCGGGCACGCCCTCGATCGGCGTCGGGTCGAGCCGGCCGTCGGTCGCGAGCCGACGCAGCCGGCCCGGTCGCTCGCTGATCAGCGCCGTGCCGTCGGGCAGCCAGGCGATCGCCCAGGGGTGTTCGAGCCCGCGCGTCACCACCTCGGCGCGCCAGCCCTGCGCCTCGGGTGGCGCGGCCTCGACAGCGAGGGCGCCGAGCAGCGCGCACAGCGCCACTGTCCAGCGACACATCAGGCCTCCATCCATGTGCCCCACTCCCGCGGGTCGCGCCCGCTCCCGGGTGTCAGTCGCGCGCCGTCGCCGCCGTCTCTGCCGGCACCTCGCCGCGCGCCTGCAGTTGCTCGAAGGGGTCGGGACCGTCACGGTGCGCGCCGGCCTCCTCCACCTGCTTGAGATAGTCCTGCCACAGCGGCTGCCAGGCACGACCAAGGCGATGGAGATAGCCCCAGTCGTAGAGCCCGGAGTCGTGGCCGTCGTCATAGCGGATCTTGAGCGCATAGGCGCCGATCTGCTCGATCGCGGTGATGTTCACCCGCTCCTTGCCGAGCTGCAGCTTGGCGCTCGTCGGGGAGTGACCGCGCACCTCAGCCGAGGGCGAGTAGACCCGCAGGTACTCGCACGGCAGCCGGAAGCGCGAGCCGTCGTCGAAGACCAGCTCCAGCACCCGCGAGCGCTGGTGCAGGCGAATCTCGGTAGGCAGGGGGTGGGTGTCGTCCATGGAGACCTCCGCGATCAGTGCTCGGCGCCGAGCGCACGGGCGCGGGCCTGGCGCTCGGCGAGCGCCTCGGCATCCTCGGTCGGGGCGTCGAGCCCAGGCCAGCCGGCGCAGTGACGCAGGATCAGCTCGGTGAGCAGGTCGAGGTGTGCCGGTGCGTCGTTGAGACAGGGGATGTAACCATAGTGCTCGCCGCCGGCCTCGAGGAAGTACTCGCGGTTCTCCTCGTCGATCTCCTCGATGGTCTCCAGACAGTCGGCGGAGAACCCGGGCGAGAGCACATGGACCGACTTCACCCCGGACGCGCCCCATTGCTTGAGGGTGGTCTCGGTATAGGGCTGAAGCCACTCGCTCGAACCGAGACGCGACTGGAAGGACATGCCCCAACGATCCTCAGCCAGCCCCAGCGACTCGATCACCAGCCGCGCGGTCTTGCGACACAGACAGTGATAGGGATCGCCCTTGTCGAAGTAGTCCTTGGGGATGCCGTGGAAGGAGAACAGCAGCCGCTCGGGCTCGCCGTGCTCGGCCCAGTGAGCGCGGATACTGGCGACCAGGGCGTCGATATAGGCCGGATCGTCGTGATACTGGTTAATGAAGCGCAGCTCCGGCAGCCAGCGCCAGCGCCGCAGCTCGGCGGTGACGGCGTCGAAGGCCGAGCCGGTGGTGGTGGCCGAGTACTGCGGATAGAGCGGGAACACCAGGATGCGTCGGGCATTGGCCGCGCGCAGCTCGGCCAGCGCCGAGGCCACCGAGGGGTTGCCGTAGCGCATCCCCAGCGCGACCTTGACCGGCCCCCCGAGGCGCGCGCTCAGCCGCTCGGCGACGCCGTCGCGCTGCCGCCGCGAGATCGCCAACAGCGGCGAGCCGTCCTCGGTCCACACCGACTCATAGGCGCGCGCCGAGCGCGCCGGCCGGGTGCGCAGGATGACGCCGTGGAGCAGCGGCAGCCACAGCGCACGCGACATCTCCACCACCCGGGGGTCGGAGAGGAACTCGGCGAGATAGCGGCGCACGTCCGGCACGCTGGTGCTGTCGGGCGTGCCCAGGTTGATCAGCAGCACCCCGAGCGACTCGGGGACGTCATGACGGTAAGCGGGGGTATCGACGAACTTCATCAAGGGGTCTCGGACTGGGCCTGTTCGGAAAGGAGTCGGTAGAGTGCCTGGAAACGCTCGGGATCTGGGGCGCCGAACAGCGGGTCCTCGGCCGAGGGCGCCTCGGCCGCCACCGCCTCCCAGTCGGCCTCGTCGAGCACCTTGAGGGCGATCGGGAAGGCCTCGCGATCCTCGAGCGAGAGGTGCGCGCGCATGGTCGCGACCAGCTCGCGGCCATTGGCCTCGACGTCCTCGCGCAACAGCACCTCCTCGTTGAGGATGCCGTCGAGCGACTGACGGAAGCGCTTGTTGATCTGGCTGAGGCTCGCGTGCTGACGCATCAGCACGTCGAACACCTCGTGCTGCCCGGCGCCCTTGGCGAGGGCACGACGGAAGATGATGTCCTCGGTCGGGTGATGGACGCTGTCGGCATAGCCGTCCATGTACTCGAGCATCTCGCTCATCAGGTCGTAGTCGGGCTCCTCGCCCGCGTGGAAGCGGTCGAGCAGGGTCTCGAACAGGTCGAGCAGCTTGACGAGACGGGCGTGGTCCTGGCCCAGTCGGGTCATCACCGGGTGCATAGGCCTTTCTCCTAGTCGGTGGCAATCGTCTCAATCGATCCAGTATGCCATCATCCCCAGCCGTGCCAAGGCACGCGCGATCCGCGTCCGGCGTCTCGTCCAGCATCAGACGAGCGGCATCGGCCGGGGTTCCCGGCGCGGCGGTCAATGATCGCGGGCGCGACGCAGCAATGGGGCCAGCAACTGCCAGACCGGCCCTTCGCGCCAGCCCTCACGACCACACACATAGTCGAGCGCGTGCAGGTTCTGCAGCGTCCAGCCCATGCGCCGACTCGCCCACTCGCGACCGCAGCAGAGCAGCCGATCACCGCTCTCGAGTTCGGTCTCCGGCCCCGGGAGCAACCATCGGGCACCGTCACGCGCCAGCAGCAGGGGAATCACCGGCAGGCATTGCGCACGTGCCCGTGGGTCGCGAAACAGGACCTCCAGGGTCGGCGGCTCACCGCGCGCGATCGCCTCACACACGGCACGGGCGCGCTCGGGCTCGAGGGCGATCTCCCAGACATGTGGCGCACAGTCTCCGACCACCCCCAGCACCCGACTCACCAACTCGCAGGCCCAGGGCTCGTCCTCGAGTCGCGCCAGAGTGGTGAAGTCGGAGAGCAGCGGGTTGACCAACCGGATACCGATACGATTGGCGACGATCAGGCTGGGGTGCATGATCGCATGGGCACCGACCCGACCGAACAGCTGATGGTTGTGGTGCTGGTTCTCGCGCGCGATCACGAATAGCCCGCGATTGAGCATCAACGCGGTCATCACGATCGAGAGGTTGTCGGCGTCGTGATCGGTGCCCGCCACCAACCCCACGGCGCGACGGATCCCGGCCTGCTCCAGGGTCACCGCCTCGGTGCCGCGCCCCTGCACCACACCCTCCTCGGGGATGCCGGTCTGGTGCGGCAGCGCCTCGATCACCTGCACCTCGAGCCCCTGCGCCTTGAGATGCTTGTACATCGCCTTGCCGAAGCGACCATAGCCGCAGATCACCCAGCGCCCTCGGCTCGGCGGGAACAGCGGCTCCTTGAGCCGCTCGCCACCAAAGCTCGAGAACCAGTCGAGCAACAGAGTCAGACAGGGCGCCTGAATGGCCGTGGCCACGTCATTGGCAAAGGTGTCGAAAGGGTCGTAGATGTGGTCGGTGCCGAAAGAGGCCATGTTGGCCTCGATCTCGTGCGAATCGGCACGACAGATCACCTTCACCTCGGGGTGCATCAGCTTGGCGGCGATGGCGATCTTGAGGTTGGTCTCGTTGACGTTGGTCAGCGCCACCACCCCCTGACACAGCGGATGTATGAGTCCGGCCGCCTCGAGGTGCGCCGGACTGCGCGCGTCGGCGCAGAGCGCGGGGACGTATTCGCGCTGATTCTCGAGCTGGAGCAGATTGATGCGCTCGGCGTCGATGTCGATCACCACCGCGTGCAGGTGCCGATCGGTTAGCCCCCGCACCAGGGCGCTCCCGGTCTGACCATAGCCGCAGACCAGATAGAAGGGGGTGCGCAACCCACGGACCTGGATACGGAACCGCAGCTCGCGGATCGCGCGTTGGAAGGTCGCGTCCTGCAGCAGCGCGATCAGGGTGCCGACGGCATAGATCCACACCGCCACGGTCGCGAACACACACCCCGAGACCCAGATCCGTTGGGCATCGGTGAAGGTGTTCGGCAGCTCGCCGAAACCGATGGTGGTCGACATGTAGCTGACGAAATAGAAGGCATGGAACAGGCTCATCGTCGCCGGGGCGCCGCCGGCATCCCGCGCCGGGATCAACGCCAGCCCCGCCATCGCCACCGCATAGACCAGGATCAGCGACAGCAAGGGCGCGCGCATGCGCCGGAAGACGAGGAAGACGATGATATGCATCGTGTCGGCCCTCGATTCGCAACGGAGGCGCCGCTCAGCGGCGCAGCATCACCGTCTCGATCAGCAACAGCACCACCGAGACCACGTTGGCGATCATCGCCCCGCCGGCGAGCGAGACGATACTGGACATCGCCGAGGGGGTCATGCCGTCCTCGCCGACGTGTACCACCACCGTCCACACCAGCGCCGCGGCGATGAGCTGCAGGATCGCCACCAGGCTGGTGGCGAGCAGCACGGCGCCGAGCTGGGTGCGATCGCCGAACTTGAGCACGGTGGCGACGAGGTTGACCACGATCACCGCGAACAGCTCCCAGGCGTGATGATGGTTGGGGTTGTCGATCTCGCCGACGAAGAACCCGAAGTTCAGCGTCAGGGCGAGCACGATGAAGAAGCTGAAGACGACCTTTTCGGGGTTCATCCGTCTCTCCGCAACAAGGGGCCCGAGCGGGCACGAACACGATGGCGGCCAGATTGCCGGCGCATCATAGCAGTTTGCCGGTGGGCAGCTACCAGTCGCCAGCCACCAGCTACCAGCCGCCAGCGAAAGGGCGGGCAGTCCTTGACCACCGTCGTTGAGCACAAGCGTCCACTGACAGCTGGCGACTGGCGGCAACGGCTGACGACTGGTGGCTGGTAGCTGGTGGCCGGCAGCTGGTGGCTGGAGGCTGGCGGCTGATCGCTACCGCCCCCGATTGCCCCAGCCCCGCCCGCCGGGCTAACGTGTCGGCATACACGGCGGTACGAGGATCCCGGCATGGCCCTGACCCTGATGCTGACCCTGATCGGTCTCGCCGGCGGGCTGTGGCTGGCGGAGGCCGGACTCGACGGGCTCGCCGCACCGCTGATCGGCGCCCTGTTCGGTTTCGTGCTCGCCCGCCAGCAGCTGCTCGAGCGGATGCTGCGCGAGCAGCTGGGACGCGCGACCCCGCCGCCCGCCGCCCCCCTGCCGCAACCGGAGCTAGCACCCGACTCCGAGCCACTGTCGCTCGACTTGCCCGCACCGTCGCCGGTCACGCCCCGGTCAACGCCCCAGCCACGCGCGCCCTGGCGGCTGCGCGAGCGCCTGCTCGGTGCCAACCCGCTGGTGCGCATCGGTATCCTGCTGGTGTTCGTCGGCACCGGCTTCCTGATCAAGTACGCGGTCGACCAGCAGTGGCTGCGGTTGTCGCTGGAGCTGCGTCTCGGCGCCATCGCCCTGGCCGCGCTGGGGCTGCTCGGGCTCGGCTGGCGGGTGCGTGCGCGCAATCGCGACTACGGGTTGCTGCTCCAGGGCGCGGCCATCGGCATCCTCTATCTCGACGTCCACGGCGCCCATGTGCTTGCCGGGCTGCTCGGACCCGTCGCCGCCTTCGCATTGTTGGCATTGATCGCGCTCGTCTGTCTCGCCCTGGCGCTCACCCAGGAGGCGCGCAGCCTCGCCTGGTTCGGCCTGATCGGCGGCTTCCTCGCGCCACTGATCAGCGCCGACGGCGGCGGCGACCCGGTGGTGCTGTTCGGCTACTACGCCCTGCTCGACACCCTGGTGCTGGCGCTGGCCTGGGCGCGCGGCTGGCGCGCGCTCAACCTGCTCGGCTTCGCCTTTACCTTCGTCATCGGCATCGTCTGGGGCGTGCTGCGCTACGAGCCGGCGCTGTTCCATCGGGTCGAACCCTTCCTGATCTACTTCTTCCTCGTCTATGTCGCCGTGGCGGTGCTCCACGCCCGGCACCGGCCGCCGGGCTCCGCCACCCCGGTCGACGCCACCCTGGTGTTCGGCACCCCGCTGCTGACCCTCGCCTGCCAGCTCGCGCTGGTTGCCCACCAGCCCTGGGGCGAGGCCTACTCGACCCTGGCGATGGGGCTGTTCTATCTCGCCCTCGCCGGCTGGCTGCGACGCGACGGGCATCCTGCCACGGCGTTGCTCGCCCAGACCTTCCTCGCGCTCGCGGTGATCCTGCTGTCGCTGACCCCGGCCTTCGCCCTCGATGCCGAACTGACCGCTGGCTTCTGGGCGCTCGAGGGCGCGGCCATGGCCTGGATCGGCGCCCGTCAGGAGCAAACGCGGGTGCTGGTCTTCGCGCTGCTGCTCCAGCTCGGCGCGGCGCTCGCGCTACCCTTCGCCGAGACCGCCGCCGACCCGCCCCCCTTCCTCGGCGCCGAGGTGCTCGGCGCGCTGACCATCGCCCTCGCCGGGCTGGTGAGCGCCTACTGGTTCGACCGCGCCCGTCCCTGGTGCCACGCCCTGGCGCCCTGGCTGGTCGGCTGGGGGACGCTGTGGTGGCTCGGTGCCGGGAGCGCCGAGCTGTGGCGTCTCGACCCCGGCGCGGTGCTGCCGGCGCGCCTGCTCGGCTACGCCCTGCTCGGCGCGCTGCTCGCCGAGTTGGCCGCCACCCGGCTGCGCTGGGCGCGACTCGACGCCCTGCTCGGCGGGCTGCCGCTGCTCGGGCTGATCGCGCTGGCGGCCAGCGCGGAGCGGCTGGAGCAACCGTTCGGCGCCGGCGGCGCGCTCGCCTGGCCGGCCTTCGTCAGCCTCGGCTATCTGCTGCTGTGGCGGGTCGAGCGCCGCGCACTCGCCCCAGGCATCGGCTGGGGCCTGTTCACCCAGGGGTTGACGACCCTGCTGGTGCTCGACTGGGGCTGGCTGTGGTGGGCCTTGGTCGCGCACCAGCCCGCCCCTGGCTGGCACGCCGCGGCGCTGGTGCTGCTCCCGGCCGTGGCGCTACTGCTGGCCACGCGGGCGCGACCCTGGCCGCTGACCTGGGCCCGGGTCCATGTCGGCGCGCTCGGCGCGCCGCTCGCGCTCGGGCTGGCGCTCTGGTCGGTCTGGTCGATCGGGGTCACCGGCGGTAGCGCACCCTGGCCACGGCTGCCGCTCGTCAACCCGCTCGATCTCGTCACCGCGCTGGTACTCGTCGCGCTGTGGCGCTGGTGGCGCGCGCTCGAGACGCACGGTCTGATCGCCCCCGGCGCACCGGGCCGACGAGCCGTCACCGCGCTGTTCGGGGTGCTCGGCTTCGGCTGGCTCAACCTGGTGCTGCTGCGCGCGCTGCACCATGCCTGGGACGTCGACTACCGGGTGGCGGCGCTGCTCGACTCGGCGCCGACCCAGATGGTCCTCTC
Organism: Marichromatium purpuratum 984; assembly: GCF_000224005.2. Classification (NCBI taxonomy): domain Bacteria; kingdom Pseudomonadati; phylum Pseudomonadota; class Gammaproteobacteria; order Chromatiales; family Chromatiaceae; genus Marichromatium; species Marichromatium purpuratum. Next base: position 3,299,898 of record NZ_CP007031.1, read on the forward strand.
GGTGAGCTGGGGGCTGTGCGCGGTGGCGCTGTTGCTGGGCGCGCGGCGCTGGGGCTCGCGCGCGCTCTGGTTCGGCGCGGCGGCGGTGCTGACGCTGGCGGTGGTGAAGCTGTTCGCGATCGATCTGGCCGCGCGCGGCGGGGTGGAGCGCATCGTCTCCTTCCTCGCCGTCGGTGGGCTGATGATGGGGATCGGCTGGCTGACGCCGCTGCCGCCGCGCACGACGACAGCCGACGAGACAGGGTTCAGTCGCCCGTCGTCGCGGACTCGGCAGCCGCCGCCTGCTTGAGTGCGCGGTGGATGACGATGTTGAGCATGCGCAGCGTCGCCGCGATCGAGGCGAACACCTGGTTGGCATGCACCCCGCGGGTGCGCAGCTCGCCCAGGTCGGTCTGCCAGACGATGCTGCACTCGGTGAGGGCATCGGTGCGCCCACCCTTGGGGATGCGCACCTCGTAATCGGTCAGCCGCGGCAGGGTCAGGCCGCGCTTCTTCACCACCCGTGCGAGTGCGCTCATGAAGGCATCGAAGCCACCGTTGCCGCTACCCACGGCGGTATAGACGTCGCACTCGATACGGAGCTTGATGCTCGCGGTCGACTCCAGGTCCATGGTCGAGGCCACCGAGCAGGCGAGCAGCTCGGCGTGGTCGTAGTCCTTGCTCTCCAGCACCTCGGCGATGATGAAGGGCAGGTCCTCGGTGGTGATGGTCTTCTTCGAGTCGCCGAGTTCGATGATACGGCGCAACACCGTCTGCTGCTGCTCCTCGGAGAGCTCGATGTCGAGTCGTTCGAGGTTCTTCGCCAGCGAGGCCTTGCCGGCGAGCTTACCGAGCGCGTACTTGCGTCGCCGGGCGAAGCGCTCGGGCGAGAGCCGCGAGTGGTAGAGACTGCCCTTGCGATCTCCGTCGGCATGGATGCCGGCGGTCTGGGTGAAGACGTCGGCGCCGACGATCGGCGCGTTGTCGGCGATGCGCTTGCCCGAGAAGTACTCGACCAGCTCGCTGGCGCGGGCGAGATGGGTCTCGTCGATGCCGGTGCGATAACCGAGCTGATCGCGCAGGTTGACCGCGACCTCGGCCAGCGAGGCATTACCGGCGCGCTCGCCGAGACAGTTGACGGTGCAGTGCAGCGCGCTCACCCCGGCGCGCGCGGCGGCGAGCACGTTGGCGGTGGCCAGGCCGTAGTCGTTGTGGGGGTGGAAGTCGAAGCACAGCCCGGGGAAGCGCGCGACCATGTCGGCGATCGCCGCCTCGACCTGCTCCGGGGTCATTACCCCGAGGGTGTCGGGCAGCATGAAGTGCCCCACCCCGCTGTCGGCGAGCTGCTCGACGAAGCGATAGACATAGTCCGGGGTGTCGCGATAGCCGTTCGACCAGTCCTCGAGATAGAGGTTGACGGCAAGCCCCGCCTCCTGGGCGCGGGCGACGCAGGCGCGCACATCGCCGACGTGCTGCTCCAGGGTCTTGCCGAGCTGGCCGTGACAGTGACGCTCGCTGCCCTTGGTCAGCAGGTTGAGCACCCGCCCGCCGGCGCCACGGATCCACTCGATGCTGCGCCCCTGGTCGACGAAGCCGAGGACCTCAACCCGCTCGGCGCATCCGCGATCTTCGGCCCACTCGATGATCTGGCGCACCGCGTAGGCCTCACCGCTGGAGACCCGCGCCGAGGCGACCTCGATGCGATCGACCCGTACCTGTTCGAGCAGAGTCTTGGCGAGATTGAGCTTCTCGGCCGGCGAGAAGGACACCCCCTGGGTCTGTTCCCCGTCGCGCAGGGTGGTGTCCATGATCTGGACATAGCGTTCGGCGGACTCGCTCATGCACCCGCCCCCGTGGCGGCGAGGGTGCGCTCGATCTCGGACTTGACCGCCTCGACCGTGGCCGGGAGATCGACACAACGCTGCTCGCGCTCCATCAACCCCTGCAGCGACGACGGCAGCGGCGCGCCGCGCCCGATCGCCTGCTCGACGGCCTCGTTGAACTTGGCCGGATGCGCGGTGGCCAGACAGACGGCGTCGTCCATGCCGCGTGCGGCATGGACACCGACGGCGGTGTGCGGACAGCAGATATAGCCGTCGTGCTCGTAGCTGGCGCGGATCTGCTCCAGGGTCTCCGCATCGCTCGCGGCACGGGCGTCGAAGTCGGCGCGCACCCGGGCATGGCGCTCGGCGTCGAGTTCGATGCGGCCATGCTCGCGCAGCCCCTCGAACAGCGCACGCACCCGCGCGCAGTCGCCGTCGTGGAGGAAGTAGAGATAGCGCTCGAAGTTGGAGGCGAGCTGGATGTCCATCGCCGGGCTGAGGGTGCGGTGCACCTGCGACTCGGCGGCGTAGATCCCGCTGTCGACGAAGCGGGTGAGGATGTCGTTGCGGTTGGTGGCGATCACCAGTCGACGCACCGGCAGCCCCATGCGACGGGCGAGATAGCCGGCGAAGACATCGCCGAAGTTGCCGGTGGGCACGGAGAAGCTGACCGCACGCTCGGGATCGCCACCGCTGACCCGACCCCAGGCGTAGAAGTAGTAGACCATCTGAGCGAGGATCCGCGCCCAGTTGATCGAGTTGACCGCGCCGAGGTGGTGGCTGCGCTTGAACGGCAGGTCGCTGAACAGCGTCTTGACGATGCGCTGGGCGTCGTCGAAGGTCCCCTCGACGGCGATGTTGTGGACGTTGTCGTCGAGCACCGTGGTCATCTGACGCGCCTGGATCGGCGACACCCGGCCCTTGGGGTGGAGGATGAAGACCTGGATGCCCGCCTTGCCGCGCACCCCGTAGATCGCCGCCGAGCCGGTATCGCCCGAGGTGGCGCCGACGATGTTGAACTCACCGCCGTCACGCGCCAGCAGATACTCGAAGAGGTTGCCGAGGAACTGCAGCGCCACATCTTTGAACGCGGCGGTGGGACCATGGAAGAGTTCGAGGATGCGCGCCCCGCCGGCCTCGACCACCGGGGTGACCTCGGGGTGGGAGAAGCCGGCGTAGGAGCGATCGATCAGCGCGCGCAGGTCCTCGCGCGGGATCTCGTCGCCGACGAAGGGGGTGAACACCTCGAGGGCCAGCTCCTGGAAGCTCAGCTGCGACCAGGCGCGCAGGGTCGCGGCATCGACCCGGGGCAACTCGGCCGGGACCAGCAGACCACCATCGGTGGCCAGTCCCATGGTGACCGCGTCGGCGAAACCGATGGAGGTGACACCCCCGCGGGTACTCAAGTAGTGCATCTCGTTCTCTGTGTTGACTGGTTGCTGTAGACGAGCGGGCGCCGGCACCCGCACGCGGCCTCGGACGTGCGCTCCGTGCAGGCGTCGGGAGACGATGGACGAGACGGGCAGACACCCCGGTGGTGGCGAGGCGGCGTGCCCGGAGCGTGCTCGGAGGAGCGGGCGCAGTGCAGTCCACCCCCTGCTCCCAGCGAACGCCGGGGAAATGGTTGAGAGTAAAAAACCTGGCCACGCTTGGCAACCGTGGCGTGCCCCCCGGGCACGTTCACCATCGTCCCGTGATGAATGCTGCACCCGCATCACAATGATCACCATTGAATCCGCGGTCACTTCGAATCGTTGACATTGCGGCAAAGGCACCCAGACAATGCAAAGCGTGCGCCTGAACTGACAGATACGGCACACACACACTAGAAGAAAGAGAATGAGGGGGCATCTGTCGCGGTCTGACCACCGGGCCCGTGCTTGCGCGCGGCTGCTGGTCAACGCCCCGTCACCCCGAGCAATTACGCAATCCACTTGTCGATACGGAGTGACATCGAAATGACACCTGAAAAACGGGCAGAGTACTGGCGGGCGAACATTCGCCTGCTGGTGGTTCTGCTGACCATCTGGTTCGTGGTCTCGTATGGGTTCGGGATCATCCTGGTCGAACCCTTGAATGCCATTTCCCTTGGGGGCTACAAACTCGGCTTCTGGTTCGCCCAGCAAGGCTCGATCTATACCTTCGTGGTACTGATCTTCGTCTATGCGGCGAACATGAACAGGCTCGACAAGAAGTTCGACGTCGGCGAAGAGTAAGGAGCACAGATCATGACGCCTCTTGATATGTGGACCTACGGCGTTGTCGGCGCGACCTTTGCGTTGTACATCGGCATCGCCATCTGGGCCCGCGCCGGTAGCACCGGCGAGTTCTACGTCGCCGGCGGCGGCGTTCACCCGGTTGCCAACGGCATGGCCACCGGCGCCGACTGGATGTCGGCGGCATCCTTCATCTCCATGGCCGGGCTGATCGCCTTCAACGGCTATGGCGCATCCGTCTTCCTGATGGGCTGGACCGGCGGCTATGTGCTGCTCGCGCTGCTGCTCGCGCCCTATCTGCGCAAGTTCGGCAAGTTCACCGTGCCCGAGTTCATCGGTGATCGTTACTACTCGCAGTCGGCGCGCATCGTCGCGGTCATCTGCCTGATCCTCGCCTCGATCACCTATGTCATCGGTCAGATGAAGGGGATCGGCGTGGCCTTCTCGCGCTTCCTCGAAGTGCCCTACGACACCGGTCTCTATATCGGCATGGGCATCGTCGCCATCTACGCCGTGCTCGGCGGCATGAAGGGTATTACCTATACCCAGATCGCCCAGTATGTGGTCATGATCTTCGCTTACACCGTGCCGGCGGTATTCATCTCGCTCAACCTCACCGGCAACCCGCTGCCCCAGCTGGGGCTCGGCAGCGAATACGTCCAGAACGGTATCGCCACCGGCATGTCGCTGCTCGACAAGCTCGACCAGGTGGTCACCGATCTCGGGTTCAAGGAGTACACCACCCAGACCATGGGCAACTCCCTGAACATGTTCGCCTACACCCTGTCGCTGATGATCGGCACCGCCGGTCTGCCGCACGTCATCATCCGCTTCTTCACCGTGCCCAAGGTGCGCGACGCACGCTATTCGGCCGGCTGGGCGCTGGTCTTCATCGCCCTGCTCTACACCACCGCCCCGGCCGTCGGCGCCATGGCGCGACTCAACCTGATGGACACCATCCAGATCGGTCCGATCGGCAGCGTCGAGGGTAACCTGCTCTATGACGAGCGTCCCGACTGGTTCAAGAAGTGGGAGGAGACCGGCCTGCTGCAGTTCGAGGACAAGAACGGCGACGGTCGCATCCAGTACTACAACGACGCCGATCCCGAGTTCGCCGCCGAGGCCGAGTCCTACGGCTGGGCCGGCAACGAGATGGTCAAGGTCGACCGCGACATCATGGTGCTCGCCAACCCCGAGATCGCCGGCCTGCCGGCCTGGGTGATCGCACTGGTGGTCGCCGGTGGTCTGGCCGCAGCGCTCTCAACCGCAGCGGGACTGCTGCTGGCGATCTCCTCGGCGATCTCCCACGACCTGCTCAAGGGCGTGATGATGCCGAAGATCTCGGAGAAGAACGAGCTGATGGCCGGACGCGTGTCGATGCTGGTGGCGATCATGGTCGCCGGCTATCTCGGTCTCAATCCGCCGGGCTTCGCCGCCGGCACCGTGGCCATCGCCTTCGGGCTCGCCGCCTCCTCCCTGTTCCCGGCGCTGATGATGGGGATCTTCGCCACCCGGATGAACAAGGCTGGGGCGGTCGCAGGCATGATCGCGGGCATCACCGTGACCCTGCTCTACGTGTTCCAGCACAAGGGCATCTTCTTCGTCCCCGGGACCTCCTTCCTGATGCCCGAGCTGGGCATGGGCAAGGACTGGTTCTTCGGGATCTCGCCCAACGCCTTCGGCGCGGTCGGCGCACTGGTCAACTTCACCGTGGCCATCATCGTCGCCAAGCTGACGGCACCGCCGCCGGAGCACATCCAGCACCTCGTCGAGGACGTGCGCATCCCGCGCGGCGCCGGCGAGGCCGGCGGCCATTGATGGACGCCGCGCTCACTCCCTGAGCGTTGACCCAAGCCCCGCTTCGGCGGGGCTTTTTCGCCCTGTCGCAACAGGCTGCGACAGGGCGGCCCACGAACGGACACCGACAACGCCGGGCCGGCGCACACCGCCAACGACCCGGCCGAGCCACTTCAGATCACGGGCACGGGACATCGACCATGGACATCGAACTGATCGAGATCCAGGAATTCCTCGCCGGCAGGCCGCCTTTCGACCAGCTGCCCGAGGAGGCGCTAGCGCAACTGCCGCGACGCCTCCAGGTGCGCTATGTGCGTCGTGACAGCGCCTTTCCGCCGGAGGACGAGGACGGTCCCCGGCTCTATATCCTGCGACGCGGCGCGATCGAACTGCGCAACGACGATGACGAACTGATCGGCAAGCTCGCCGAGGGCGATCTGTACGACCTGCGCTGTCGCGACGACAGCGATCGCTACCGCGCCACCGCCGTCGAGGACACCCTGGTCTACGCCCTGCCCTGCGGCGAACTACAGGCGTTGCGCGAGCGCCATGCCGGCTTCGCCGAACACTTCGAGCAGTCGATCTCCAACCGCCTGCGCAAGGCCCTCGACGTGGTGCGCGACACCCCGCCGTCGGGCACCGGACTGATGACGGTACGGGTGCGCAGCATGATCAACCGCGCACCGATCAGCACCGGCCCGGAGACCAGCATACGCGAGGCGGCGGGGATCATGTCCGAGCACCGCGTCTCCTCGCTGCTGATCATGGAGGGCGAGCACCTGGCGGGGATGATCACCGATCGCGACCTGCGCAGTCGCTGTCTCGCCGCCGGACTGCCGAGCGAGCGACCGGTGCGCGAGATCATGACCGAGCGACTGCACAGCATCGAACCCGACACCCTGGGCTTCGAGGCACTACTGACCATGACCCGGCTCAACGTCCATCACCTCCCGGTGATCGAGCGCGGGCGGGTGATGGGGCTGGTCTCGAGCACCGACCTGACCCGCTTCCAGAGCGCCAACGCCGTCTATCTGGTCGGCGACATCCATCGCGCCGAGTCCCTCGAGACCCTGGTGGAGATCGGCTCGCGCATCCCCGAGTTGCAGGTCCATCTGGTCACCGCCGGAGCCACCGCCCACCAGGTCGGCCAGGCGATCAGCACCATCACCGACGCCATCACCCGACGCCTGCTGGAGCTGGCCGAGGCCGAACTCGGCGCGCCGCCGGTCCCCTACTGCTGGATGGTCGGCGGCTCCCAGGCCAGGCGCGAACAGTCCTCGCACTCCGACCAGGATAACGCCCTGCTGCTCGCCGACGAGGCCGGCCCCGAGCACGACGCCTACTTCGCCGCACTCGCCCGCTTCGTCAACGACGGCTTGCACGCCTGCGGCTTCATCTACTGTCCGGGCGACGTGATGGCCTCCAACCCCAAGTGGCGCCAACCACTGCGGATCTGGCACGACTATTTCGCCACCTGGATCGTCAAACCCGAGCCGTTGGCGCTGATGCTCGCCAGCGTGTTCTTCGACCTGCGCCCGCTGCACGACCCGGCGAGCCTGTTCGAGCCGCTGCAGCAGCGCATGCTCGAGCGCACCCGCGCCAACCGCATCTTCATCGCCTACATGGCGGCCAACGCACTCAAGTACCGCCCGCCGCTCGGATTCTTCCGTAACATCGTGCTGATCCACGGCGGCGACCACGACCACACCTTCGACATCAAGCATCGCGGCACCGTGCCGATCATCGATCTGGCGCGGGTCTATGCGCTCTCGGCCGGACTCACCGAGACCAACACCCGCGAGCGACTACGCGCGGCGGCCGAGTGCGGCGCGCTGAGCCGCGACGGCGCGGCCAATCTGGTCGATGCCTCGGAGTTCATCTCCACCCTGCGCATGCGCCATCAGGCCCACCAGCTGCGCCGCGGCGCCAAGGCCGACAACTTCCTCTCGCCCGACGAGCTTTCACCGCTCGAGCGCGGCCATCTCAAGGACGCCTTCCTGCTGATCAACACCATGCAGGAGTCACTCGGACAACGCCATCAGGCGGGCCGCTTCACCTGAGGACGCCGGATGCCAGGACCGATCGAATGGCGCCGGCGCTGGCGATTGCGCCGCGCGCCCCAAGGGCCGCTGCGCGAACACCTCGCCCAGCCGACACCACGCCCGCGCGCCGACTGGCGCGAGGTCGAGTATCTCGCCGTGGACCTCGAGACCACCGGGCTCGATCCGCGCAACGACCAGATCCTCAGCGTCGGTCATGTGGTGGTGCGCGGCGCGGCCATCGACCTCTCCAGCGCGCGCCGTCATCTGGTGCGCGTCGGCGGCGCGATCCCCGAGGAGAGCGCGGTGATCCATCAGATCACCGACGACCAGGCGGCCTGCGGCGGCGAACTCGAGCCGGTCCTCGCCGAGCTGCTCGCGGCGCTCGCCGGACGGGTGCTGATCGCACACCACGCCAGCATCGAGCTTGGCTTCCTCTCGGCGGCGTGCAGGCGCCTGTGGCGCCAGGGGCTGTTGACCCGGGTGATCGACACCCAGGTGCTGGCGCATCGCACCTTCGAGCGTCGCCAGATCCCCTTTCGCGGCTCTGACCTGCGTCTCTACGCGCTCTGCGACCGCTACAACCTGCCCCGTCACGGCGCCCACGACGCGCTCGGCGACGCCCTCGCCGCCGCCGAACTGTTCCTCGCCCAAGCGGCCTACCGCGACGACGGCAAGGGCGTAGCGCTCGGCGCCTTTCTGTGCTGAGCCAGGACTGAGGGCACAGCGACGTGGAGAACACGAAAGGAACATGACATCGCGCAAGGGCTCGCCATCACCACCCGCGACGACGCACGCGACGGACGTGCCCCGGGGAATGGCTAGATGCCTCAGGTATGACCGTTTACCATGTGCGCACAACTAGACGCCGGCCTCACGGTATCGACGCTGCTTCAAGCAGTTCGCCGGCACCGAATCACCCTACAAGAAGAGACCACGATAAGAGGAGACGACATCCATGTCGGAGCAAAAGGTCTATCCAGTGCCGGCGGAAACTGCCGCCAACGCCCACATCGACGCTGCCACCTACGAGGCGATGTATCGACGTTCCGTCGATGACCCCGAGGGTTTCTGGGGCGAGCACGCCGAGCAGTTCGTCACCTGGTTCAAGAAGTGGGACAGCGTCCTCGACTACAGCTACCAGGCCGACGACCTGCACGTCGAGTGGTTCAAGGGCGGCAAGCTCAACGTCACCTACAACTGCCTCGACCGCCATCTCGAGACCCGTGGCGACCAGGTCGCCATCATCTGGGAGGGCGACGACCCCAACGAGGATCGCAGCATCACCTATCGTGAGCTGCACGAGGAGGTCTCGCGTCTCGGCAACGCGCTCAAGGCGCGCGGGGTCGAGAAGGGCGACCGGGTGTGCATCTATCTGCCGATGATCCCCGAAGCGGCGGTGGCAATGCTCGCCTGCGCGCGCATCGGCGCGGTGCACTCGATCGTCTTCGGCGGCTTCTCGCCCGACTCGCTGCGCGATCGCGTGCTCGACTCCGAGTGCAAGGTGGTGATCACCTCCGACGAGAGCGTGCGCGGCGGCCGTCACATCCCGCTCAAGCGCAACGCCGACACCGCGCTGCAGGAGTGCCCCAACGTCGACACCGTGGTGGTGGTGCGGCGCACCGGTGGCGAGGTCGAGTGGGTCGAGGGTCGCGACATCTGGTACCACGAGGCCATCGCCGCGGCTGCACCGACCTGCGAGCCGACCGAGATGGACGCCGAGGATCCGCTGTTCATCCTCTACACCTCGGGCTCGACCGGCAAACCCAAAGGCGTGCTGCACACCACCGGCGGCTACCTGGTCTATGCCGCGATGACCCACAAGTACACCTTCGACTACCAGGAGGGCGAGGTCTACTGGTGCACCGCCGACGTCGGCTGGGTCACCGGACACACCTATATCGTCTATGGTCCGCTGGCCAACGGTGCCACCTCGCTGATGTTCGAGGGCATCCCCAACTACCCCGACATGTCGCGCTTCTGGCAGGTCGTCGACAAGCACCAGGTCAACAGCTTCTACACCGCACCCACGGCGATCCGCTCGCTGATGCGCGCCGGCGAGGAGCCGGTCAAGCAGACCTCGCGCAAGTCGTTGCGCATCCTCGGCTCGGTCGGCGAGCCGATCAACCCCGAGGCCTGGGAGTGGTACTACCACATCGTCGGCGAGGAGCGTTGCCCGATCGTCGACACCTGGTGGCAGACCGAGACCGGCGGTCACCTGATCACCCCGCTGCCGGGCGCCACCGCGCTCAAGCCGGGTTCGGCCACCCGCCCCTTCTTCGGCGTGGTGCCGGCGCTGGTCGATCCCGCCGAGGGCACCCCGATCGAGGGCGAGGGCGAGGGCGCGCTGGTCATCACCCGTCCCTGGCCGGGGCAGATGCGTACCGTCTACGGCGATCACCAGCGCTTCATCGACACCTACTTCAAGCAGTACCCGGGGTACTACTTCTCGGGTGACGGTGCACGGCGCGATGCCGATGGCTACTACTGGATCACCGGACGCATCGACGACGTGCTCAACGTCTCCGGCCACCGTCTCGGCACCGCCGAGATCGAGTCGGCGCTGGTACTGCACCCGCACGTGGCCGAGGCCGCGGTGGTCGGCTATCCGCACGAGGTCAAGGGCCAGGGCATCTATGCCTATGTCACCCCGATGGCCGGGGTCGAGCCGAGCGATGCGCTGAAGAAGGAGCTGGTTTCGCTGGTACGCGGCGAGATCGGCCCGATCGCCATCGTCGATCTCATCCAGTGGGCGCCGAGCCTGCCGAAGACCCGCTCGGGCAAGATCATGCGCCGCATCCTGCGCAAGATCGCCGCCAACGAGATCGACTCGCTGGGCGATACCTCGACGCTCGCCGACCCGACCGTGGTCAACGAGCTGATCGACGGCCGACTCAACCACTGAGGACCGCCGCCGAGGCGCATGGACGCGCCGCGCCCGGGAACACCGGGCGCGCTCCGGCGCGGCGTCCGGGAACACGATTGCCGGACGCCGTCTTGATTCATTCGAGCAAACACCACACCATCGGTCCGTCTGCCCAGTTGGACGACCGCCCCTCGGGGCACGACCCCAGCCCCTGCGATGTGACCCGATGCCAAGCACCTTGAAACCACCCCCGAGCCCTCGGAGGTGACTCGGGAGCGGATGGCGTCTGCCAGCCTGCCCCACAACCGGCATCGCGACCACGGGCATCCAGCGGCCTCTTACCGCGGCTGGTCGTCCGCCACGCCCTCGCTTCGAAGGGCGACGTCACGGATGTGCCCAAGCGCCGTGCCCGGCGTCCACGAACGGACTCAGAATCCATACTGAGACCATTGCAAACAGTTGGTCGAGACAACGAGCAAACCATCCAACATGAGCCCACAACCCAGGGTCGGTGTCTTCATCGACGCGGAAAACATCCGCTACAACGGCGGCTACCAGATGCGCTACGATGTGCTGAGACGGTTCGCCGCACGCGAGGGAGGGAGACTGCAGCGCCTCAACACCTACATCGCCTATGATGTCGAGCGCGCGGACAAGGATGGTGACGAGGACTACAAGCGCAAGTGTCACGAGTACCATCAGCTGATCCGTGAGTTCGGCTACAAGGTCAATCTCAAGCACGTGCGTCACTATCGCGACGAGGACGGCAACATCACCAACAGCAAGGCCGATGCCGACCTCGACCTGGCGGTCGACGCCATGCTGCAAGCCGAGCGGCTCGACCACATCCTGCTGGTCACCGGAGACGGCGACTTCCTCCCGCTGGTGCGGGCACTGCAGAACCAGGGGTGCCGGGTCGAGCTGATCGGCTTCAAGCACATCTCGGAGGAACTGCAGCAACAGGTCGACGCCTTCTACTCAGGCTTCACCATCCCCGACCTGCTGCCGATCCACTACGAGAAGGACAACCAGTGGGGCGAAATCGGCTCGTGCGTGCGCGGCGTCTGCGTCAACTGGCTGAAGGACAAGGGCTACGGTTTCATGCGGGTACTCAACCGGATCTCCGCCGACCAGTGGGTCACCGATACCCGCAACCCGCAATCCCCCTACAGCTCGGTGTTCTTCCACAAGAGCGAGGTGGATCACGGGATCGAGGACAGGCATCTGATGAGTCGTGACTTCGTGTTCGAGTTCTACCTCCAGCCGAGCGAGCAGCAAGACGGCCTGATCGCCACCAACATCAGGGACGCCTACAAGGTCAACCAGGACCACAAGAACAAGTGATCCCGCTCCGTCCCGCCCGCCACCGGCCTCGTTCGCCGCACCGTCCGAGCACGCGCGGGCGGCGGCGCCACCATCCCACCGGAGCCTCGATCCCATGTCGCTAGATGCCGCCAACGTCAAGCTCTCGGGACTGGCCTTGCGCTTGGTCAGGGACGAGTTGCTCAGCGAGCAGCAGGCGGTCGATGCACAGGAAGAAGCGACCCGTCAGCGGCGGACCTTCGTCGGTCATCTGGTCGGCCAGGGGCTGCTCTCGAGCCGCTCGATCGCGGTCGCTGCGGCGCACGAGTTCGGCGTGCCGCTGATCGACCTCGGCTCGGTCGAGGTCTCCGAGCTGCCGACCAGCCTGGTCGACGAGCGACTGATCCGCAAACACCATGCACTGCCGCTGTTCCGACGCGGCAATCGACTGTTCCTCGCCGTCTCCGACCCCACCAACGACCAGGCGCTCGAGGAGATCCGCTTCAACACCGGGCTGGCCACCGACGCGGTGCTGGTCGAGGAGGACAAGCTCCAGGCGGCGATCGACAGCGCGATCGAGGCCCAGGACACGACCATGAGCGAGATCATGGACGCCGACCTGGAGAAGCTCGAGATCGCCCAGGACGAGGACGAAGAACGCGACGACGGCAGCGAGGCCAATATCGACGAGGCGCCGATCGTGCGCTACGTCAACAAGATCCTGGTCGACGCCATCACCGCCGGGGCCTCGGACATCCATTTCGAGCCCTACGAGAAGTTCTTCCGTGTGCGCTTCCGCCAGGACGGCCTGCTCCAGGAAGTGGCCAACCCGCCGCAGAGCATCGCCAACCGGCTGATCGCCCGACTCAAGGTGATGTCGCGGATGAACATCGCCGAGCGGCGCATCCCCCAGGACGGGCGCATCAAGCTCAAGCTCAGCCGCTCGCGCGACATCGACTTCCGCGTCAACACCCTGCCCACCCTCTACGGCGAGAAGGTGGTGCTGCGTATCCTCGACTCGTCCTCGGCGCAGGTCGGCATCGACGCGCTCGGTTTCGAGCCCGAGCAGCGCGACACCTTCCTCAAGGCGATCAAGAAGCCCTACGGCATGATCCTGGTCACCGGCCCGACCGGCTCGGGCAAGACCGTCTCGCTCTACACCGCGCTCAACATCCTCAACGAACCCGAGATCAACATCTCCACCGTCGAGGATCCGGTCGAGATCCAGGTGCCCGGCATCAACCAGGTCAACATGAACCCCAAGACCGGGCTGACCTTCGCCTCGGCGCTGCGCGCCTTCCTGCGCCAGGACCCGGACATCGTCATGGTCGGCGAGATCCGCGACCTCGAGACCGCCGAGATCGCCGTCAAGGCCGCCCAGACCGGCCACCTGGTGCTCTCCACCCTGCACACCAACGACGCCCCCCAGACCCTCACCCGTCTGGCCAACATGGGCGTGGCGCCGTTCAACATCGCCTCCTCGGTACTGCTGATCATGGCCCAGCGACTGGCGCGCCGGCTCTGCCTGCACTGTCGCGAACCGCACGAGCTGCCGCCCGAGGCGCTGCGCGCCGAGGGCTTCAGCGACGAGGAGATCGAGGCCGGGCTGACCATCTACAAGCCGGTCGGCTGCGAGCGCTGCACCAAGGGCTACAAGGGGCGCGTTGGTATCTTCCAGGTGATGCCCATCTCCGAGGAGATCAGCCGGCTGATCCTCGAGGGTGGCAACTCGATGCAGCTCGCCGACCAGGCGCGGCGCGAGGGCGTCGCCGACCTGCGCCGGTCTGGTCTGCGCAAGGTCAAGAACGGGCTCACCAGCCTCGAAGAACTCAACCGCGTCACCAAAGAGTAGGCACCCATGGCGCTGGCAGCGAAACAGAAACCGAAGGCCTCCCAGAACAAGACCAAGGACAAGGACAAGGCCACCGTCTTCCTCTGGGAAGGGGTCGACCGCAAGGGCTCCCGCATCAAGGGCGAGAGCCGCGCGGCCACCATGAACCTGGTCCGCGCCGAACTGCGTCGCCAGGGCGTCAATCCGACCAAGGTGCGCAAGAAACCCCAGCCGCTGCTCGGCACCCGCAAGAAGAAGATCACCACCGCCGACATCGCCGTGTTCACCCGCCAGCTCGCCACCATGATGGCCGCGGGCGTACCCCTGGTGCAGGCCTTCGACATCGTCGGGCGTGGTCACGACAACCCCTCGATGCAGGACATGATCCTGGCGATCAAGCAGGACATCGAGAGCGGCACCGCGATGGCCCTGGCGCTCGGCAAGTATCCGCTCTATTTCGATGACCTGGTGTGCAACCTGGTCGCCGCCGGCGAGCAGGCCGGTGTGCTCGACGTGCTGCTCGACAAGATCGCCACCTACAAGGAGAAGACCGAGTCGATCAAGGGCAAGATCAAGAAGGCGATGTTCTATCCCGCGGCGGTGATCGCCGTGGCGGTGATCGTCACCGTGGTGATCCTGCTGTTCGTCATCCCCCAGTTCAAGGACCTGTTCTCGAGCTTCGGCGCCGACCTGCCGGCCTTCACCCTGATGGTGATCAACCTCTCCGACCTGCTGCGCCAGTGGTGGTGGGCGGTGTTCCTCGGACTCGGCGCCCTCGGCTACGGCTTCACCGCACTCTACAAGCGCAGCCGCGGATTGCGCGAGGGGATCGACCGGATGGTGCTACGCATCCCGGTGATCGGCTCGATCCTCAACAAGGCCGCACTGGCACGCTTCGCCCGCACCCTCTCGACCATGTTCGCCGCCGGTGTGCCGCTGGTCGACGCGCTCGAGTCGGTCTCCGGGGCCACCGGCAACATCGTCTACCAGGACGCGGTGCTGAAGATGCGCGAGGAGGTCGCCACGGGTCAGTCGCTGCAGCTGGCGATGCGCCAGCGCGACCTCTTCCCCCACATGGTGATCCAGATGACCTCGATCGGCGAGGAGTCGGGCGCGCTCGACACCATGCTCGGCAAGGTCGCCGACTTCTACGAGGAGCAGGTCGACAACGCCGTCGACAGCCTCAGCAGCCTGCTCGAACCCATGATCATGGTGATCATCGGCGGCCTGGTCGGCAGCCTGGTGGTGGCCATGTACCTGCCGATCTTCAAGCTCGCCTCCGTCGTCTGACCTCGTGGCGACGCCCCGGCGTCGCCTCTCCCGACCCGCCCCAGCAAGGACTCGACCATGCCCTGGCTAGAGCCATTCCAGCAGTCCCCCATGCTGCTCTATGTCACCGTCACGCTGCTCGGACTGATCCTCGGCAGCTTCCTCAACGTCGTCATCCTGCGTCTGCCGCGGATGCTCGAGCACGAGTGGCGCGCGCAGTGCGCCGAGTTCGCCGGCGAGTCCGCCGACGCGACGCCGCCCCCAGGGCTGGCGCGCCCGCCCTCGACCTGCCCGCACTGCGGTCACCGCATCCGCGCCCACGAGAACATCCCGCTGCTGAGCTTCCTGCTGCTGCGCGGACGCTGCAGCGCCTGCAAGACGCCGATCGGTTGGCGCTATCCGGCCGTCGAGCTGCTCACCGCGTTGCTCGGTCTCGTCGCGGCGCTGCACTTCGGCGCCAGTGTGCAGCTACTCGCCGCGCTGGTGCTGACCTGGGGCCTGGTCGCACTGGCGGTGATCGACCTCGACACCCAGCTGCTGCCCGACCGCATCACCCTGCCGCTGCTGTGGCTCGGGCTGATCCTCAGCCTGTTCGGGGTGTTCACCGACGCCCAGGCGGCGATCATCGGCGCGGCTGCCGGCTATCTGTTGCTGTGGAGCCTCTATCACGCCTTTCGCCTGCTCACCGGCAAGGAAGGCATGGGCTATGGCGACTTCAAGCTGCTGGCCCTGTTCGGGGCCTGGCTCGGCTGGCAGGCGCTGCCCCTGGTGATACTGCTCTCGGCGGTCTCCGGGGCGCTGATTGGTGGCGTGCTGATCGCACTGCGACGCCAGGGGCGCGACACCGCCATGCCCTTCGGTCCCTTCCTCGCCGTCGCCGGCTGGGTCGCACTGCTGTGGGGCGAGCAGATCACCGGCGCCTATCTGCGCCTCAGCGGACTGGGATGAGCGCCATGCTGACCATCGCCCTCACCGGCGGCATCGGTAGCGGCAAGAGCACCGTCGCCGCGCAGCTCGAGCGACTCGGCGCCGGCGTGATCGATGCCGACCACATCTCCCACGCCCTCACCCGTGACGACGCCGACACCCTGGCGACGATCGCCGCCACCTTTGGTGGCGAGATGATCGCTGCCGACGGCACCCTGGATCGCGCCGCGATGCGCGCGCGGGTGTTCTCCGACCCCGAGGCCCGCCAGCGACTCGAGTCCATCCTGCACCCGCGCATCGAGGCGCGGATGTGCGCCGAGCGCGCCGCGCTGCGTACCCCCTACGCGGTGCTGGTGATCCCGTTGCTGTTCGAGACCGGACAGCAGCGTCTCGCCGACCGGGTGCTGGTGGTCGACCTCCCCGAGTCGGCACAGATCGAGCGCGTGCGTGCGCGCAGCGGGCTGGCCGACGACGAGATCGCCCGCATCATCGCCGCGCAGATCCCGCGCGCCCGCCGCTGCGCGCGCGCCGACGACCTGATCGACAATAGCGGCGAGCCGCAGGATCTCGCCGAGCAGGTACGGCGCCTGCACCAGCACTACCTGAGGCTGACCGCCGGGAAGACCGACTTGCAAAGCGGTTGAGCGCGACCTAGCTTTCCTCACGCCACGTACACGGCAGGGAGTTTCACCCGCAACCGACACGCACCGGAGGGAAGCATGCGCATCAACCCGCGTCTCGTGCTGTCCATCACCACCACCGCACTCATGCTCGGAACCGCCCCGACGCCCCATGCCGCCTCGGCCTGCAAGGGACTCGACAAGGGCGCCTGCGAGCGCAAGGGCGAGTGTCACTGGGTCGATCCCTACACCCGCAAGGACGGGGTCAAGGTCTCCGGTCACTGCCGCAGCAGCGGTAGCGGCAAGAAGCAGGGGACGAGCAGCGGCTCGGGCGCGCGACCGGCCAGTTCATGATCGCGCGCCCGGCACGATCCTGATCCGTCGCAAAGGAAGCGGGTATCGCACCGCTCGAGCGTCCGCAGCGGGGTCGATTTGGTGTAGGCTCCACGCCTATCGACCCCGTTGCGGCAAGATCCGAGCACTTGTCCAGCCTCCCTTGCCCAGAAAACCCAGATTGGAGCCAGCAATGCGCGTTTCCGGACGTCCGAACAGCGACCACCCGCTCGAACAACACGGCCTCTACAACCTCAGCGCCGTCCATTGGAACCTCCCCACCGCGGAACTCTACGAGCAGGCGCTGGCGCGCTACGAGGGACAGGTCGCCCACATGGGTCCGCTGGTGGTGCGCACCGGCCATCACACCGGGCGTTCGGCCAACGACAAGTTCATCGTCGAGGAGCCGAGCAGCCGCGACGACATCTGGTGGGGCGAGGTCAACCGCCCGATCGACATCGAACACTTCGACCTGGTCCATCATCGTCTCGCCTCCTACCTGCAGATGAAGGACGTCTACGTCCAGGACTGCTTCGTCGGCGCCGATCCCAACTACCGGCTGCCGGCGCGCGTGATCACCGAGAAGGCCTGGCACAGCCTGTTCGCGCGCAATCTCTTCATCCAGCCCAAACCCGAAGAGCTGGAGCACTTCGCGCCCGAGTTCACCGTCATCGCCGCACCGCACTTCCACGCCATCCCCGGACTCGACAAGACCAACAGCGAGACCTGCATCCTGGTCAACTTCGAGAAGCGTCTGGTGCTGATCGGCGGCACCAGCTATGCCGGCGAGATCAAGAAGTCGCTGTTCACGGTGATGAACCACCTGATGCCGGGGCGCGGCGTGCTGCCGATGCACTGCTCGGCCAACATCGGCGAGGACGGTCGCACCGCGCTCTTCTTCGGTCTCAGCGGCACCGGCAAGACCACCCTCTCGGCCGACGCCTCGCGCACCCTGATCGGTGACGACGAGCACGGCTGGAGCGACGACGGGGTGTTCAACTTCGAGGGCGGCTGCTACGCCAAGATGATCCGGCTCTCGGCCGATGCCGAGCCCGAGATCCACGCCACCACGCGTCGCTTCGGCACCGTCCTCGAGAACGTCACCATGAACATGGAGACGCGCCGGCTCGACCTCGACGACGACTCGTTGACCGAGAACACCCGCGGCGCCTATCACATCAGCGCCATCCCCAATGCCAGCGACACCGGCATGGGCGGACACCCGGACGCCATCCTGTTTCTCACCTGCGACGCCTTCGGCGTGCTGCCGCCGATCTCGCGGCTGACCCCGGAGCAGGCGATGTATCACTTCATCTCCGGCTACACCGCGCGCGTGGCCGGCACCGAGAAGGGCGTCACCGAGCCCTCGCCGGTGTTCAGCGCCTGCTATGGCGCGCCCTTCATGCCGCGCCACCCGCAACGTTACGCCGAGCTGCTCGGCAAGCGCCTGGCCGAGCACGGCACCCAGGTATGGCTGATCAACACCGGCTGGAGCGGCGGCCCGTATGGCGTCGGCAAGCGTGTCGCCATCCCCCACACCCGCGCCATGGTGCACGCGGTGCTCGATCGCAAGCTCGAGGGCGTGGCCACCCGTCCCGACCCGATCTTCGGGCTCAACATCCCCGAGACCTGCCCCGGGGTGCCGAGCGAGATCCTCGACCCGCGCGCCACCTGGTCCGATCCGGCCGCCTACGATGCCCAGGCACGCAAGCTCGCCGGGATGTTCCGCGACAACTTCACCAAGTTCACCGACGAGGTCGATGCCGCGATCCTCGCCGCCGGCCCGCAGGCGGGTTGATCGCGATGACCGAGACGATCGAGATCACCCGCCCCGACGACTGGCACCTGCACCTGCGCGACGGCGCGGCGATGGCCGATGTGGTGGGACACAGCGCGCGCCAGTTCGCGCGCGCCATCATCATGCCCAACCTCAAGCCGCCGGTGACCGACACCGCCCTGGCGCTCGCCTATCGTGAGCGCATCCTGGCGGCACTGCCGGAGGGGAGCGGCTTCGAGCCGCTGATGACGCTCTATCTCACCGACCTCACCCGGCCTGAGGAGATCGACAGGGCACGCGCCAGCGGCGCGGTGGCCGCCTGCAAGCTCTACCCGGCCGGCGCCACCACCAACTCCGACAGCGGCGTCACCGACATCGCCCGCATCGCCCCGGTGCTCGAGGCGATGCAGCGCAACGCCATGCCGCTGCTGGTGCACTGCGAGGTCACCGACCCCGAGGTCGACATCTTCGAGCGCGAACAGCGCTTCATCGATGACAAGCTGGTGCCGCTGCTGCGCGACTTCCCCGAGCTGAAGGTGGTCTTCGAGCACGTCACCACCGCCGACGGTGTGGCCCTGGTGCGCGAGGGCCCGGAGACCCTGGGCGCCACCATCACCCCGCACCACCTGCGCTACAACCGCAACGCTCTGCTCGCCGGCGGCATCCGTCCGCACTTCTACTGCCTGCCGGTGCTCAAGCACGAGCGTCACCGCGAGGCGCTGGTCGAGGCTGCAACCAGCGGTCATCCGCGCTTCTTCCTCGGCACCGACAGCGCCCCGCACCCGCGCACGGCCAAGCTCAGCGACTGCGGCTGCGCCGGCGCCTACAGCGCGCACGCGGCGCTGGAGCTGTATGCAGAGGTGTTCGACGAGGCCGGCGCGCTGGATCGGCTCGAGGGCTTCGCCAGTCATCACGGCGCCGACTTCTACGGACTGCCGCGCAACCAGGAACGGGTGCGGCTGACCCGCACGCCCTGGCAGGTGCCGGCGCACTATCCGTTCGGCGAGGACTGCGTGGTGCCGCTGCGTGCCGGGGAGACCCTCAGCTGGCGGCTCGAGACGGCCTGATCGGGCCGTTCTGGAAGAGGCTCTGGCGTCCCCGGGCGGGGACGCCGGATGGCGGGATCAGATCTCGGCGGGACTGTCGAAGTCGATCTCGTCCCAGACGTCGCCGCCGCCTGCACCACTCGGCGGGTTGCCGTCGTGGACCAGGCTCTCACGGCGCTGCAGATAGGTCTCGCGCAGGAAGCTGTAGGGGTCGAGCGCGGCCTCCTCAAGGATATCGCTGGCATCGAGCAGGTCGGCCCGCTGATCGATCGCGCGCAGCACGACGGCTCCCCAGTAGATCTGGTTCTTCTTCAGGCTGAAGAAGGGGTCGAGCGCCACGTCACCGGCGAAGCCGAAAGTGTCGCGGATGCTGCTCGGACCGACGATCGGCAACATGAAGTAGGCGCCGGACTCAAGCCCCCAGTAACCGAGCGTCTGACCGAAGTCCTCCTTGTAGCTCGGCAGCCCGACGTTGGTGGCAACGTCGAACACCCCGAGGATGCCCACGGTGGAGTTGATGAACACTCGACCGACATCGCTGCCGGCGCGCGACATCTTGAACTGCAACACGTTGTTGACCGCCGAGGTCATGTCGGCGACATTGGCGAAGAAGTTGGTCACGCCGCGATCGACCGGCTCCGGCGTGACCTTGCGATAGGCGCGCGCCGTGGGTTGGATGAAGGCCTTGTCGAAATCGCTGTTGAAGCGATAGACGGCCCGGTTGTAAGGCTCGAGCGGGTCGCGTGGATCGCTCACGCGCGCCGCGCCGGAGGCGCAACCGGCCAGCAGCAGTGCCGCCCCGAAGATTCCCAGCCACTTGAACCCGCGTGTGTCCATCTCGACGTCCTTCACCTGATTCAACGCAACGAGTCGCGATCCTACCACAGCGCAGCCCCCTGACGCGGCCGGCATGGGCAACAGGATTGGCGTTGCCGACCAAACCACTTATGCTGTCGCGATGAACGGTGAAGAACAGATTCCAGACGGCATTGCACAGCGCTTTCGCGGCTTCCTGCCGGTCGTCGTCGATGTCGAGACCGCGGGCTTCGACGCCCAGCGCCACGCCTTGCTCGAGATCGCCGCGGTGGTCATCCGCATGGCGCCCGATGGCCGGCTCGAACCCGCGCCCGCGGTCCATTGCCACGTGCTGCCCTTCGTCGGCGCCGAACTCGACCCCAGGGCGCTCGCCTTCAACGGCATCGACCCGGACCATCCGCTGCGTGACGCCGTGCCCGAACACGAGGCGCTCAACCGCATCCTCTCCCCGGTCCGCAAGGCGGTGAAGAACACCGGCTGCACCCGCGCCATCCTGGTCGGGCACAACGCCCACTTCGACCTCGGCTTCATCAAGGCGGCGGTCGATCGTACCGAGTTCAAGCGCAACCCCTTCCATGCCTTCAGCGTCTTCGACACCGTCAGCCTCAGCGGGCTGATGTTCGGCCAGACCGTGCTCGCCAACGCCGCGCGCGCCGCCGGGCTCGGCTGGAGCAACAGCGAGGCGCACTCGGCGCTCTACGACGCCGAGCAGACCGCGCGACTGTTCTGCACCATCGTCAACCGCTGGAACGAGTTCGATCCACTGCGCTTCTGGGAGAGCGGCGAGCGACTGCCCGCCCCCGAGTGAGACCCAGGCGGCGCTAGTCGGCGCCGCCCTCGGCGCGCGCCGCCGCCTGCTCCATCATCGGCTTGAGTTCGCCCCCGGCATGCAGCTCGAGGGTGATGTCGCAGCCACCGACCAGCTCGCCGTCGATATAGAGCTGGGGAAAGGTCGGCCAGTCGGCATAGCGCGGCAGGTGCTCGAAGATCTCCGGGTCCTGCAACACGTTGACATAGGCGAAGGGCACGCCGCATTCCTGGAGTGCCTGCGCCGCACGCATCGAGAACCCGCACTGCGGGAACTGCGGCGTGCCCTTCATGTAGATCACCACCGGGTTGTTCTTGACCTGCTCGCCAATACGCTCCAACACGTCCATCGCTCACCTCGTACCGGATTTGATCCTGTCATCGCTGGCACGAGGATCGGGCCGACCGGGCCGATTTCAACCGGCGCCGACGCCATCGACATTGCGCTGCAGCCACAGCTCGAGCGCGGCGAGGTGCCACAGCTTGTTACCTTGGATGCGGGTGTGGTGCATGTCGGGGGCGGCGAGCAGCTGCTCGATGTAGTCGCGCCGGTAGAGCCCGCGCTCGCGACAGGCGCGTGAGTCGAGCAGCTCGCGCATGAAGGCGAGGAAGGGCCCGCGCACGTACTTGAGCGCGGGCATCGGGAAATAGCCCTTGGGGCGATCGATCACCGCCGCCGGCAGCAGCCCGCGCGCCAGCGCCTTGAGCGGGTACTTGCCACCCTCGCGCAGCTTCAGCTCGGGCGGGCAGCGCGCGGCCAGCTCGACGAGCCGATGGTCGAGGAAGGGCACCCGCGCCTCCAGCCCCCAGGCCATGGTCATGTTGTCGACCCGCTTGACCGGGTCGTCGACGATCAGGGTGGTGACATCGAGACGCAGCACCGCATCCATGAAGGTATCGGCACCGGGCGCGGTGAGCGCCGGGCCGATCAGCTCGGCGGTGTGATCGGCACCGCCGTGGGCAGCCGCGACCATCCGCAGGTACTCCGCGTGATCGCGGTCGAAATAGTGCTTGGCGAAGCGCTCGAGCCGGCTGCCGCCGGCCTCGGCCTGCATCCGCGGATACCAGAAGTAGCCGCCGAAGACCTCGTCGGCCCCCTGCCCCGACTGCACCACCTTGATCTCGCGCGAGACCTGCTCGGCGAGCAGATAGAAGGCCACCGCGTCCTGGCCGAACATCGGCTCGGCCATGGCGTCGATCGCCTCGGGCAGACGTTCGAGCACCTGGTCGTTGGGCACCTGGAAGCGCTGGTGGCGGGTGGCGTAATGGGCCGCGACCTGGTCGGAGTAGAAGAACTCGCTGCCCGACTCCTCCGGGGTGTCCTCGAAACCGACCGAGAAGGTGCGCAGATCGCTCACCCCGGTCTCGGCGAGCAGCGCCACCAGCAGACTGGAGTCGAGCCCGCCGGAGAGCAGCACCCCGACCGGTACGTCGGCGACCTCGCTGCGCACCCGCACCGCGCGGCGCAGCTCGGCATGGATCGCCTCCAGCCACTCGCCCTCGTCGCGCGGCTGCGCCGGACGCGTCGCCTCCAGCTGCCAGTAGGCCCCGCCGCTGCGTCGGCCATCGGCGTCGAGACGCAGCCAGTGGCCCGGCTCGATCTTGCGCACCCCGCGCAGGATGGTGCGCGGCGCCGGCACCACCGCGTGCAGGGTGAAGAGATGATGGAGCGCCACCGCATCGACCGCGGTATCGACCCCGCCGGCGGCCAACAGCGCCTGGGAGTTGGAGGCGAAACGCACCCGCCCGGTCTGTTCCGACCAATACAGCGGCTTGATGCCGAAGCGGTCGCGCGCGAGGATCAGCGCCCGCTCGCGCGCATCCCACAGACCGAAGGCGAACATGCCGTGGAGGCGCTCGAAGCAGCCCTCGCCCCAGGCGTGCCAGGCCTTGAGGATGACCTCGCCGTCACCCTCGGAGAAGAAGCGGTAGCCGCGCCCGACAAGCTCGGCGCGCAGTTCGCGGTGGTTGTAGATGGTGCCGTTGAACACCAGCGCGAGCCCCAGCTCGGCATCGACCATGGGTTGATTGGCACGCACCGAAAGGTCGATGATGGAGAGACGGCGGTGCCCGAGGGCCAGGGCACCGTCGCTGTAGCTGCCCCCATGGTCGGGGCCACGTCGGGTCAGGCGCGCCATCATCGTCTCGATCGCGCCAAGATCGGCCGGGGCGCCGTCGAGGCGCAACTCACCGCAGATTCCGCACATCCGTGCTCACTCCATCGTGTTCTTTTCGATTCACAGTCGGGGTCCGGGGCGGTCTCGGCGCCTCCCCGGAACATCTACCGCGATGGTCACACAGCGACGCCGGCCGTTGCAAAAGCGACCGTCTGACCTCAGTTTGGGCCGCAAGGCGAAGCCAAGTCCGAGCCGGGCCCGCCAGCCACGACCCGGGACACGCAGGATTCGGTCACGGGGCACGAGCCCCATGACGACCCACGCATCTTATCGACAAGCCGCACCCGTTATTCAGGAGGGGAACCCCAATGGCACACGAACTCCCACCCTTGCCCTATGCCAAGGACGCACTCGAGCCGGTGATCTCGGCCGAGACCATCGACTACCACTACGGCAAGCATCACCAGACCTATGTCACCAAGCTCAACGACCTGATCGTCGGCACCGAATTCGAGTCGGCCTCGCTCGAGGAGATCATCAACAGTGCCCAGGGCGGCGTCTTCAACAATGCCGCCCAGGTGTGGAACCACACCTTCTACTGGCACTGTCTCTCGCCCAACGGCGGTGGCGAGCCGGCAGGCGCCCTGGCCAGCGCGATCGACTCGACCTTCGGCTCCTTCGATGCCTTCAAGCAACAGTTCGAGCAGTCGGCCGCGGGCAACTTCGGCTCCGGCTGGACCTGGCTGGTGAAGAACGCCGAGGGTGCGCTGGAGATCGTCAACACCTCCAACGCCGCCAACCCGATGACCGAGGGCAAGACGCCGCTGCTGACCGTCGACGTCTGGGAGCACGCCTACTACATCGACTACCGCAACGCCCGTCCGAAGTATCTGGCGGCCCTGTGGGACAAGGTCAACTGGGACTTCGTCGCGGCCAACTATTCGGCCTGATCGCCTCACGCCCGGCGTCGCCGGGCGTGCCCCAGCCTCCAGCATGCAAGCTTTATCAATAGGATTCATGAACTTGCAAACATCTCGCAACACCCACGCGCGCAAGGTGGTTTCCTTGTAACCATCACGGCATTCGCGTTATATTCACTCACTTCGCCTTTGTTTGGAGGCGGTTTCCGCACCGAGGAACCGCCTCTTTTCGTTTTTTCACCGGAGACCGAGCGGGGCCCTGCCGCAATGAGCGATTCCTTGATGGCCACCTACAACCGTCTGCCCGTCACCTTCGCCCGCGGCGAAGGCGTCTGGCTGTGGGATACCGAGGGCAGGCGATACCTGGACGCGCTCGCGGGGATCGCCGTCTGCGGACTCGGCCATGCCCACCCGGCGGTGCGCGACGCGCTCTGCGAGCAGGCCGGAACCCTGGTCCACACCTCCAACCTCTATGGTGTCCTTGAGCAGCAGCGCCTCGGCGACCTGCTCATCGAACAGACCGGGATGGAGCGGGTGTTCTTCGGCAACTCCGGGGCCGAGGCCAACGAGGCGGCGATCAAGCTCGCCCGGCTGCACGCCCATCGCAAGGGCATCGACAACCCGGCGATCCTGGTCACCGAGGGCAGCTTCCACGGCCGCACCTTGGCGACCCTCTCGGCGACCGGCAACCGCAAGGTACAGGCCGGCTTCGAACCCCTGGTCCAGGGCTTCGTGCGTGTCCCCTATGACGACATCGAGGCGATCGAGACGGCCGCGGCCAACCGCTCCAACATCGTCGCCATCCTGGTCGAGCCGATCCAGGGCGAGGGCGGCATCAATGTCCCCGCCGCTGACTACAACGCCCGGCTGCGCGCGATCTGCGATCGCGAGGGCTGGCTGCTGATCCACGACGAGATCCAGACCGGCATGGGCCGCACCGGACGTCTGCTGGCACACCAGCACGACGGTGTCCAGCCCGATGTCGTCACCCTCGCCAAGGGGCTGGCCAACGGCGTGCCGATCGGTGCCTGTCTGGCGCGGGGCGAGGCCGCCGATACCTTCGGCCCCGGCAGCCACGGCTCGACCTTTGGCGGCAACCCCCTGGCTGCGCGCGCGGCGCGCGCGGTACTCGAGACGCTGCGCGACGAGGACCTCTGCAGCCACGCCGACACGATCGGTGCATGGTTGATGGAAGCCCTGCGCGAGACCTTCGCCGGGACCCCGGGGGTGGTCGAGGTGCGCGGTCGCGGGTTGATGATCGGCATCGAACTCGATCGCCCCTGCGGCGTGCTGGTCGGCCAGGCACTCGAGGCCGGGCTGCTGATCAATGTCACCGCCGAACGCGTCATCCGTCTGCTGCCGCCGTTGATCCTGCAGCAGGCCGAAGCCGAACAACTGGTCGAAACGCTGACGGGACTCGTCCGGCGTTTCCTGGAAACCGATTGAGCGCCACGGCGCTGGAGAGTTGAAACCATGGATGCCGGTCACACCCCGCACTGCAGACACCTTCGCTCGCTGCTGGACCTGAGCAGCGAGGAGGCCAGGGCGCTGATCGCCCGCGCCATCGAACTCAAACGCATGCAGCGGGCCGGAGAGGACCACCGCACCCTCGCCGGCAAGGCGCTGGGGATGATCTTCGAGAAGTCCTCGACGCGCACCCGGGTCTCGTTCGAGACCGGGATGTTCCAGCTCGGCGGCCATGCCCTCTTCCTCTCGCCGCGCGACACCCAACTCGGGCGCGGCGAGCCGATCGAGGACAGCGCGCGGGTGCTCTCGCGCATGGTCGACGGCATCATGATCCGCACCTTCGACCAGGAGACGGTGGAGCGCTTCGCCGAGTACTCCTCGGTGCCGGTGATCAACGCCCTCACCGACCGCTTCCACCCCTGCCAGCTGCTCGCCGACGTCCAGACCTTGGTCGAGCATCGCGGCGACATCCGTGGCAAGCGCGTGGCCTGGATCGGTGACGGCAACAACATGTGCCACTCCTTCATCAACGCCGCACGGCTGTTCGACTTCGAGCTGCGCATCGCCTGCCCCGAGGGCTACGCGCCTGACGGCGCCATCTACGCCGCCGCCAGCGACCGCTGCATCATCGTCCACGACCCGGCCAAGGCCGCCGAGGGTGCCGACCTGATCGCCACCGATGTCTGGGCGAGCATGGGCCAGGAAGACGAGCAAGCGCACCGCCAGGCGCTGTTCGCCCCCTTCCAGGTCGATGACGCGATCATGGCGCGTGCGGCCAAGGACGCGCTCTTCATGCACTGCCTGCCGGCGCACCGTGGCGAGGAGGTCTCGGCCTCGGTGATCGATGGCCCGCAATCGGTGGTCTGGGACGAGGCCGAGAACCGGCTCCACGCCCAGAAGGCACTGCTCGAATTCCTGCTCAGGCCCGCGGCCTGAAGCCAACCCGTGCTGTCGGTCGAGCGCCGCCCTTGTCGGCGCGATCGCCAGCCATCGAAGATGCCGGGCAGGCGCCCGGCGTACAGCAGATTCAACCCCAGCCGAGTCGAGGACGCCTCGTGATACGCATCGCGCTCCTATCCCTTACGCTCCTGGCCACGCTGCTCGGTCAAGCCGCCATCGCCCAGGCCGAGACCCGCTATGTGACCGACGAGCTCGAGATCACCCTGCGCACCGGCGAGAGCACCCGCTATCGCATCATCCGCATGCTGCCGAGCGGCACCCCGCTCGAGGTGCTGAGCGTCAACCGGGCCACCAAGTATGCCCGGGTACGCACCGAGGACGGTACCAGTGGCTACGTCCTGGTGCACGAACTCCAGGACGAACCGGCGGCGCGTGAGCGCGTGGCCACACTCGAGGCCAAGCTCGCCGAGCTGCAACAGAAGCCCGACGCACTCGCCGCCCAGCTGAGCAAGCTGCAGACCGAGCACGAGCAGGTGAGCGCCGACAATGCGGCACTGCGTCAGGAGAAACAGCGCCTGGAGCAGGAGCTGGCGACCGTCCGTCACGCCTCGGCCAACATCCTCGAGATCACCGAGGACCGCGATCGGCTGCGCATCCAGGTCAGCGAACTCACCCGCGAGCGCGCCGACCTGCAGCAGGAGAACCGCGATCTCAAGAACCAGACCCACCAGCGCTGGTTCCTGATCGGCGCGGGCGTGGTCACCGGCGGCGTCTTCCTCGGGTTGCTGCTGCCGCACCTGCGCTGGCGACGGCGGCGCAGCTCCTGGGCCTCGCTGTAAAGCGATACGCGCGACCGCCCTGGCGGTGGTCGCGCAACCTCCCCTCCCGCCTGGACGCCAACGCGCGCCCGGGCTGCGTCCCTGCCGTACTGCGCCCCCCGATCGTGCTCGCTGCGGCCCATACGCCCGCGCCTCAGACCGTGGCGGTGAGGGGCGTATAATCGAAGCGTGTCAAGTTCAACCCTTCAGGTCTGTCCCACTATGCCCCAATACCGTTCCAGAACCTCGACCCAGGGCCGCAACATGGCCGGCGCGCGCGCGCTGTGGCGTGCCACCGGCATGAAGGATGGCGACTTCGAGAAGCCGATCATCGCGGTCGTCAACTCCTTCACCCAGTTCGTCCCCGGACACGTGCACCTGAAGGACCTCGGTCAGCTGGTCGCCCGCGAGATCGAGGCCAACGGCGGCGTGGCCAAGGAATTCAACACCATCGCCATCGACGACGGCATCGCCATGGGGCATGACGGCATGCTCTACTCGCTGCCCTCGCGCGACATCATCGCCGACTCGGTCGAGTACATGGTCAACGCCCACTGCGCCGACGCCATGGTCTGTATCTCCAACTGCGACAAGATCACCCCCGGGATGCTGATGGCGGCGATGCGCCTCAACATCCCCACGGTGTTCGTCTCGGGCGGGCCGATGGAGGCGGGCAAGGTACTGCGCGACGGTGACGAGCTGCGACTCGATCTGGTCGACGCCATGGTCGCCGCGGCCAACCCCGAGGAGAGCGACGAGGCGGTCGCCCAGATCGAGCGCTCGGCCTGTCCCACCTGCGGCTCCTGCTCGGGGATGTTCACCGCCAACTCGATGAACTGTCTCACCGAGGCGCTAGGCCTGAGCCTGCCGGGCAACGGCTCGCTGCTCGCCACCCACGCCGCGCGCAAAGGCTTGTTCCTGGAGGCCGGACGACTGATCGTCGAGCTGGCCCGGCGTCACTACGAGCAGGACGACGCCAGCGTGCTGCCTCGCGCCATCGCCGACCGCCGCGCCTTCGAGAACGCGATGAGCCTCGACATCGCCATGGGCGGCTCGACCAACACCGTGCTGCACCTGCTGGCGACCGCGCACGAGGGCGAGGTCGACTTCACCATGGCCGACATCGACCGGCTCAGCCGCAAGGTGCCGAATCTGTGCAAAGTGGCTCCCGCGACTCAGCGCTATCACATGGAGGACGTGCATCGCGCCGGCGGCATCATGGGCATCCTCGGCGAACTCGACCGCGCCGGACTGCTCCACCGTGAGGTCGCCACCGTGCACAGCCCCAGCCTGGGCGAGGCGCTGGAGCGTTGGGACCTCAAGCGCACTGCCGCCCCCGAGGCCGAGACCCTGTATCGTGCCGCGCCCGGCGGCGTGCCGAGCCAGCAGGCCTTCAGTCAGGACCAGCAGTGGCCCGAACTCGACCTCGATCGCGCCAACGGCTGCATCCGTGAGCGTGAGCACGCCTACAGTCAGGACGGCGGACTGGCGGTGCTGTTCGGCAACCTCGCCGAGGCCGGCTGTATCGTCAAGACCGCAGGGGTCGACGCCTCGATCCTCCGCTTCACCGGCCCGGCGCGGATCTTCGAGAGCCAGGACGCCGCGGTCGCAGCCATCCTCGGCGACCAGATCCAGGCCGGCGACGTGGTGCTGATCCGCTACGAGGGACCCAAGGGCGGACCGGGGATGCAGGAGATGCTCTATCCCACCAGCTACCTCAAGTCCAAGGGGCTCGGCAAGCAGTGCGCGCTGATCACCGACGGGCGCTTCTCCGGCGGCACCTCCGGGCTGTCGATCGGTCACGTCTCGCCGGAGGCTGCCGAAGGTGGTCTGATCGGGCTGGTCGAGGAAGGCGACCGGATCGAGATCGACATCCCCGGTCGCAGGATCCACCTCGCCGTCGACGAGCAGACCCTGGCCGCACGTCGTCAGGCGATGGAGGACCGTGGCGAGGCCGCCTGGCAGCCGGGCGAGCGCGAGCGCAAGGTCTCCAAGGCGCTGCAGGCCTATGCCGCCCTGACCACCAGCGCCGCCTACGGCGCCGTGCGTGATCTCAGCCAGCTCAAGCGCTGACCCCGCCCACACTCACCCCGCCGTCGTCATCTGGCGCGGCGGGGGCTCCTCCAGCCTCCAGCCTCCAGCCTCCAGCCTCCAGCCTCCAGCGAGAGGGTTGCCCGGGAATCGGTGGCGTATAAGACGCCAATGGCGCGAAGGAAAGGCAGGCAACAGCTTGGGGTGGTGCCGTCAGACAGCCCACCGCTGACTTCAGCAACGCGACCGCGCACGGACGACGGAGAGCGAATCGCTACGCACGCATCCGCCACCGACCTTCGCACCCTGTGGCGTTGTGCGGTTCAACCGTTCCGCTTGTTGCATCGCAACAGGCTCCGTATAATGCCCGCCCTTCGAGACGACCCGGCCTCCCGCCTCCGCGCCGAGGTCATCCACGCGGCCATCCTGTCCGCGGACCGTCCATTCGTAACGCCACCAGACGAGACCAGATCGGCCCGATGACCGCCCCGGCGGCCGTGGTCGAGCAGGGCTTGCCGATTCCGGCACCGGGCATTCACCGTCCCCCAGACCCCGGCCGTCACCGGCGACCGGGGCAAGCCGTCTCGATGCATCACAGTCACCGCCATTGCGGCTGGACCGGCGGCCTCAGCTCCGCACCGGGTCCGACCGTCGCGCACCAACCACGGAACCGCCGATGATGAACGCCATACGCCAGGACTGGCTATCGAACGTCAAGAACGACCTGCTCGCGGGCCTGGTGGTCGCGCTGGCACTGATCCCGGAGGCGATCGCCTTCTCGATCATCGCCGGTGTCGACCCCAAGGTCGGGCTCTACGCCTCTTTCTGTATCGCTACCGTGATCGCCTTCGCCGGCGGCCGACCGGGGATGATCTCGGCGGCCACCGGCGCCATGGCGCTGGTAATGGTCACCCTGGTGAAGGATCATGGGTTGCAGTACCTGCTCGCCGCCACCGTCCTCACCGGCGTGTTGCAGATCCTTGCCGGCTGGTTGCGCCTGGGCTCGCTGATGCGCTTCGTCTCGCGCTCGGTGATCACCGGCTTCGTCAACGCCCTGGCGATCCTGATCTTCATGGCCCAGCTGCCGGAGTTGATCGGCATGCCCTGGGAGGTCTATGCGATGGTCGCCGCCGGATTGGCGATCATCTATCTCTTCCCCTACCTGACCCGCGCCGTGCCCTCGCCGCTGATCACCATCATCGTGCTCACCGCGGTCTCGATCGCTCTCGGACTCGACATCCGCACCGTCGGCGATATGGGCGAGCTGCCCGACACCCTGCCGATCTTCCTGCTCCCCGAGGTACCGCTCAACCTCGAAACCCTGGCGATCATCTTCCCGGTCTCGCTCACCCTGGCGGCGGTCGGTCTGCTCGAATCGATGATGACCGCCTCGATCATCGACGACCTCACCGACTCGTCGAGCAACAAAAACCGCGAATGTGTCGGCCAAGGCACGGCCAACATCGCCACGGGCTTCCTCGGTGGCATGGCCGGGTGCGCAATGATCGGTCAGTCGGTGATCAACGTGAAGTCGGGCGGACGCGGTCGACTCTCGACCCTGACGGCCGGCGTCGTGCTGCTGATGCTGGTGGTCTTCGCCGGCGACTGGGTGGCGCAGATCCCGATGGCCGCGCTGGTGGCGGTGATGATCATGGTCTCGATCGGTACCTTCAACTGGGCCT
The DNA here is from genome assembly GCF_000224005.2 of Marichromatium purpuratum 984. Taxonomy (NCBI): domain Bacteria; kingdom Pseudomonadati; phylum Pseudomonadota; class Gammaproteobacteria; order Chromatiales; family Chromatiaceae; genus Marichromatium; species Marichromatium purpuratum. Next base: position 3,331,281 of record NZ_CP007031.1, read on the forward strand.
CGATCCGTAACCTGCGCGAGCACCCCAAGAGTTCCAGCATCGAGATGATCGCCACCGTAGCGGTGGTGGTCGCCACCCACGATCTGGCCAAGGGCGTGCTGGTCGGGGTGCTGCTCTCGGGCTTCTTCTTCGCCCACAAGGTCGGCCAGGTGCTCTATGTCGGCTCGCACGCCGAGGACGAGGGCCGGGTCCGCGCCTACCGCGTGGTCGGTCAGGTGTTCTTCGCCTCGGCCGAACGCTTCGTCGCCTCGTTCGACTTCAAGGAGGTGATCGAGCGGGTGCGGATCGATGTCAGCCGCGCCCACTTCTGGGACATCACCGCAGTCAGCGCGCTCGACAAAGTGGTGGTGAAGTTCCGCCGCGAGGGCACCGAGGTCGAGGTGATCGGACTCAACAAGGCGAGCGCAACCATGGTCGATCGCTTCGCGGTGCACGACAAGCCCGAGGCCGTCGAACAGCTCATGGGTCATTGAGGAAGGAAGGCAGCAAGATGCATACAGACGAGAAGATCCTGGCCTGCGTCGACCAGTCGCGCTTCGCCGACTATGTCGCCGACTATGCCGCCTGGGCGGCGCAACGCATGCAGACTCCCCTGGAGTTCCTCCACATCCTCAGCCGTCACCCCGAGATCGCCACCGGCGTCGACCACAGTGGTGCGATCGGCATCGGCGCCCAGGAGACACTGCTCACTGAACTGTCGAACCAGGACGAGACCCGCAGCCGTGATGCCCGCGAGCGTGGGCGACTGTTCCTCAACCGGCTGCGTGAGCGCGCCATCGCCGCCGGAGTCCCCTCGCCCGACATCCGCCAGCGTCACGGCGCGCTCGAGGAGACCCTGGTCGAGCAGGAGGACGACGTCCGCCTGTTCGTGCTCGGTCGACGCGGCACCGCCGCCGAGACCACCCAACGCGATCTCGGGCGCAACGTCGAGCGCATGGTGCGCGCGCTTCATCGCCCGATCCTCACCGTCACCGAGGGATTCAAGGAACCGCAACGGGTGATGGTCGCCTTCGACGGCAGCGCCGCGACCCGTCAGGGCGTCGAGATGGTCGCCGCGAGTCCGCTGTTCCAGGGGCTCACCGTGCACCTGCTGATGTCGGGCAAGGCCCGTGGCGATGCCCGCAAGCAGCTCGACTGGGCACGCCAACGGCTCGAGTCCGCCGGCTTCGACGCCCCCGCCTGGCTGATCCCGGGCGATGCCGAAAGTATCATCGCCCAGACCGTGATCGCCCAGGACATCGACCTGTTGATCATGGGCGCCTACGCCCATTCACCGCTGCGCACTCTGCTCTTCGGCAGTAAGACCACCGACCTGCTGCGCTCGGCACGCATCCCCACCCTGCTGATGCGCTGAGTCCCGGTTGACGAGCCGCAAGGACGCGGCCCGCTCCACACACTAGAGTGCGCCCGGCGACCTGTACGGAGAAGTCGCACCCCAGGCACGCGCGCTCGCGTCCGCTCATGGACGGCTCGCACCCACCCAGGCATTGGAGCATCATCATGGCATCGAATCACGAGACCTTCTTCCAGCTCGGCAGCTTCGCGCTCGTCGGGCGTTCGGCAACCAAGCCCTTTCCCATCCTCAGCTATCGTCGGCTCAAGAAGCTCGGCAAAACCGTCTATGCCGTCGACCCCAGCACCAGCGAGATCGACGGCGATCCGAGCTTCGCCGACCTGAACTCGCTACCGGGCACGGTCGAGGGCCTGATCATCGAGACCCCGAAACAGGAGACCGCCGACTGGGTGGCGCAAGCCGCCGACGCCGGCATCAAGGATGTCTGGATCCACATGGCGCACGACACCCCTGAGGCCGTGGCAACGGCGAGGGAGCATGGCATCAACCTACGCACGGGGACCTGCGCGGTGATGTATCTCAAGCCCGGCCTGACCTATCACAGCATCCACAAGCTGATCATGAAGGCGCTCGGCAAGTACTGAGAACGGACGGCGTCCCAGACAATGGGCGCACAATAAAAACCCCCGCCTGGTCTCGACCAGGCGGGGGTTTTTATTGTATGGCGGAGAGAGAGGGATTCGAACCCTCGATGGAGCTATTAACCCCATACTCCCTTAGCAGGGGAGCGCCTTCAGCCACTCGGCCATCTCTCCATGCATGAGCAACGGTTTACAACCGTCTCGTGCGATGACCCGGGATCTGGAAGAGACACCGGGTCACGGGACCCCTTTTGCCATTCGACGCCGCGTCGATCAGGGGCTATCGCGCTTGATCGAGTGATTATAACCCACTCGTTAGCCGGTTGCCAATCACTCGATCTGGCCACCCTGATCGACTACCGCGACACCCGGGGTGGTCTCGGCCTGCTCACGCTTGATGCGCTCGTAGATCTCTTCACGGTGGACCGCGACGTCACGCGGGGCGTTGACGCCGATACGCACCTGATTGCCCTTGACGCCAAGGACAGTAACGGTGACTTCGTCACCAACCATGAGGGTTTCGCCGACCCGACGAGTCAAGATCAACATCGCTATGTTCTCCCTTTAGTTTCCCTTTCCAGCTTGATGGTAATACCCAGACCGGCGACTCAACCCGACTCCAGCGGCGTCATCCGGAGGGTGTTTACACCCGATTCCGCCCGGGACCCCATGGCCCATGACGGAAGCTTAGCAACTGCCACGTCGATTCCATGGCAATTTGCTCAGGTTCATTGACATTTGTCTCTTGTGCGTGAATCCAAGACGAAATCCGTTGGGTTCCCGATGACTGGTAGCCACCGTCACACGACCGCTCACGCTCTCAACCGCGCAGCGCCAGCATAGACGTCCAACGCCAGCAGCGACGAGACGTCGTTCATGGAGATCGACAAAAAAGCGAAGAGGAACGACCACCGCAGCACCGACCGGATTCAGCTCAGTCCGCCGCGTGTCACCCCCTCAGCCCTTGGAGACATATCCCACCGAGCCCTAGCGGGACGGCAGCAGGGTCATCGCAAGCCTAGACCTCGCCGTTCTGGTCCAGACCGAAGGCGCCGTGCAGCGCGCGCACGCCGAGTTCGAGATAGCGTTCGTCGACCACCACCGAGATCTTGATCTCGGAGGTCGAGATCATGCGGATGTTGATGCCCTCGTGTGCCAGGGTCTCGAACATCCGACTGGCGATCCCGGCATGACTGCGCATACCGACGCCGACCAGCGAGATCTTGACGATCTGCTCGTCGCCGAGTACCTGACGCGCGCCCAGCGCATCGGCACGCGCCTGCAGGATCTCCAGCGCCCGCGCATAATCGCCGCGCTGGACGGTGAAGGTGAAGTCCGTCGTCGCCTCCTCGGCGGCGACGTTCTGGATGATCATGTCGACCTCGATGTTGGCCGCCGCGATCGCGCCGAGGATCTCGTGCGCCACGCCAGGACGGTCGGGCACGCCGAGGATGGTCAGCTTGGCCTCGTCACGGCTGAAGGCGATGCCGGCGATCTTTGCGTCTTCCACTTCATCTTCCTCGAAGGTAATCAGCGTGCCCTCGCCCTCGCCGAAGCTGGAGAGCACGCGCAGGGGGACCTGGTACTTGCCGGCGAACTCCACCGAGCGGATCTGCAACACCTTGGAGCCGAGACTGGCCATCTCCAGCATCTCCTCGAAGGTGATGCGATCGAGCTTGCGCGCCTTGGGTTCGACCCGCGGATCGGTGGTGTAGACACCGTCGACGTCGGTATAGATCTGGCATTCGTCGGCCTTGAGCGCCGCGGCGATCGCCACCGCCGAGGTATCCGAGCCGCCGCGCCCGAGCGTGGTGATGTCACCGCTCTCGTCGACCCCCTGGAACCCGGCGACCACCACCACGCGCCCCGCCTTCAGATCGGCCCCGACACGCGCCGCGTCGATGTCGCGGATACGCGCCTTGTTGTGCACGCTGTCGGTGAGGATGTGCACCTGGGCGCCGGTATAGGAGCGCGCCGGACAACCACGCGCGGCCAGCGCCATGCTCAACAGTGCGATGGTGACCTGCTCGCCGGTGGAGAGCAGCACATCGAGTTCGCGCGGCTCGGGCCGCTCCTGGATCTGTTTGGCCAGGCCCACCAGACGGTCGGTCTCGCCGGACATCGCCGAGACCACCACCACCACCTGATTGCCCTGGTCGTGCCAGCGCTTGACCCGCTCGGCCACTGCCTGGATACGCTCCACGCTCCCGACCGACGTCCCGCCGTATTTCTGGACGATCAGCGCCATCGACTACTCCTGCCAGCCACGTCTTTCAGGTCTCCCCGATTGAAACGATGGGACCGTCGGCGGCGCTGTGCCGCCCGACGGTCCCCGGTGATGGGCCGGCGATCCCGACCCGGTTGCCGCATCAGGCGGCGCCGCGCTGCGCGACCCAGTCGCGCACCAGCGCCAGCGCAGCGGGCAGTGCATCGGGCTCGCTGCCCCCGGCCTGCGCCATGTCGGGCCGACCACCGCCCTTGCCGCCGACCTTGGCTGCGACCTCGCGGATCAGCTCACCGGCCTTGAACTGGCCGGTGAGATCCTTGGTGACGCCGGCGACCAGCGCAACCTTGCCCTCGCTGACGGTCGCGAGCACGATCACCGCCGAGCCGAGCTTGTCCTTGAGTTGGTCGACCGTCTCGCGCAGCCCCTTGGGATCGGCGCCCTCGAGTTCGGCGGCAAGCACCCGCACCCCGGCGACCTCCTCGGCCTGGGCGGCAAGATCCTGACCGGCGGCGCTAGCGAGCTTGGACTTGAGCTGCTCAAGCTCCTTCTCCAACCGACGACTACGCTCGAGCAGCTGCTCGACGCGCTCGTCGACGTCCTCGCGGGCGCCCTTGAGCAGCCCGGCGATGCGCAACACCCGCTGCTCGTCGGCCTCGATCCAGTCGAGGGCCCCGGCCCCGCTCACCGCCTCGATACGACGCACCCCGGAGGCGATACCGGCCTCGGAGACGATCTTCATCAGACCGATGTCACCGACCGCCTTGACATGGGTCCCGCCGCAAAGTTCGACCGAGAACTCGCCCATCCGCAGCACTCGTACCTGATCGGCATACTTCTCGCCGAACAGCGCCATCGCCCCGGAGGCCTTGGCATCCTCCAGGCTCATGATGCGAGTCTCGACCAGGTGGTTGGCACGGATCTCGCCATTGACCAGACGCTCGATCTCGCGCAACTGCTCGCGCGAGACCGGCTCGAAGTGCGAGAAGTCGAAACGCAGCCGCTCGGGACCGACCAGCGAGCCCTTCTGCTGCACGTGCTCGCCGAGCACCCGGCGCAGCGCCGCGTGGAGCAGATGGGTGGCCGAGTGGTTGAGCGCGATGGCACGCCGCCGCTCGCCATCGACCTCGGCGCACACCATGTCACCGACGCACAGCTCGCCCTCGCGCAGCTCACCGATATGGCAGACCAGGGCACCGCCCTTCTTCTGAGTATCGGTGACCTCGAAACGCCCACCGCTACCGGTGATCCAGCCACGATCACCGACCTGACCGCCGGACTCACCGTAGAAAGGTGTGAGGTCGAGGATCACCATGCCGCGCTCGCCGCCACCCAGCGAGTCGCAGGACTCGCCGTCGCGATAGAGCGCGACCACCGTGGCCTCGTCCTCGCAGCGCTCGTAGCCGCGGAACTCGGTCTCGCCCTGGAGATCGATCTCGACGTCCTGCCCACCGCTGAACTGACTGGCCGCACGGGCACGCGCCTTCTGGTCGGCCATCGCCGCCTCGAAGCCCTCGAGGTCGACGCCGAGCCCGCGCTCGCGGGCGATGTCGGCGGTCAGGTCGGTGGGGAAGCCGTAGGTGTCATAAAGCTTGAACACCGTCTCGCCGGGGATGGTGCACGTGTCCCCGAGTCCGGCGATCGCCTCGTCGAGGATACGCATGCCGTGCTCGAGGGTCTCGGCGAAGCGCTCCTCCTCGAGCCGCACGATCCGCTCGACGTGCGCCTGAGCTGCCACCAGCTCGGGATAGGCCGCGCCCATCTCGGCGACCAGCGCCGCCACCAGACGATGGAAGAAGGGTTGCGACTGGCCGAGACGATAGCCGTGACGGATCGCGCGACGCATGATCCGACGCAGCACATAGCCGCGCCCCTCGTTGCCCGGGGTGACCCCGTCGACGATGAGGAAGGCGCTCGAGCGGATGTGATCGGCGATCACCCGCAGCGACTTGTCGCCGAGATCCTCGCAGCCGGTCGCCTCGGCGGCGGCGGCGATGAGATTGCGGAACAGGTCGATGTCGTAGTTGCTGTGCACGCCCTGGAGCACCGCGGCCAGACGCTCGAGTCCCATGCCGGTGTCGACCGAGGGACGCGGCAACGGGGTCATGTTGCCCTCGGCGTCACGGTTGAACTGCATGAACACCAGGTTCCAGATCTCGACGTAGCGGTCGCCGTCCTCGTCGGGCGAGCCGGGCGGACCGCCGGCGATCTCGGGCCCGTGATCGAAGAAGATCTCCGAGCACGGACCACAGGGGCCGGTGTCGCCCATCGACCAGAAGTTGTCCTTGGCACCGCAGCGCGAGAAGCGCTCAGCCGAGACCCCGATCTCCTTGAGCCAGATGTCGGCGGCCTCGTCGTCGTCCTCGTAGACGGTCACCCAGAGCCGCTCGGCGGGCAGACCCAGCTCGCCGGTCAGATACTGCCAGGCGAAGCCGATCGCCTCGCGCTTGAAGTAGTCGCCGAAACTGAAGTTGCCGAGCATCTCGAAGAAGGTGTGATGCCGGGCGGTGTAGCCGACGTTCTCGAGGTCGTTGTGCTTGCCACCGGCACGCACACAGCGCTGCGCGGTGACCGCCCGCGAATAGCCCCGACGCTCGCGACCGAGAAAGACATCCTTGAACTGGACCATTCCGGCGTTGGTGAACAGCAGGGTCGGATCATTGGCGGGAACCAGCGGGCTGGAAGACACCTGCTCATGCTGGCGTTGCGCGAAATAATCAAGGAAGCTCGCTCGAAGCTCTGCACTCGTAGTCATGTGGGAGTTCTCGAATGAACCGCGCGGGCGGTTCGGTCAGTCGTTCCAGCGCAGCAGGCGCCGGACCATGTCCGTGGGGAAACCGCGCCGCGCCAGAAAGCGCGCGCGCTTGGCATAGCTGGCACGATCGGCGGGCGGCGCATCACCAAAGCGACGCGCATGGAGCGCGGCGAGATGCTCCGGCCACGCCTCGCGCAGTTGCCGTAACTGGGGTTCGATCAAGGTATCGGCCACACCCTTGTCGTTCAACTCGGCCTGGATGCGCAGCGGCCCGAAGCCCTTTTCCATGCGTTCGGCCACATAGCGCTCGACCAGACGCGCCTCGTCGAGCACGCCACTGGCCTCGAGCCGGTCGAGCACGGCGGCAGCGGCGGCGGACTCGAAACCACGCGCACCGAGCTTGCGCGAGAGTTCCAGACGCGAGTGCTCGCGCATGGCGAGCAGACGCAGCGCCGACCGCTCGATCTCGGCGAGCAGGTCGGCATCAAGGAGGGTGCTGGCGGGGCGATCGTCCAGGATCAGTCCTCCGCCGGGGCGACGGCCTCGGCCGTCGCCTCGCTCGGCTGGGGCAATAGCTTGGCGCGGATCTTCGCCTCGATCTCCTGAGCCAGCTCAGGGTTCTCGCAGAGGAAGGCGCGGACGTTGTCCTTACCCTGGCCGATACGGTTGCCCTGGTAACTGTACCAGGCACCGGATTTGTCGACGATGCCCTCGGCCACGCCCAGGCTGATGATCTCGCCCTCGCGCGAGATCCCCTGGCCGTAGAGAATGTCGAACTCGACCTGCTTGAACGGCGGCGCAACCTTGTTCTTGACCACCTTGACCTTGGTCTCGCTGCCGACCACCTCGTCGCTCTTCTTGAGACTGCCGATACGGCGGATGTCGAGTCGCACCGAGGAATAGAACTTGAGCGCATTACCGCCGGTGGTGGTCTCGGGCGAGCCGAACATCACCCCGATCTTCATGCGGATCTGGTTGATGAAGACCACCAGACAGTTGGAGCGCTTGATATTACCGGTGAGCTTGCGCAGCGCCTGCGACATCAGTCGTGCCTGCAGGCCGACGTGCGAGTCACCCATCTCGCCCTCGATCTCGGCCTTGGGGGTGAGCGCCGCGACCGAGTCGACGATCACCACGTCGACCGCCCCCGAGCGCACCAGCATGTCGGTGATCTCGAGCGCCTGCTCACCGGTGTCGGGTTGCGACACCAGCAGGTCCTCCATCTGCACCCCGAGCTTCTCGGCATAGACCGGGTCGAGCGCGTGCTCGGCATCGACGAAGGCCGCGGTGCCGCCGAGCTTCTGCACCTCGGCGACCACGTGCAGGGTGAGGGTGGTCTTGCCCGAGGACTCGGGACCGTAGATCTCGACCACCCGCCCCTTGGGCAAGCCGCCGATACCGAGGGCGATGTCCAGCCCCAACGAGCCGGTGGAGATCGCCTCGATGTTGCGCACCGCGCCGGCATCGCCCATGCGCATCACAGAACCCTTGCCGAACTGCTTCTCGATCTGGGTCAGCGCGGCGGCCAACGCCTTCTTGCGATTGTCGTCCATTGGATCTCCGTCAACTCTTGAGCGCAGCCGTCCGCCGCGCGTCGCCCGAGGCGATCGCGTGTCGGTCGGTTCGTGTCTCGTGATCTTTCGAGCGGGCCGCGCGAATCATCGCTGATTATCGCATAGGCGGCATGCTCACGTCATAGCCGGGGCGCAGCGGCCAACGCCGCTCGACCCGATAGCGCGGCACACACCCCGGGACGCTGCGGGCGAGCACGAACTCACGCACCGGCCAGCGCAACGGCGCCCCGAACGACGCGCTCGGCGCCCTGCTGCGCCGCGCCAGGGTCAGGTGTGGCCGATAGGGCCGCAGCTCCTGGGTCAAGCCACAGACGCGCTGCGCCTCGACCAGCGCCAGCTGCAACGCCAGCAGCGACTCCGGCACCCGCTGTGGCGCGCACCAGGCCGCGCCGGCACGCGCGAAATAACCCAGCCGATCGAGCACCAGCTCGAAGGGCGGCGCGGCGACCCGCTGCGCCGCCGCGCCCACCGCATCGAGCTGCGGCGGCGTCAACGCACCGAGAAAGACCAGCGTCAGGTGCAGATCCTCGCCGTGGGCCGAGCGAGCGCCCGGCGGCAACCAGCCCGGCATGCGCCCGAGCAGCGCCCGACGCAGCGCCGGCTGCGGCCAGAGCGCGAAGAACCAGCGCTCAGCCATCGGCGCCGAGGCCGCCGAGCAGGCCCAGCAGCGCAGCGCGCACCGCCTGCTCGCGCACCGCCTCGCGATCGCCGTCGAAGCACAAACAGCGCGCCGTCGGGCCCTCGCCGGGAAAGCCCCAGGCGAACCACACGGTACCGACCGGCTTGTCGACCGTGCCGCCACCGGGGCCGGCGATGCCGCTGACCGCCACCGCGACATCAGCGCGACTGCGGGCAAGCGCGCCGCTCACCATCTCGGCGACCACCCGCTCGCTCACCGCGCCATAGCGCTCGAGCGCATCGTCCGAGACCCCGAGCAGCTCGCGCTTGGCGTCATTGGAATAGGTGATGAAGCCGCGCTCGAACCAAGCGCTGCTGCCGGCGACATCGGTCATCACCTTGGCCACCCAGCCGCCGGTACAGGACTCGGCCGTCGCCAGCTGCCAGCCACGCGCACGCAACGCCTCGCCCAGACGACGGGCGAGCACCTCCAGGGCAGGAGAATCGTTTACATCATCCATGGTACGGAGTGTCGCCCAGCTCGACTCGTCGGGCAATCCTTGTCGGGCTGGAAAGCACCGGGCGGCGACCTCAGACTCTATCTCTCGAAACCACGCGCAGCACGGACCCCAAACCAATGGACGACACCGAGATCCATCACGAACGCCCCTCCCCCGCCAAGCTCGAGGTCATGGGCGTGGAGCACTGGCCGGTGTGGCGCCGCGAGGTGGCGACCTTTCCCTGGCACTACCGCCAGGAGGAGACCTGCTACATCGTGCGCGGACGCTTCCGCGTCACCCCCGAGGGCGGCGCACCACGGGAGTACGCTCGCGGCGACCTGATCCGCTTCCCCGTCGGACTCAACTGCACCTGGGAGATCCTCGAACCGGTGGAGAAGCACTACCTGCTCACATGAAACGCCGAGTCATCTAGAGGCGTGCCCGTGACGACTTACCTGACGCTCTCGCGCGCCGCCCGGCTGGCCGGAGTCAGCCGCAGCGAGCTGCAACGACGCATCCGCCGCGCCGAGCTGACGACCTTCGAGGGTGAGGTGGCCGCGCACGATCTACTGCGCCTCTACCCTAGCCTGAGCCTCGAGCACGAGGGCGCGCTCGAACAGGTGCGCGAGATCGTCGACAACGCCCGCCCCCGGCTCAAACCCGAACCGGCAGCGCTGCCCGACGCCCGTATCCTGCTCGAACGGGCCCACGACCTGAGCGCGGCACTGGCGCGCGAGATCGAGGCCGGAGAGGCCGCGCGCGGACTGATCGAGCAGGTCGCCGAGCGGATCGCGGCGCTCTCCGCCAGCGACCCCGCCACGCTGCCCACGGCACTCGCGGCCCTCGGCCACTGGCTCGCCGAGGCACGTACCGCGCTACCCGCCAACGAGACGCCCGAGGAGCGGCCGACGCCGACGCGCACCCTGGCCGCCCGGGTACGGCTGATCCCCAGTGGACACAGTTTCCTGGTGGAGGGAGAGGAGTCACTGCTCGAGGCCGCGGTGCACGCCGGCATCCATCTCGAACACGGCTGCGCCAGCGGTAACTGCGGCGGCTGCAAAGCGCGGCTGGTCAGCGGCGAGACCCGCCAGATCAGACCCCACGACTACTCGATCGGCGAGCGCGAGCGCCGACTTGGCTATCTGCTCACCTGCGCCCATACCGCGCTTACCGACCTCACCCTGGAGGTCGGCGAGGCGCGTTCGAGCGCCGAGCTGCCGCTGCAGCGCATCCGCGTCAGCGTGCGCCGTGTCGAGACGCTCGGCCCGACGCTGCGCGCGCTCCAGATCCAGACACCGCGCAACCAGCTGTTGCGCTTCATGGCCGGGCAGCGCGCGCGGCTCGCCCCCCCGGACGAGCCGTCGAGCGAGCTGCCGATCGCCAGCTGTCCCTGCGACGGACGCAACCTGCGCTTCCTGATCCGCGCCGCTGATGAGGCCCTCGCTCGCGCGCTCTTCGACGATCGGCTGGGACCGGGGCAACGGCTCGACCTGGAAGGACCCTACGGCGACTTCGTGCTCGACGAATCAGCGACCGACGAGGCGCTCTTCGTCGCCTGCGGCGACGGCATCGCCCCGATCCGCAGCCTGATCGAGCAGGCAGTCGCGATCGACGCCATCCCCCGCTATCACCTCTACTGGGAGACCGGCGCCCCCGAGGGGCATCACCTGGCGCACTGGGCGCGTGCGCTCGGCGACGCCCTGGACGACTTCACCTACACGCTGCTCGAGGCCACGCCCGCTGACCGGCTTGCCACGCGCATCCTCGACGAACACCCGCCTCACCAGCACCAGAGCCTCTATCTCGCGGGGCCGAAGATCACCGTCAGCACCCTGGAGCAGGCCCTGAGGGCGGGCGGCGTGAGCGCCGAGCGGATCCGCATCGAGGCGCTGCGCGCCGACTGAGTTCAGGCCGCGACCGACGCACGCGCGCACGATCGCTGTGCCGGCAGAAATACCGTGCCCTTGCCGTAGCGATTGACCGCCATGTCACGCACCCAAGTCGGGGCGTCCTGATAGAGACGGACATAGACATGACCGAGACCACCGCGGCTGATCGCCGCGACCCATCGATCGAATTCCCGCTTGTTTTCGCTCATGACATCCCTCGTTGCGATCGTTCGGTATCCGGGGCGATCTCCCTCGCCCCATGCGCAACCCGGAAATCCGGGTTGCGTCATCGCAGTGGACCGAGCCGAAAACCGGCTCAGCCGCGCTGAAACAGCATCATGTAGTTGACGCCCATCCAGCCGGTGAAGGAGAAGGCGCGATTGAAGGGGTTGACCCGCACACCGGTCCGGTGCAGCAGGTCGAAGCCCTCGCCGAGTCCGCCGCGCACCTCGTCGGGACGCACCAGCTTGCGATAGCGGTGGGTACCGCGCGGCAGCCAGCGCAACACGTACTCGGCGCCGATGATCGCCATCAGCCAGGCGATCGGGGTGCGATTGATGGTCGAGACCAGCATCACCCCGCCGGGGCGCACCAGCTCGGCACTGTCGGCGAGGAAGTCGGGGAGGTGCTCGACGTGCTCGAGCACCTCCATGTTGAGGACCACGTCGAAGGTCGCGCCGGCCTCGCGCATCTCGGCGGCACTCGCCAGCCGATAGTCGACGGCGAGTCCGCCCGCCTCGGCATGCATGCGCGCGACCCTCAGGGTCTTCTCGGTGATGTCGATCCCGGTGACCTCGGCGCCGAGCGCCACCATGGATTCGCTGAGGATACCGCCGCCACAACCGATATCGAGCACCCGCAGCCCGGCGAACGGACGCGTGTCCCGCGCATCACGCCCGAACACCGCAGCCAGGCGCTCACGGAGATAGCCGACCCGGAAGGCATTGAGCCGGTGCAACGGCCAGAAGGGGCCCTCGGCATCCCACCAGCGATGCGCCAGCCGCTCGTAATAGGCGACCTCCTCGGGATCGACGCTCGGAGCGGTGAGATGGGCGGTAGGCATCGACGAACTCCCTGGAATACCGGTTAATTGACATCCAATGGAGTCGATCATGGCGGATTCAAGCCCGTGGAGGCAAGCTGGCAGGCTTTAGCGACCAGCCGCCAACCGCCAGCCGCCAGCCGCCAGCCGCCAGCCGCCAGCCGCCAGTGGGCGGCTTTGCTCAATCACGACCGCAGCGTCCAGGCCCACAGCAAGCCGGGAGCCCGGAGGGGCGCCCGAGGAGCCGATCGACAGCGCGACTGGTAGCTGGCGGCTGAAGGCTGGCGGCTGACGACTGGCGCCAATCAGGCCGCGACGCTGTCCGGTTCGGACTCGGCGGCGGTCGCGGCGGCCAGGTACTCGACCGACTGCATCTCCTGCAGGCGGCTGAGCAGGCGGGCGTGGGCGAAGTCGGTCATGCCGCCGGCATAGAGTTGGTCGAGCGGCACGTCGACCGACAGCACCAGCTTGACCCGGCGATCGTAGAGTTCGTCGACCAGGTGCAGGAAACGCCGCGCCGCGGCGTCGCAGCCGGGACCGAGCTGCGGCACCCCGGAGATCAGCACGGTGAGGTAGTCGCGAGCGATCTCGATGTAGTCGGCGGTGGAGCGCGGGGTGGCACAGAGCGCGTCGAAGTCGAACCAGGCGACGTTGCTGCCGAGCGCGCGCGCCTCGATCGTCCGGCCATTGACCTCGAGCCAGGAGGCGGCGACCCGGTGCCCGCCGCTAAGTTCGTCGAAGTCGATCGCCAGCCGCGCATCGCCGTCCTCGCCGGCGAGCACATAGACGCCCTCGCGCATCAGCGTCTGCAACCGGTAGTCCTGGCCACCGTCGAGTTCGAAGACATCGGTATGACGATTGATCAGATCGATCGCCGGAAGGAAGGACTGGCGCTGCAGACCATTGCGATAGAGGTCGTCGGGCGGAGTGTTGGAGGTGGTCACCAGGGTCACGCCACGGGCGAACATCGCCTTAAGCAGACCGTAGAGCAGCATGGCGTCGGTGATATCGGTGACCAGGAACTCGTCGAGACAGAGCACCCGCAGATCGCGACACATCAGCTCCGCGACCCGGTCGAGCGGATCGGTCTGGCGCGGTAGCCGCGCCAGATGGCCGTGCACCTCGCGCATGAAGTGATGGAAGTGCATGCGCCGCTTGCCCGGCAGCTCCAGCCCCTCGACGAACCAGTCCATCAGGTGGGTCTTGCCGCGCCCCACGCCACCCCAGAAATAGAGCCCGCGTACCGGCGTCACCTCGCCACCGAGACGACGACGCACCCGACCGAACAACCCTCGCCCGGGCGCCGGCGCCTGCTCGAGCGCCTGGTGCAGCGCGAGCAGGCGCGCATGCGCCTCACGCTGCGCCGGGTCGCGAGGTTGGAAACTGGATCGATCGGCGAAGGATGGGGATGAAGCGGTCAAGGCAGGTCTCTCGAAGCTTGTGTGTGGATGCAGAGGGAGCCTGCGGGACCTTGGCCCCGCATGGCGATGGCGTTCAACGCGACCGGCATTGGACGAGGAAGCGGTCGATACGCCCCAGCGCCTCGTCGATCACCGGCAGATCGCAGGTGTAGGCGAAACGCACGTGACGTTCGGCGCCATGACAACCGAAGTCGTGCCCCGGAGTCGCGGCCACCCCGACCTCCTCCAACATGGTGGTGGCGAACTGCATCGAGTCCACCCCCACCCAGTCGGGCAGCCGGGCATAGAGATAGAAAGCCCCCTTGGGCTCACCGTCGATACCGAAGCCGAGTCGACGCAAGCCATCGAGCAGGGCGTCGCGACGCTCGCGGAAACAGGCGCGCCGCCGTTCGAGGATCTCCAGGGTGGCAGGCGCGAAGGCAGCGAGCGCGGCATGCTGTGCCGGGGTGTTGGGGGCGATGAACAGGTTCTGCGCCATCCGCTCCATCACCTCGACCGCCGCCTGCGGCGCGGCCAACCAGCCGAGTCGCCAGCCGGTCATACCGAAATATTTGGAAAAGCTGTTGATGACATAGACATCCTCGGCCAGCTCGAGCGCACTATGATCCGGGGCATCGTAGACCAGCCCCTGATAGATCTCGTCGACGATCAGCGCCGCCCCCCTGGCGCGGCAGAGCGCATGCAGCTCGGCGAGCTGCTCGCGCCCGAGCAGGGTGCCGCTCGGATTGGCCGGCGAGGCGACGATCAGCGCGCGCACCCGTGGCGACCAGGCCGCCTCGGCGCGCGCCGCACTGAGCTGGAAGTCGTCGTCGGCATCGACCGCCACCGCACGCGGCTCCACCCCGAGCAACCGCAGCACCTGGCGATAGCAAGGGTAGGAGGGATCGCAGATCAGCACCTCGTCACCCGGCTCGAGCAGCGCCTGGAACACCAGCTGGATCGCACCCGAGGCCCCCGGCGTAATCAGGATGCGGTCGGCCTCGACGCTGGCACCGTAACGCTCGGCGTAATAGCGCGACAGGCGCTCGCGCAACTGCGGCAGGCCCGCGGCGGGGGTGTAGTGCACGGCGCCGTCCTCCAGCGCGGCGCGTGCCGCGGCGAGGATCGGCTCGGGGGTCGGGAAGTCGGGCTCGCCGACCTCGAGATGGATGATCGAGCGCCCCTCGGCCTCCAGGGTCTTGGCCCGCTCGAGCAGGCGCATCACATGGAAGGGTTCGACCGCGCGTGCGCGCGGTGCCAGTCTGGGTTGTTCTGTGGATTGCATCTTGGTCTATGAGCTTTCAGGATGGCGCGCGCGTACAAGGTCCGCGAGCGTCGCAAGATCGACATGGGAGCGTCCCTCGAGCTGTCCATGCAGCACGCTGACGGGCGTCCCGGGCTCGCCGAGCCCGTCGACCACCAGGGCGGCGTCTGCGAATGCCTGCCCACGCGTATAGTCATTGACGGTGACCACCACCGTCTCGAGTCCGGCGGCGCGGGCCGCCCGCAGACCCGGTGTCGAGTCCTCCACCACCACGCAAGCGGCGGCGCCGAGCCCGAGGCGCTCGAGCGCCAGCAGGTAGACATCCGGCGCCGGCTTCTTGTGCGCCACCATGTCCCCGGCGGCGATCACCTCGAACCACTCGGCCAGCCCCGACTCGCCGACATGCGCGAGCAATGCGTGCACGTTCTCCGGTGTCGAGGTGGTGGCGATCGCCAGACGGATACCCGCCGTGCGCGCCGCGCGCAACAGTCGCAGCACGCCTGGTCGCAACCCGATCGCGCCAGCCGCGAGCAACCGCGCATAGTGGCGTGATTTGGCCCGGTGCAGGCGCGCGGCGAGCGCCTCGGACTCGACACCGGGCGGCAACGCCGGGCGGCGCGCGGCGATGAAGGCGGCGATGCGCTCGCGCCCACCGGTCACCTCGAGCAGCTCGCCATAGGTAGCAACATCCCAGCACCAGTCCAGGCCGGCCTCGGCAAAGGCCGCGTTGAAGGCGCGACGATGGCCGTCACGCTCGGTATCGGCGAGGGTGCCGTCGACATCCCAGATGATCGCCTCAAAGGGATACATGCTCGATCTCCTGTTGTACTGACGGAAGACGGCGGGTGGCGGCAAGCCTCCCAGATTAGCCGACCAGCGACGCCCGCGCACGGCCGAACGTCTCATCATGAGTTGCCCACCGCGCGGGGATCTGGTACTTAAGGGCGTTTTTCGCGAACAGGTCCGAATGGACCCGGTCGCTAGGACACCCCACGAGAAGAGCCTTCGGGAGCACATCCATGGCCGAAGCAAGAGCACAAGACGCCAAGGCGTTCGGTTTCGAACCTTATGAAGCCGCGAGCGACGAGGACTACATGAGCCCCGAGCAGGAGGCGCACTTTCGCGCCATCCTCCAGGCCTGGAAACGGTCGCTGATGGAAGAGGTCGACCGCACCGTGCATCACATGCAGGACGAGGCGACCAACTTCCCCGACCCCAACGATCGCGCCACCCAGGAGTCGGAGTTCAGCCTCGAGCTGCGTACCCGCGATCGCGAGCGCAAGCTGATCAAGAAGATCGACGAGGCACTCGATCGTCTTGACGAGCATGAATACGGCTACTGCGACGCTTGCGGCGTCGAGATCGGCATCCGCCGGCTCGAGGCCCGGCCGACGGCCACGCTCTGCATCGACTGCAAGACGCTCGACGAGATCCGCGAGCGTCAGCGCGGCTGATCACCGGTTACCGGGGGCGCTTCGCCCCCTCCCCCACGGGGCCACTGCACTTCGGCTCGTTGGTCACTGCGGTGGCCAGCCATGCCGATGCGCGCGCCCATGGCGGCGAGTGGCTGGTGCGTATCGAAGACCTCGACCGCCCGCGCGAGGTCGCGGGGGCGGCTCGCGCCATCCTCGACACCCTCGCCGCCTTCGGCATGCGCCACGACGGACCGGTGTGCTACCAGCACGACCGGCTCACCGCCTATGACGCCGCACTCGCCCGGCTCGCCGCACGCGGACTCACCTACCCCTGCGGCTGCAGTCGCGCCGAGATCGCCCACCGCGCCGCGCGCGGCGACGAAGGACCGATCTATCCCGGCACCTGTCGCGCCGGGCTGCCGCCCGGGCGCGCGCCGCGCACCATCCGCATGCGCACCGACAGCATCCCCGTCGAGTTCGACGACCGGGTGTTCGGCCCGTGCACGCAGAATCTCGAACAGGCGGTCGGCGACTTCGTGCTGCATCGTGCCGATGCCATCCACGCCTACCAGCTCGCGGTGGTGGTCGACGACGCTTGGCAGGGCATCGATCAGGTGGTGCGCGGCGCCGACCTGCTCGACTCTACCCCACGCCAGATCTGGCTGCAGCGCGCTCTGAACCTGCCCCAGCCGCGCTACGCCCATGTCCCGCTGGTGCTCGACCCCGAGGGGCGCAAGCTCAGCAAGCGTCTCGCCGCCGCCCCGGTCGATCCCGCAGACCCATTACCAGCACTGCACCGCGCCTGGGCCTTCCTCGGTCAGCCGCCCCCGCCGCCGCACTGTACCCTGCAGCGCTTCTGGGAACACGCCACCGCGCACTGGCGCATCGAACGCGTCCCGCAGACGCGCCGCGCGCCGCTGCCAGCGGATCAGTGACAGCGACCAGGGGAGTTGAACCGCAAAGACTCCAAGGGCGCGAAGGGAATGAGGCCTCAAGCCTTGTGGTTGTCGGTCACCTTTGCAGGCAGTCTTCCGGGCCTCCCTGCCTCCGGTGACTCTGGCAGCCATGGTCACGGTCGAGTCAGACCGCTCACTGGTGACTGCCAGCTGGTAGCTGGTAGCTGTCTTCCCCTTTGCGTTCTTGGCGTCTTAGCGGTTCAAAGACGCCTCTGCCAACCCCCTACTGCTGCGCGATGAAATCGCGCAGATAGGTGGCAAAACGCTCGCCGAGTTCGGGGTGGTCGAGACCGAGTTCCACCGTCGCCTCCAGATAGCCGAGCTTGCTGCCGCAGTCGTAGCGCTTGCCCTCGAAGGGGTGAGCGATCACCGGCTCGTCGGCGAGCAATGCCGAGATCGCGTCGGTGAGCTGGATTTCACCGCCGGCGCCGGTTCCGGTGTTCTCGAGCTTGTCGAAGATCGCCGGGGTGAGCAGGTAACGCCCGACCACGGCGAGGTTCGAGGGCGCGTCCTCGGGCGCCGGTTTCTCGACGATCGAGACCACTCGCAGCTCGCCATCGGGGCCGGGCTCGACCTTGACGATACCGTACTTGTGCGTCTCCTCGCGCGGCACCTCCTGGACGCTGAGCACGCTGCAGCCATGGCGCGCGTGGACCTCGGCCATCTGCTCGACCACGCCCTTGCCCTCGGCGCGGATCAGGTCGTCGGCGAGCAGCACCGCGAAGGGTTCGCGGCCGACCACCGGCTTGGCACAGAGCACTGCATGGCCCAACCCCAGGGCCTCGGCCTGACGCACGTAGGCACAGGAGGTGCCTTCGGCGAGCACGTTGCGCACCACCTTGAGCAGCTTGTCCTTGCCCGCCTCGGCCAACTCCACTTCCAGCTCGAAGGCCTTGTCAAAGTGATCCTCGATCGAGCGTTTGTGACGTCCGGTGATGAACACCAACTGTTCCACTCCGGCGGCCTCGGCCTCCTCGGCGGCGTACTGGATCAGCGGCTTGTCCACGATCGGCAGCATCTCCTTGGGACTGGCTTTGGTCGCCGGCAGGAAGCGGGTACCGCGACCGGCCACCGGAAAGACTGCCTTGTGAATCTTCGCCATCGAGTCATCTCCTCTCGTCGATATTGATTGCTTGATACGGCGCACCCCGCCCGGGGCGAGCACCTCCACGCATCGCCGGCGGGAGGCCCGATCGGCTTCGACCGGCACCGGCGGGGCGCCGTGTTCAGCCCGCGAGTTCGCGCTCGATCTCGGCCAGCGCGGCCAGCGGATCGGGCGCGGCGGCGATCGGACGACCGATCACCAAATGATCGGAGCCGGCGGCAACCGCCTCGCGCGGGGTCATCACCCGTTTCTGATCCCCCGTCGCCGCCCAGCTCGGGCGCACACCCGGGGTGACCAGCACGAAATCCTCGCCGAGGGCGGCCCGCACCGCCGCGGCCTCGCGCGGCGAGCAGACGATGCCGTCGAGCCCGGCCTCGCGGCCGAGTTCGGCGAGCGCGAGCACCCGCTCGGCCGGTTCGCCCGGACAGCCGACCTCGGCCAGATCGTCACCGTCGAGGCTGGTGAGCACGGTCACCCCGATCAGCAGCGGCGCCTTGGGCAGGGCATCGAGCCGCTCGCGGGTGGTCTCGATCATCCGCCGCCCGCCGGTGACATGGACGTTGACCATCCACACCCCGAGATCGGCCGCCGCGGCACAGGCCGCGGCGACGGTGTTGGGGATGTCGTGGAACTTGAGGTCGAGGAAGACCTCGAAGCCGCGCGCCTGCAGGGTGGCGACGAAGTCCGGCCCGAGCCGGGTGAACAGCTCCTTGCCGACCTTGAGGCGACAGCGTGCCGGGTCGAGCTGATCGACCAGGGCGAGCGCCGGCTCGCGGGCGGGGAAATCGAGGGCCACGATGATGCGTGTCGACTGGGTCACGAGGGTTCCTTCAAGGGTTCGGATTGAGATCGGCGTCTAGGCCAGGCGCGGGCCGTCGAGCCCGGCGTCGATCACCAGCGGCTCGGGCTGTACCGGCACCACCGAGCCCCAGCGTTTGCAGCTCGGGCACTGCCAGTGCAGTGAGCGCGCCTGGAAGCCGCAATGATCGCATTGATAGGCCGGCTGGCGCGCGGCCAGATGGCGGATCACCGCCAGCGCGCGCTCGAGCCGATGGACATCGGCGGCGTCCGGCAGCTCCGTCAGCTCGAGCGCGAGCAGGCGCTCGAGCCCCACCAGGTCGGCGAACCGACGCAGGTGCGCGCAGAGCAGGTCGAGCGCCTCGGCGCGACCGCGCTCGGCGGCGACCCGCTCGGCCAGCGTCACCACCAACGCCGGACTGGGATGACGCGCCGCCAGCCCCTCGAGCACCGCCAGCGGGTCCTCCCCGGGGACACGCTCGAGCGCCTCGATCAGCGCCGGCAGGATCTCCGGCAGATAGGCGCCGTGGCGTTCGACCAGCCCGCGAAACAGCGCCAGCGCCCGCTGAGGCTCGCCCTCCTCGAGCGCCACCCGGGCCTCGAGCATGCTGGCGCGCACGCATTCGGGGTCGATCTGCAACGCCCGCGCGAGCTGCGCGCGAACGCGCTCGTGCTCGCCGCGACGGCGCGCCTCCTCGGCCAGCTCGCAGTGATAGTGGGCGATCTCGGCGTCGAGCACCGACTCGCCGCCGGGACGCAGCTGCTCGGCGACCTCCAGACAGCGCTCCCAGTCACGCTCCTGCTGATAGATCTCGCGCAGCCCGGCGAGCGCGCGCTGACGGTGCAGACCGAGCCCGGCGAGCTCCTGGAACAGCAGCTCGGCGCGATCGAGCAGCCCGGCGCTCATGTAGTCCTGGCCCAGCTCGAGCAGGGCATAGCCGCGCTGCTCGGCATCGAGGCTGGGACGCGCCATCAGGTTCTGGTGGATGCGGATCGCGCGGTCGACCTCGCCACGGCGACGGAACAGGCTGCCGAGGGCGAGATGGGTCTCGACGGTCTCGTCGTCGACCTCGGCGAGCTCGATGAACATGTCGAGCGCCTTGTCGGGCTGCTCGTCGAGCAGATAGTTGAGTCCGCGCAGGAAGCTCGGATGGGCCGCGCGGCGAGACCGCCGGGGCGCGGGACGCTCGTGTCGCGCCAGCCACCAACCGGAGGCCGCCGCAACCGGCAGCAGCAGGAACAGGATCTCGATCACGCGCGCACTCCATCGAGCCGGGCCGGGGCCGTGCCTGAGGCTGCGCGGCACGACCACGGCAAGGGATCACGGCAAGCGTCACCGTGCGGCACGCGCATGACCGCCCGTGTACCTCGCACCCCAGGAGCGCAAGGACCGAGAGGGGGGCCGTCAAGTGATCCGGATCGGTCGCTCACCGTCTCAATCATAACAGGCCGGCACGACCGACCGCACGAGGCACGCCGAGGCCTCCGGGCCGGTCGGCCTTGAGTCCGTCCCGCGACCACCCCAGATTGCTCGGCACGAGCCCCTCGGGCAGGAGGTCCGAACATGATCCGCGAACCCGACCAGCAACTGGTCCTCATCACCGGCGCCACCGGCAACCTCGGCCGCGCCACCGCCGCCGCCTTCGCCCGACGTGGCGCCCGGCTGGCATTGCTCGCGCGCGACCGCGAGGCGCTCGAACGCACACGCGACGAACTCGGCACCGGGATCACCGTCGAGTGCCTCGCCTGCGACCTGCTCGCCCCCGACGCGCTCGGCGCCGAGCTTGCCCGGCTGGTCGAACGCCACGGCCGACTCGACACCCTGGCCAACCTCGCCGGCGGCTTCGCCATGGGCACGCCGCTGCACCAGACCAGTGACGCCGACTGGGACCGGATGCTCGACATCAACGTCCGCACCCTGCTGCACGGCGCGCGCGCCGCCGTGCCTCACCTGATCGCCGGCGGCGGCGGCGCCATGGTCAATGTCTCGGCCCGCGCCGCCCGCCCCGCCGGCGCCTACATGGGCCCCTACAGCGCCGCCAAGTCGGCGGTGATCGCACTCACCGAGACCCTCTCGGCCGAGCTGCGCGACCAAGGCATCAACGTCAACTGCATCCTCCCCGGCACCGTCGACACCCCGGAGAACCGCGCCGCCATGCCCGACCAGGACCCCGGCGACTGGGTCGAGCCGGCCGCGATCGCCGAGGTCATCGTCTTCCTCGCCTCCCCCGCCGCACGCGCCGTCACCGGCGCGGCGATCCCGGTCTACGGGCGGAGTTAGCAACCAGTCGCCAGTCGCTGCCGACCCTCAAACACTGACGCCGAGCACGTGCGCCACGGCTGATGGCAAGCCGTGCTGCCGTCGAGGACGCACAGCCATTGCTCGCGGGTCGCTTGCAACTTGCAACCGATTTGCGCACCTGGCGTCTCGCGGTTCAAATTCCCCCGCTGCACGCATGCGTCAAAGTCTCTAGACTAGCTGGCCTTTTCCACCCGGCCACGGCAGACGAGCGCGGATGTCCCAGGATCTTTCTCAGCACACCCCGGCGATGCGGCAATACCTCGGACTCAAGGCGGAGTACCCGGACCTGTTGCTGTTCTATCGCATGGGGGACTTCTACGAACTCTTCTTCGAGGACGCCGAGCGCGCCGCCCGGTTGCTAGACATCACCCTGACCAAGCGCGGCCAGTCGGCCGGGCGTCCGATCCCCATGGCCGGGGTGCCCTATCACGCCGCCGAGGGCTATCTCGCGCGACTGGTGCGTCAGGGCGTATCGGTGGCGATCTGCGAGCAGATCGGCGACCCGGCCAAGAGCAAGGGACCGGTGGAGCGCAAGGTCACCCGCGTGGTCACGCCCGGCACCCTCACCGACGAGGCGCTGCTCGAGGACCGTCGCGAGAACCTGCTGGTGGCGATCGCCGAATCGGCGCGCGCGGGCTACGGGCTGGCCCAGCTCGAACTCTCCAGCGGCCGCTTCTCGGTGCTCGAGGTCAGCGGACGCGAGGCACTCGCCAGCGAACTCGAACGCCTGCGCCCCGCCGAGGTGCTGGTCGACGAGTCGTCCTCGCTGCCCGAGGCGCTGCGCCTCGAGCGCGGCCTCACCCGTCGCCCGGCCTGGCACTTCGAGGCCGACAACGGCGCGCGCATGCTCTGCGAGCAATTCGGCACCCGCGACCTCGGCGGCTTCGGCTGCGCCGGCATGACGCTGGCGATCGGCGCCGCCGGCTGTCTGTTGCAGTACGTACGCGACACCCAGTTCGCCGCCCTGCCCCACATCCGCGGGCTGAGCACCGAGCAGCGCGACGAGGCGCTGATCATCGACGCCGCCACTCGGCGCAACCTGGAGCTGACCGAGAGCCTCGGCGGCGAGCACCAGCACACCCTCGCCGGGGTGATCGATCACACCGCCACAGCGATGGGCAGCCGGCTGCTGCGCCGCTGGATCAACCGCCCGCTGCGCGACCGTCACGCCGTCGCCCGCCGTCACGGCGCGGTCGCCGCGCTGCTCGCGGCCCCGGGGCGTGATGATCTCGCCGAGCTGCTCGCCGGCATCGGCGACCTCGAACGCATCCTCGCCCGGGTCGCGCTCGGCTCGGCGCGCCCGCGCGACCTCGCGGTGCTGCGCGACTCGCTGGCACTGCTGCCGGCACTCGGCGAACACCTCGAGGCGATCGACGACCCGCTGCTCGCCGAGCTGGCCGACAGGATCGCCACCCACCCCGAGACCCAGGGTCTGCTCGCCCGCGCCGTCATCCCTCAGCCACCGCTGCTGATCCGCGACGGCGGGGTGATCGCCGCGGGCTATGACGCCGAACTCGACCGGCTGCGCGGCCTCTCGGAGAACGCCGACCGCTTCCTCGTCGAACTGGAGCAGCGCGAGCGCGCGCGCACCGGCATCGCCACCCTCAAGGTCGGCTACAACCGGGTGCACGGCTATTACATCGAGGTCGGGCGCAGCCACGGCGACGCGGTGCCGGTCGAGTACGTGCGCCGCCAGACGTTGAAGGCCGCCGAGCGCTACATCACCCCGGAGCTGAAGGGTTTCGAGGACGAGATCCTGAGCAGCCGCGAGCGCGCCCTGGCCCGCGAGAAGGCGCTCTACGAGGCGCTGCTCACGACCCTGGCCGAACGGCTCGCGCCGCTGCAGAGGAGCGCCACCGGGATCGCCACCCTGGACGTGCTCACCAACCTCGCCGAGCGCGCCGAGCGCCTCGGCTGGGCGCGCCCGACGCTCGACGACACGCCCGGGATCGAGATCGTCGACGGCCGTCACCCGGTGGTCGAGCAGGTCATCGACCAGCCCTTCGTCGCCAACTCGCTCAGCCTCGACGCCGAGCGGCGGATGCTGGTGATCACCGGCCCCAACATGGGCGGCAAGTCGACCTACATGCGTCAGTGCGCGCTGATCGTGCTGCTGGCCTATACCGGCAGCTTCGTACCGGCGCGCAGCGCCCGGCTCGGCCCGGTCGACCGGGTGTTCTCGCGCATCGGCGCCTCCGACGACCTCGCCGGCGGGCGCTCGACCTTCATGGTGGAGATGGAGGAGACGGCCAACATCCTCCACAACGCCACCGCCGAGAGCCTGGTGCTGATGGACGAGATCGGTCGCGGCACCAGCACCTTCGACGGGCTGTCGCTGGCCTGGTCGTGCGGGGTCGAGCTGGCCACCGGGATCGGCGCCTACACCCTGTTCGCCACCCACTACTTCGAGCTGACCACGCTGCCCGAGGAGTATCCGGGGATCGCCAACGTCCATCTCGACGCGGTCGAGCACGGCGACACCGTGGTGTTCATGCACGCGCTGCGCGAGGGACCGGCGAACCAGAGCTACGGACTGGCGGTGGCTGCGCTCGCCGGGGTGCCGCAGCCGGTGATCGCGCGGGCCCGCACGCGGCTGCAGGAGCTGGAGCACAACGCCCGCGCCCACGCCGAGCGCGAGACGGTGCAGCTGTCGCTGTTCGCCGCCGAGCCGGCGGCCGCACCCACGCCCGAACCGCCGGCACCGGACCCGCTGCACGAGGCGCTCGAGGCACTCGACCCCGACGCGCTCAGCCCGCGCGAGGCGCTCGACGCGCTCTACCGACTGCGGGCACTGCTGACGACCAACTGAGCCGGCACGCCGCTCAGCCGAGCGGATCGGTCTCCGGCACCAGCCGGGGGCCGACACCGAGCAACGCCAGGGTGATGTTGTCCTTGCCGCCCGCGGCGTTGGCCGCGGTGATCAGGTCCTCGGCGGTCCGTCCCAGGGACGCGGGGTCGGCCGCGCGCAGCGCCTCGCGCAGCTGCGCCTCGCCGAGCATGCCGCTCAGCCCGTCGCTGCAGAACAGATAGAGATCTCCGGGTGCCAGGGTGCAGATCGACGAACTCACTCCGGGGCTCGGCAGCGAACCCAGCGCACGGGTGAGGATGTTCTCGCCGATGCCGCTCGCCATCGCCTCCTCGCGCGAGTCGTAGAGCCCTTGGTCGAGCACCTCCTGGAGCAGGCTGTGATCGCGCGAGAGCTGTTCGAGTACGCCGTCGCGCAGCCGGTAGAGACGCGAGTCGCCGACATGGGCGGCCACCATCCAGCCGGGACCGAGCACGCCGAGCACCACCGTGGTCCCCATCCCGGCGCACCCCGGATTGGTGTTGGCATGGCGCCAGATGGCGATGTTGGCCTCCTCGATCGCCGCCTCGACGAACAGCCGGGTACGCTCGGCGTCGTGGCGTGGCGAGGGGTGGCGACGGAAGCGCTCGGCGATGGTCTCGACCGCGGTGCGGCTGGCCACCTCGCCGGCGCTCGCGCCACCGACCCCGTCGGCGACCACGATCAGGCCGAGCGCGGGATGGACGCCGACGGCGTCCTCATTGTGCGCGCGCACCCGACCGCAGTCGGTCTGCCAGGCGTACTCGAGCTGATGCGACCACATCACGGGGCCACTCGCCGTCGCCGCGCTCAGGAGCCGGCCATCTGGTCGAGTTCGACCGCGAGGCGCTTGGGATCGACATAGCCCGGGATCAGGGTGCCGTCCTCGGTGACGATCGCCGGGGTGCCGCGCAGCCCCAGCTCACGCCCCAGCGCCATGTGCTCGGCCACCGGGTTGTCGCACTTGCGCATCTCGATCGACTTGCCCTGCTTGGCCTCGGTCATCGCCTCGCGACGCGCCTCGGCATCACCGGCGCACCACACCGAGACGGCCTCGCGATAGGCCTCGCTGCCCTCGCCGGCGCGGGGGAAGAACAGATAGCGCACGCGGATGCCGTTGGCGACATAGTCGTCGATCTGGCTGTGCAGCTTGCGGCAGTAGCCACATTCGATGTCGGTGAACACCGTCACCGTGTGCGCGGCGTCGGCGGGACCGAAGCTCACCATCGACTCCTCGCCAAGGGCGTCGATCAACCCCTTACGGGCCTCGGCCAGACGCGGCTCGGTGAGATCGGTGCGGGTCTTGAGGTCGACGATGCGCCCATCGATGAAATAACGACCGTCGGCGGTCATGTACATCAGCTCGCTGCCGACGAGCACCTCGTAGAGGCCATCGATCGGGGCCGGGCGGATGTCACGGATCTCGATGTCCGGGGACACCGCCTCGAGCGCGGCGCGAATCTGCTGCTCGGGACCGGCGTGGACGGCGGTGGCGAGGCAGCCGAGGGTGGCGGCCAGGGCGAGGGATCTGATTCTCAGCATGGGGCTTCCTAGTCTCTGAAGTTTTCGAATTGCAGCGGCAGCCCCCAGTCGGACTCACGCAGTAGCGTGATCACCGCCTGCAGGTCGTCGCGCTTCTTGCCGGTGACCCGCACCTGCTCGCCCTGGATCTGGGCCTGCACCTTGAGCTTGCTCGTCTTGATCGCCTTGACCATGCGCTTGGCGGTGTCGCTGTCGACGCCCTGCTTGAGGACGATCTCCTGGCGCGCGGCATTGAGCGTCTGCACCGCCTCGCCCGGCTCCAGCGCGGCGAGATCGATCTTACGCTTGACCAGCTTCTGGCGCAGGATGTCGAGCATCTGCTGGAGCTGGAACTCCTGCTCGGCGACGAGCTGGATCTTGTCCTCGGCGAGTTCGAAGCTGGCGGTGACGCCCTTGAAGTCGAAGCGGGTACCGATCTCGCGATTGGCCTGATCGACCGCGTTGCGCACCTCTTGTAGATCGAACTCGGAAACGATGTCAAACGATGGCATGAAGAACCTCGAACAGGGATATGGCCCGACCGGCTCAGCCGCGCGGATGATGCACGGCATGCATCCGCTTGAGCCGTTCACGGGCAACGTGGGTATAGATCTGGGTGGTTGAAAGGTCGCTGTGCCCGAGCAGCATCTGCACCACGCGCAGATCGGCGCCGTGATTGAGCAGATGGGTGGCGAAAGCGTGACGCAGGGTGTGGGGCGAGAGCGGCTTGAGCACCCCGGCCTCAATGGCATAGCGCTTGATCAGCATCCAGAATGCCTGACGGCTCATGTGCTCGCTGCGACTGGTGGGGAACAGATAGTCGCTGCAACGCCCGCCGAGCAGCTCCAGGCGCGGCCCCTTGACGTATTCGCGCACCCAGTGGGTGGCCTCGTCGCCGAGCGGCACCAGACGCTCGCGCCCGCCCTTGCCCTGCACCCGCACCACCCCCTGGGTGAGGCTGATCTGGGCAGGCATCAGGGTGACCAGCTCGGTCACCCGCAACCCGCTGGCATAGAGCACCTCGAGCATGGTGCGGTCGCGATGACCGCGCGGGTCGGTGGTATCGGGCGCGCGCAGCAGATACTCGACCTCGGCCTCGCTCAGACTCTTGGGCAAGGGGCGACCCAGGCGCGGGGTCTCGATGCGCGCGCTGGGGTCGTCAGCGATCACCTCGCGGCGCAGCAGATAGCGATAGAACTGACGCAGCGAGGAGACCAGCCGGGCGCTCGAGCGCGGCTTGCGCCCCTGCTCGGCGAGCAGCGCCAGATAGTCGAGCAGGTCCTGACGCGCGGCCGCGGCCAACCCGCGCTCGCGCTCGGCGGCGAGCCAGGCGGCGAAGGCGCGCAGATCGGAGCGATAGGCGCTCTGGGTGTTGCGGCTCGCGCCGCGCTCGAGCCACAGCGACTCGACGAAGCGCTCGATCAGGATCCCGTCCTCGGCCATCAGTCCTCCTCCCAGCCTTCGTGGCGCAGCAACCCGCGCTTGACGGCCAACGGCGCGGCGCAATTCTCCTCGCCCTGCGCCACGAGATCGATTCCGGCCAACGCACCCCCGCGCCAGTCGACGGCGATCGGCCCGAACGGGGCCTGGATCAGCGCCTTCGCCATGTTTCCCTCCTCCTCGACCCGGCCACCGGCCCAGCGACCGGACCGGCGATTATAGCCCAGGCGCCCGGCGGTCGACCTTCAGCAACCAGGGACGGTCTGAACCGCAAAGACCCAAAGCGCGCAAAGCGCTGACGGGATGACCACCTCCAGTGGTCCCCCAGACTCGCCCACCCGCAAGCAACACCGCTCGCCGGGGATCGCCGAGCAAGCTGAATGCATCCACAGGCGACAGGACGCTGTTAGCACTCTGCTCCTTTGTGTCTTTGCGGTTCAATCATCCCCCTGGCGAGACCCTCGGCTTTACGGCAAGATGAAGCGCTTTTCGCGCCCGATCGGGCGACCGAGGACCCCGCATGAACCAGATTGCCGCCCCCTTCTGGGAGACCACCCCGCTCGAGCTGATGGACGCCGAGCAATGGGACGCGCTCTGCGACGGCTGTGGCAAGTGCTGTCTGGAGAAGTTCGAGGACGAGGACACGGGTCGCATCGTCTATTCGCGCATCGCCTGCGCCCTGCTCGACCTCGACACCTGCCGCTGCCGCGACTACCCCAACCGCGCGCGTCACATGCCCGACTGCATCACCCTCACCCTGGCGCACCTCGACGACCCCACCTGGCTCCCGGAGACCTGCGCCTACCGGCTGCTCGCCGAGGGCCGCCCCCTACCGCGCTGGCACCCGCTGATCAGCGGCGACCCGGAGTCGGTGGTCGAGGCCGGCGAGAGCGTGCGCGGACGCGTGCTCAGCCCGGAGACCGGCGAGAATCCGCTGATGCACCTGATCGACTGGGTGCGCTGAGCCGCCGCGCTCAGACCGCGCGGGTGAGCAGCGCCCGCGCCCCGGGCACGACACCCTCAGGCAGGCGCACCCGCACCGTCCAACCCGCACCCGGCGCGACCTCGAGCGGCGCGCCCTCGCGATCGCTGAGCGCTTCGAGACGGAACGGGTGGTTGCCGCCCGGGCTCATCAACTCCAGTTGATCGCCACGGGCGAAGCGGTTACGCACCGCCACCTCGGCCCAGCCGTCGCGTACCGCCAGCACCTCGCCGACGAACAGCTGGCGCTGGTTGCGCGAGGCGCCGCAGTCGTAGTTCTGCAGCGCCGGATCGGCGCCGTGACGGCGATAGAAGCCCTCGGTGTAGCCCCGATTGGCCAGGCCCTCGAGCGCCTCGAGCAGGTCGACACGGAAGGCGCGCCCGGCGAGCGCGTCGTCGATCGCCTGACGATAGACCTGGGCGGTGCGCGCGACATAGTAGTCGGACTTGGTGCGCCCCTCGATCTTCAGACAGTCGATGCCGATCTCGATCAGCCGGGCGACGTGCTCGACGGCGCGCAGATCGCGCGAGTTCATGATGTAGGTGCCCTGCTCGTCCTCGAACACCGGCATGTACTCGCCCGGGCGTTCACCCTCCTCCAGCACGAACTCGGGCTCGGCGCCACCCACCTCGCCCAGGCGGTAGCGCCAGCGACAGGCGTTGGTGCACACCCCCTGGTTGGCGTCGCGGTGGTTGAAGTACCCCGAGAGCAGACAGCGCCCGGAATAGGCGATACAGAGCGCGCCGTGGACGAAGACTTCCAGCTCGGTGTCGGGGCAGGCCTCGCGGATCGCCGCGATCTCGTCGAGCGAAAGCTCGCGCGAGAGGATCACCCGCTCGACCCCCTGCGCCGCCCAGAAGCGCACCGCCGCGGCGTTGACCGTGTTGGCCTGCACCGAGAGATGGATCGGCAGCTCGGGCCAACGCTCGCGCACCAGCATGATCAGCCCGGGGTCGGCCATGATCAGCGCATCGGGGCCGAGCGCGACCAGTGCGCCGATGTCGTCGACGAAGGTGCGCAGCTTGGCCCCGTGCGGCATCAGATTGACGGCGAGATAGAAGCGCTTGCCGAGATCATGGGCCGTGGCGATGCCGGTGGCGAGCGAGGCGGCGTCGAAGCCGCCCTTGCGCACCCGCAGGCTGTATCGGGGCAGCCCGGCGTAGACGGCATCGGCACCATAGGCGAAGGCATAGTCGAGATGGCTGGGGCTGCCGGCCGGGGAGAGCAGCTCGGGACGGGGCGACATCGACATCAGCGCAACTCCACCTCGAGATCGAGCCGCTCCTCGGCGCCACGCAGGATGGTGACCGCGACCCGCTCGCCGGGGGTGCGATCGAGCAGCGCCAGGCGGATGTCGGCATAGTCGGCGATCGGGCGCCTGGCAAGGGCGAGGATGCGGTCTCCCACCGCTACCCCGGCGGCCTGCGCGCCACTGTCGGCGGCAAAGCCGACCACGCGGGTGCCGGCCCCTTCCTCGCCCTCGCCGAGCTGCACCCCCAGCAGCCCGGCCGGGGGCAGCTCGGCCGGGGCGGGGTAGAGATAGAAATCGGCCGCCGGCGGCTCGATCGGTCGTCCCTCGCCGTTGAGCAACACCGCACCCGGCAGCCCGAGCCGGCGCTCGACCCGGTCGGGGATGCCGATGCCGTACTCGAGGTGCCCGGCCCCGGCGAGCACCACCAGGGTGCGCTCGGGGTTGGCGGCGAGATAGTCGGCGGCGCGCGCGGCCATGCCCTCGTCCCACAGCAGCTGGACCTCGATGAAGTGATCGAGATCGCGCTCGTCGCCGAAGGGGTGCTGGGCGAAGATCTCGCGCAGCCGTTCGCGATAGGCCTCGTCGGGCGGAGCGAGCGACGCGGGCAGGGCGGCGCGCTGGTGACGGTCGAGCCCGTCGATGCCGACCTCGCCGACCCGACGGGTGAGGGCCTGGTCGAGATTGAGCGCGATCAGCGGGATCTCGTGCTCGCGCGCAAAGCGCAGGATCGGACGATAGAGCCGGTAGTCGAAGCGCCAACGCTCGAAGTACTCGGTGCGGCGCAGCATCTGCGCCTCGTCGATGGCGCCGGCGACATAGGCGTCGAGATGGATCTGGAAGGGCTGCTGGAAGCACTCCAGAGCGATCGCCAGCGGCTTGCCACGGGCATGCAGGCCGCGGATCACCGCCAGCTGGTCGAGATGGTCGGCATAGCGATCATGGTGTTCGCCGACATAGACCACACGCCGCTCGGCGATGCGCCCGAGCAGGGCCTCGACCCCGGTCAGCGCATCGAGTTCGAGCACCCGGGTGGCCGCCCCCGCCACAGGCTCGGCATCCCGCGCGAGGACACTCGCCCCCGGCGCCGCCAGCACGACGGCGACGGCAATCATCGCCAAGCTTTTGTAGGACACGTCTCACCCCGCTGGTTTCGGGCCACCGCGGCCCGCATGATTGACCAGGTCACGCGCTCTGCGTTTCCCTCGAGCATCGAGAAGAAACGCCGAGCACCGACCCTGTTGCCCGGGGCACACACCGCCCCGCTCCCTATTCTGCCGAGGATCCGGATACTGATGCGACACTTGATCCTTTCAACCCTGCTGCTGCTCGGCCTGATCCCAGCCCAGGCCGCGCCACAGCCGCCGCTCGTCGAGCACCAGCTCGCGGTGCACATCGACCCTGCCACCGGCACCCTGGAGGCGAGCGATCGGCTGCAGCTCCCCGCCGGGCTCGACGACACCCTGCTGCTGCTCGATGCCGGACTCACGCCCACCGTCGGCGACGAGACGGCGACCCTCACCCCGGTCGGGCGACGCGGCCACCTCACCGTCTATCGGTTGCGACACGCCGGCACCGGGCCGCTCACCCTCGACTACCGGGGTCAGATCCGTCACGGCCTGCGCCGCCAGATCGAGGGGGTTGGACGCGACCGACAGTGGTCGCTCGGCACCATCAGCGGCGATGGCATCTTCCTCTCCGGGGCCAGCGGCTGGTACCCGCTGCTGCCCGGGCAGCGACTGCGCTTCACGCTCGATGTCACCCTGCCCGCGGGCTGGATCGCCGTCTCCCAGGGCAGTGGTCCCGGCGCGGCACCCGAGTCGGGACGCTCACAGTGGCGCGAGACGCAGCCGCAGGAGTCGATCTATCTGGTCGCCGCACCCTTCACCCTCTATCGCGACAGCAGCGAGGGCATCGCCACCCAGGTCTATCTGCGCGCGCCCGACCCCGCACTCGCGCGACGCTATCTCGACGCCACCGCCAGCTATCTGCGCGACTACGCCGAGCGCATCGGCCCCTACCCCTACGCCAAGTTCGCGCTGGTCGAGAACTTCTGGGAGAGCGGCTATGGCATGCCCTCCTTCACCCTGCTCGGCTCACGGGTGATCCGCCTGCCCTTCATCCTCCACACCTCCTACCCGCACGAGATCCTCCACAACTGGTGGGGCAACGGGGTCTATGTCGACGCCGACTCGGGCAACTGGAGCGAGGGGCTGACCAATTATCTCGCCGACTACTGGCAGCGCGAGCGCGCCGGCACCGGGCTCGAGGCGAGACGCGAGATGCTCAAGGCCTACGCCGATCACGTCCACCACGGCGAGGACTTCCCGCTGAGCGCCTTCCGTGCCCGTCACGACGGCGGCTCCCAGGCGATCGGCTACGGCAAGGGGGCGATGGTCTTCCACATGCTGCGCCGCCGCCTCGGCGACGACACCTTCGACGCCGGGCTGCGCCGCTTCTATGCCGACAACCGTTTCCGCGCCGCCGGCTACGCCGAGCTGCGACATGCCTTCGAGCAAGTCTCGGGCACCGGCCTCGGCGAGTTCTTCGCCGCCTGGGCCGAGCGACCCGGGGCGCCGACCCTGGCGCTCGAGGGAGTCAGACTCGAACAACACGACGGCCAGATAGAGGTCCACGGCGAGATCCGCCAGACCCAGCCCGGCGCGCCCTTCCCGCTGCACCTGCCGCTGCGACTCGCACTGCCCGACGGCAGCAGTCGCACGGTCTGGATCGACACCACCGAGCACGCCCAGGCGTTCGGCATCGCGCTCGAACAGCGCCCGCTCGCCCTCGCCGTCGACCCCGGATTCGACGTCTTCCGCACCCTGCTGCCCGGCGAGACCCCGGTGGCACTCGGCAACCTGTTCGGTGCCGAGCAGGGGCTGATCCTGCTGCCAGCACGGGCGCCGGCAGCATTGCTCGACGGCTATCGGGCGCTGGCCGAGCGCTGGCGCAGCGGACATCCGGGCTGGCGGGTGGCACTCGACAGCGCGTTCGAGACCCTGCCCGAGCACGGCGCAATCTGGCTGCTCGGCTGGGAGAATCGCCATCGCGCAACCTTCGAGCACGCCGTCCCCGACCCCACCGCAGCGCCCCCGACGCAACGTCTCGACGGGCTCGACAGCATCGTGCTCACCGCCACGCGTGGTGAACAGCCGCTCGCCTGGCTCGGCACCGAGCTGGCCGAGGCGCTGCCGGCACTGGCCCGCAAGCTGCCGCACTACGGCAAGTACGGTTATCTCGGTTTCGTCGGCGCACGCGCCGAGAATCGGCTCAAGGGACAATGGCCGAGCGGACCGAGCGCCCTGACCCACCGCTTCGCCCCGGCACCTCAATGAAGACGTCACGACCTGCGCCAGCGCACCTGCATTAGGGACAGAATTGGCTAGAATTCGACGGACCCAACGACAGCCGGATACCGGCTCAAGGATTGACCATGCCCATGTCATCACGCTCGCTGAAGCGTCTCGTCTTCCTCGCCACGCTCGCCGTCGCGCTCGTCGCCTGCGGGCCGGTCTATCGCACCGAGTACAGCTATGTCCCCCCGGCCGACCGTGCCGGCAAACAGTGTCTGAACCAGTGCCTGAACATGCGCGCGATGTGCCGCAGCCAGGCCGAGAGCCGCGCCGCCAATGCCCGCGCCGACTGCGAGCGCAACGCCATGATCAACTATACCGCCTGCATGGCCACGGCCAAGAGCGACAGCGAGCGCAGCAAGTGCTCCGCGACCAGCTACTGCAGCCAGGACGCCGACACCAGGCAGTGCGAGGAGGAGTACCGTCTCTGCTACGAGAACTGTGGCGGCACCGTCAGCAGCTATCAGGTCTGCGAATACGGTTGTTGACGCGCACCGGGCTGGCGCCACGACGCGCCAGCCCTCAGCAGCGATCGACCACGCAATTGCGCCCCCCTTCCTTGGCGCGGTAGAGACAGCGGTCAGCCACCGAGGCGAGCCGATCGTAGTCGGTCTCGCCCGGCTCGGCCTGGGCCAGCCCGATGCTCAGGGTCAGCGCCCGGGTGCATCCCGCCATCTCCAGCGGCGCACGCGCCAGCGTCTCGCGCAGCTTGTGCGCGAGGGTCGCAGCCCCATCCAGGTCGGTGTCGGGCAACAGCAGCGCGAACTCATCACCGCCGAGCCGCGCCAACAGGTCCTGGCGCCGCACCAGCCCCTGGATCACCCGTACCACATGACGGATGGCAGCATCCCCCGCCGCATGCCCCAGCTCGTCATTGAGCTGCTTGAGCCGGTCGAGGTCGAAGAGCAGCAGCGAGACCGGCGTCCGCGACCGTTGCGCCAGCGTCATCCGGCACGCGAAACCGGCGAGGAAGCCACGCCGGTTGGCCACCCCGGTGAGCGGATCGGTGTTGGCCACATGGGCCAGGCGCCGCGCGGTATGGGCACGACTGTGCTCGTAGAGCAGTGAGATCACGGTCGAGGCCAGCAAGGCCCCACCACCATTGACCATCGCCAGCCAGTTCAGGCCGAAGCCGGGATCCAACGCGATCCGCAGCCACAGTATCGACACCAGCACCACGCAGAACCCCAGCGAGACCGCCAGTCCCAACCACAGTCCGAGCACGAAGAAGGCCAGCGGCGGCAGCAACGCCGCCCAGATCAACACTCCGTCACCGGCCTCACCGGTGATCGACAGCACCGCGAGCAACACTCCGGCAAGGACCACACCGAGCAGCGGCAGAATGCGTTGGCCGTGACCGCGATACAGTCCCCAGGCGAGCCACGACAGCAGGACACAGAAGCTCCCCTCGGCGACGGCGTGGAACAGATAGCCGGTGACCCAGAAGTCGAACCAAGTGAAGAACGCGCTCAGAGCCACCCCGAGCAGCGACGCACGCAGGGTGAGACGAACCCGTCGGGCCTCGGAGTCGGCGCTAACGAGCACGATCTGGTCACACAAGGGGGGTTTCATCGGCTGGAGGGGCGCGGAGGGGCGGTCGAGCGAGCGCCGGATCCAAGGGCGCGCGTGCTGTATTGAGGAGGCAAGATACGCTCGCCGGACAGCGCGATCAATCACCGCAGGTCAGGGACCGCGAACCACGCCGTCGCCTCGAATAGGGTCAGGGCCGGTCAGCGATGCAGACGCCGACTTGCCCAGGGCTTCAATCGAGCAAACGCGCCAGCGCAGCGCCAAGGGTGACACATGGCGGATATTCGTCTCAGCCGTGACAGCGGCCGATGACCGAGGGGGTCAGGCCACCGATTGATAGTAGAGGTTCTGCGGGTGGCGGGCCTCGGCGAAGAAGTACCAACGTTCGGCCATCAGGCCGACGAACTGGACGACGAAGGCGGTCAGCGCCAAGGGGCTCGAGGCCTCGGCATGGGCCAGGGCGATCAACACCACCGGCAGCGGGAACACGGTCACGAGGAAGAAGGCCCGCACCCAGCGCAGGGTCCGCGCGCTGCGCCCGTGGAAGAATTCGCGGGTGTTGAAGCTGCCGCCGGTGGCGCCCTGGGCCTTCTGCAGCAAGGCGCTGTGACGTACCCCGATGGCGCTCTGCACCGTGCTGCGAGGCTCGAGCCGGGCGTTGCGCAGCAGGTGAGCACTACGCGAGAGCGCGGCCGCGAGGGTGAGAATCACCGCCCAGGTGCCGAAGAAGCCGACCAGCGGGTTGCCGAGCCAGGCCGAATAGGCCGCCGCCAGCATGAAGCCCGAGGCGGTACCGAGCAGCAGGAAGTTGGTCACCGTCAGCGGCGAGTGCCACTCCTCAAGGAAGCGTACCGCGGCATAGACCATCGCGGTGCAGACGAACAGCGCCAGACTCGCCAAGGTGCCGAGCACGCCGAGGACCAACGACAGGTCGACGGCCAGGGCGCCGACCCGGAACCAGGGCGCGGTCCAGCCCAACAGGTGGGTCAGCGCATAGGCCGCGACCAGTCCCATGGTCAGTGGCAGCACGATCACCTCGCGCGAGAGCCACGAGGTGCGCCAGCAGCTCGCCGCGCGCCAGGCGCGCTCGGGACGACCGAGATGGAAGAAGGAAGCGGCCAGCCCGCCGAGCAGCAGCGACAGCGCGAGCAGGCTGCCGCTGGCGTAGAAGTCCGAGGTCTGCAGCGGCAAGAAGTGGGCGATGGCATAGAGCTGTCCGGTGAACATCGCCAGGAACAGCCCCTGGCCGGCGCCGATCAGGGTGGTCAGCAGGATCACGGAGAAGGCGGGATGCATGGGCGGCTTCCTGGTTGCGGTGGACGGGAACGGCTCTTACCAGGCCACGTCGTCGACGGACTCCTCGCCGGTGTAGTCGGTGAGGTCCTCGCGACGCAGCGGGTTGTCGACCCGCTCGAGGTCCTCGGGAGCGATGTGCATCCGGGTCTTGTGGCGTGGCAGATAGTGGTTGGCGGGCTTGGTGCCCCACTCGGCCATCAGCGCATAACCGCCGCGCTCGCGGATCGCCACCGAGACCTCGGAGTCGGGATCGTGGACATCACCGAACAGTCGTGCGCTGGTCGGGCAGGCGAGCACGCAGGCCGGCTGACGGTCACGTTCGGGGAGGCTGTCGTCGGTGATGCGGTCGATGCACAGGGTGCACTTCTTCATCACCCGCTCCTGGGCGTCGAGTTCGCGCGCGCCATAGGGGCAGGCCCAGGAGCAGTACTTGCAGCCGATGCACTTGTCGTAGTCGACCAGCACCACGCCGTTGTCGGCACGCTTGTAGGAAGCACCGGTGGGACAGACCGGCACGCAGGGCGGATCCTCGCAGTGCAGACAGCTCTTGGGGAAGTGGACGGTCTCGGTGTCGGGGAAGGTGCCGACCTCGAAGGTCTGGACACGGTTGAAGAAGGTACCGCTAGGCGAGCCGTCGTAGGGATGCTCGTCGACCAGGGGACCGGCCGCGCCCGAGGTGTTCCACTCCTTGCAGGAGGTGACACAGGCATGACAACCGACGCAGACGTTGAGATCGATGACGAGGGCGAGTTGGGTCATGTCAGAGGGCCTCCTGCCACCAACGGTCAGTGATCGGCGAGACGGCGTGGCGCAGACGCCGGCACTCGCGATGCAGTCGCCGGGGGCTCATTTCTTGGAGAAGATGCCGGCCACATAGGCCTGCCAGCGGCCACGCCCCGGCTCCTGACCGGGCAGTCGCGGCATCGGCGCGAACTGCGGCGCGGTGATCGCAGGCTCCCTGGGGTCGGCCTTGTAGACCCGCACCCGCAGATCGAACCAGGCCGCCTGGCCGGTCACCGGATCGGCGTTGGAGAGGTGCGCCCCGGCGGCGTGCTCGGGCAGCTCCTCGGCGATCAGGTGATTGAGCAGGAAGCCCTTGCGCGACTCGTCGGCATCGGCCGCCAACCCCCAGGCCCCGGCGGCCTTGCCGATGGCGTTCCAGGTCCACACCGTGCCGGGCTCGACGGCCTCGGAGAAGCGACACATGCAGCGCACCCGACCGTGTGCCGACTCCACCCAGATCCAGTCGCCGTCGGCGAAGCCCTCGGCGGCGCCGACCCGTGGATTGACGAACAGATAGTTGTGGCTATGGATCTGACGCAGCCAGGCGTTCTGGCTGTCCCAGCTGTGATACATCGCCA
Source organism: Marichromatium purpuratum 984 (assembly GCF_000224005.2). Classification (NCBI taxonomy): domain Bacteria; kingdom Pseudomonadati; phylum Pseudomonadota; class Gammaproteobacteria; order Chromatiales; family Chromatiaceae; genus Marichromatium; species Marichromatium purpuratum. The sequence continues at coordinate 3,368,617 of NZ_CP007031.1, forward strand.
TCGGTCGCTGGGTCAGGGCGTTGAGCGGATAGCGCTCGGCATCGATCAGCCCGTCCTCGAGCGGCGCGTAGTAGAAGGGCAAGGGATCGAAGTAGGTGGCGATGCGCTCGCGTAGCCGCGGCGGCGGGCGCCGTCCCTCGCCCTTGCCCTGGGCGGCGCGACGGAAGCGCTGCAGCACCTCGGAGTAGAGGTGGATGATGATCGGGTCGGCATAGCGGATCATGCCGTGGGCGCGCGCCCAGTGCAGATAGCCCTTGTTCCAGTTGCGCATGTACTGGTAGCTCGGCGGCAACTGGTGGTGGAAGACGCAGCCGTGTTCGACATAGCGCTCCCACTGCTCGGGGTTGGGCGCGCCCTTGAGCACCTGATCGCCCTCGGCGCCGCGCCAGCCGGCGAGGAAGCCGATGCCGGAGCCGGGCGAGGTCTCGTAGTTGACGATGAAGTCGGGGTAGTCGCGGTACTTGCGCCGTCCCTCGCCGTCGACGAAGGCCGGCAGCCCGAGCCGGCTGCCGAGTTCGATGAGCACGTCCTGGAAGGGCCGACACTCGCCCTTGGGCGGCAGCACCGGCACCCGCACCGCGTCGACCGGACCGTCGAACTCGGAGATCGGCCGATCGAGCATCGACAGCACGTCGTGACGCTCGAGATAGCTGGTATCGGGCAGCACCAGATCGGCGAAGGCGACGGTCTCGGAGGAGAAGGTGTCGCAGACCACCAGGAAGGGGATGCGATAGTCGCCCTGCTCGTCCTTGTCGACGAGCATCCGTCGCACCTCGCTGGTGTTCATCGTCGAGTTCCAGGCCATGTTGGCCATGAACAGCACCAGGGTGTCGATCGGATAGGGGTCGCCGCGCCAGGCGTTGGTGATGACGTTGTGCATCAGCCCGTGCACCGCCAGCGGGTACTCCCATGAGAAGGCCTTGTCGAGCCGCACCGCCTCGCCCGCGTCATCGACGAAGAGATCGTCCGGGTCGGCCGGCCAGCCCAGCGGCAGACCGTCGAGCGGGGTATCCGGGCGCACCGCCGCGGGGTCGTTCGGCGGCTTGGGACAGGGCGGGATCGGGCGTGGGAAGGGCGCCTTGTGACGGAAGCCGCCGGGGCGGTCGATGGTGCCGAGCAGGCTCATCAGCACGCCGAGCGCGCGGATGCCCTGGAAGCCGTTGGAGTGCGCGGCCATGCCGCGCATGGCGTGGAAGGCCACCGGATTGCCGGTGACCGAGGCGTGTTCGCGGTCCCAGCAGTCGGTCCAGGGGATCGGCAGCTCGATCTGATGATCGCGCGCGGTCACGCCCATCTCGTGGGCGAGCCGGCGGATGGTCGCGGCGGGGATGCCGGTGACCTCGGCGGCCCACTCCGGGGTGTAGTCGGCAAGTCGGTCCTTGAGCAGCTGGAAGGCGGGTGTGACCGCAGTACCGTCCTCCAGGGTATAGGCGCCGAGCAGCCGCGGCTCGACGCCGGGGGTGCGGGCGCGCACCGCGGCATCGCTCGCGCGATCCCACCACAGCCGGTCCTGGGGATCGAAACAGTCGGGGGCGGCATCGGTCTCGATACGATAGAACAGACCGGCCTCGTCATGCGCCTCATCGCTCACCACCAGTTCGGCGGCATTGGTGTATTGAATGAGGAAGTCGCGATCGAACAGCCCGCGCTCAAGGATCTCGTGATTGATCGCGAGCAACAAGGCGCCATCGCTTCCCGGACGGATCGGCACCCATTCATCGGCGATCGCCGAATAACCGGTACGCACGGGATTGATCGAGATGAATCGACCGCCACGCCGCTTGAATTCGGAGATCGCGATCTTGAGCGGATTGGAGTGATGATCCTCGGCGGTGCCGATCATCACGAACAGCTTGGCGCGATCGAGATCCGGGCCACCGAACTCCCAGAACGAACCACCGATGCTGTAGATCATCCCGGCGGCCATGTTGACCGAGCAGAAGCCACCGTGGGCGGCATAGTTGGGGGTGCCGAACTGCTTGGCGAACATCCCGGTGAGCGCCTGCATCTGATCGCGCCCGGTGAACAGCGCGAAACGCTTGGGGTCCTCGGCGCGCAGTCGGCGCAGCCGGGTCTCGAGCAGCTCCAGCGCTTCGTCCCAGGAGATCTCCTCGAAGGCGCTCTCGCCGCGCTCGGCCCCGGGCCTGCGCCGCAGCGGGCGGGTCAGGCGCGCCGGCGAGTACTGCTTCATGATCCCCGAGCTGCCCTTGGCGCAGATCACCCCCTTGTTGAGCGGATGACGCGGGTTACCATCGATATAGCGGACCTCGCCGTCACGCAGATGCACGCGAATGCCACAGCGACAGGCGCACATATAGCAGGTGGTCTCCTTGATCTCGACCTGACCGAGCGCGCTATCCGAATGACTGGGAGCTTCTTGCATCGGCACACCCTTGGGGATGATTTGTTTTACCGCATTCTAATATTGCAGTCGTCTATCTTTCAAACCCAAAGATGCCGATGAAAAAGCTTATTAAATGATTGGCCTATTCATTTTATTTATACAAATGAATACCACCATGGTGACCAACGCAGGACAAGCAGACGGACCAGCGGGAAGCGGGAAGCGGGAAGCGGGAAGCGGGAACGAAAACGGACGCCGCAGGCGTCCGCAAGGGGCGGCGACGCATCCATGCGTCGCCGGCAGGCATCAGGTCATGATCAGGCGGCGTTGTAGCGAGGCAGCCAGGAGCTGAGTCGCTCACGCTCGCGCTCGAGGTCGAGCGAGAAGAAGTGGTTGAGCACCTGCAGCGCCTCGTCGAGGTTCTCGCACGGCCACTCGTTGGTGACGGTGTGGCAATTCCAGTCTTCGACGTGATAGCAGCAGTGACCACCCTTGGCGGCACCCTCGGCATCGAAGCGCAGCTTGTAGCCGGTCTGGGTGCGTGGATTCCACTTGTAACGGATGCTGTTTTCAGTTTCGTCAAACATTGTCGGGCCTGGTCCGGTTGAGCATTTGAGGGGCGGGCGATCGAGGGGAGACGCGGTACCTGTGGCCAACTGGGAACAGGAATGATGCAAATAAGCAACAAACCATCCGGGTTGCATCATCAACGCTATCTCACACTTTCAGTCTAGTACAAAAAAGCAACAGCCAACAAGCACAATCGAGTCGAAATGTCCATAAAGCTGGAAACTGATGCTGTCTTCACAAAACCCGATACAGGTTCCATCCAGGCAATCGCCCTGTGACGATCGTGGATTTTTCACAACACGAAGACCTTTTGTGTAACCTTAGCGCAACAAGACGCAGTGTACGAGAGACGGGGGTGCACCGGACGGGGCTGTTCGGACTGGCGATGGTCCAATCAAAACAGCGACTTGAAAACATCCCATCTCGACCATCGCCAGTCATGGCGCGCGATCCCGGCCAGGGGAAACAGGATGAATGAGGTGCTGGAGCGCGCAAGAAGCGACGATGAGAGGCTTCACGCACATCGCACACGATACGAATACGACGACTCCGGCGCGGCGCCGGTGGCGCCGAACGCGGAGCGGGATCAGCTTGGATGCACCGCCTCATCGCGACGCCAGCTCAGGGCCAGCGGGTCGCGCGGGTCGATATGCGGCATGAAGGGAAGCTTGCGATCGCTGTTGGTGACCTGATAGATCAGGCCCATCCAGTTGCCGAGCACGCCCTCGGCGGTGTCGTGCCAGGTGTTGTCGAGTCCGGCGACGATCCGCGCCTCGGGGAAGGGCGGCAGCGCATCCCCCCGTGCCTGCGCCGCGACCACCCGAGCGCGATACTCGTCGAGGATGGCCCGCGCCTGCAGCCCGAAGTAGGCCTCGGGGAAGGGCGGATATTCCGCGCGCTGACCGGCGAAGAACAGACGCACCTCACGCTTGTACTCCTTGAGCAGCGAGATGGTGTCGTACTCCGGGTGGCCCTGGAAGAAGACCTGACGCAGCCCATCGGCGCTCACCGCCAGGTGCACCCCGGCCGCGCTCTCGGCGAGCACGTGCAGGCCGGCGGCCTCGAACTGGGCGCGCGAGACCTCGTTGTAGCGCGAGTGCGGCACGTCGAAACAGGTGTTGACGTTGCTCACCAGGGGATGGGAGCGATCGAACACCCGGTGCGGATAGACCCCCCAGCGCTTCTCCATCAGGCGCCGACGACGCTGGCCATAGGCGAACTGCAGCACCGCATGGGTCGCCAGACAGGAGAACAGGGTCGAACAGACGTACTCACTGGCCCATTCCACCACCTCGATCAACGGCGCCCAGAACGGCTCGTCGGCCAGCTCCGGGCCGGTGACGTTGGCGCCGGTGATGATCAGCGCATCCAGCCCCTCGGCGCGAATGGTGTCGAACGACTCGTAATAGCGCTCGATATAGGCGCGGGCCTCGTCGCTACGCTTGAGCCCGTCGAGGGTGAAGGGGTGGATGTAGAACTGGGCGATCTGGTTGCTCTGACCGATCAGCCGGAAGAACTGCCGCTCGGTGGCCGCCAGCGCCGGGTCCGGCATCATGTTCAACAACCCGATGTGCAGCTCGCGGATGTCCTGCTGCAACGCGCGATTGGGCTCGAGGATGGTCTGCCCCTCCTCGCGCAACCGGCTGAAGGTGGGCAGATCGTTGTGGGCGACGATGGGCATGGACGTCTCAGTGCTCCTCTCGATCAGGCGGCCACCGCCTGGGCGGCGATCGCCGATTCGACCAACTGCAGAAAGTCTTGCTCGTCACGCACCTGGGCAACGTCCTCCGAGGAGACCGTATAGCCGTGAGGACGAGCGATGGCCTCGTAGCGCGGTACCCGCGAGTGGAACAGACGCGGGAACACCCAGCGGGTGAAGTCATCGGGTTCGATCTCGGCGACATAGTCGAGACCGCGCTCGGCGAGATAGTCGGAGACCGCCTCGCGGAGGAAGTCGGGACGATAATAGAGCGGCTTGGGATCGGCCTGGGCGCGCTCGATCAGCTTGATCTCGTCGACCTCGGGGACACGGATATAGAGGATCAGGCTGTGCGCGGCCAGGAGATCGATCACTCGCGGCTCGTCGAGTTCGCACAGGCTGCCGCCGACATCGTTGACCAGATGGGGATAGTTGTAGATGTCCTGCGCCTTGCGTACGAACTCGGGCAGGTCGAGCATGGCGGCGATCTCGGCCTGACGATAGAGCGCCTGACGGCGGCTGAACTCCTCGAGTCCGAGCCCGCCGCGCTCGGGGTTGCCGAGCTTGCCGACGAAGCTCATCACCGGCCCCAGGTCGGTGACCTTGATGTTGTTGCGCATCGAAATCCAGTCGCGCCGCAGCAGCTCGCGCAAGAAGGGATCGCGCATCGCATGCGCCTTGACCAGATCGAGGATCGGCTCGTCGAGATAACGGGTGCCGATGCGGTAGTCGCCGGAATAGTGGAACCAGTCCTGACGGCGCAGCATCGCCGACAGATGGGTCTTGCCGACACCGGACATGCCGAGCAGGGTGACGCACTTGTGGGGCCAAGCGCGGAATTCTTCGACCGTGAACTTCAAGGACAATGCTCCTGGATGCTGCGATGGACGATCACCGCGCGCCGGCGAGGCGAGCCCCGCGCCCGGCGGCGGCGACCGGGATCTGCACCCGATGGTAGTCAGTCCGTCCAGCGCTGACCAGCGTCGGCGTCAACCACGCCGCGCCTCGAGCGCCTCCCAGCGCACGAAGGCCTGCTCCAGCTCGCGCTCCACCGCCTCAAGTTCGGCACGCGTCGTCGCCACCGCCTCGCCCGCCTCGCGATAGAACGCGGGATCGGCCATGCGCGCGTGCAGCTCGGCCTGGGCCTGCTCGAGCGACTCGATCCGCGCCGGCAACTCGGCCAGCTCGCGGGTCTCCTTGTAGCCGAGCTTACCGCCCTCGCGCTTGGGCCGCGGCGCCGGCGCCGTCTTGGCCGGGCGGGCGCGTTCGCGCTCGGCGGCGGCCGCCTCGGCCTCGCGACGCGCCTGCTGACGCTGCCAGTCGGTATAACCGCCGACATACTCACCGATCCGCCCATCACCCTCGAACACCAGGGTGCTGGTGACCACGTTGTCGAGCAGCGCGCGGTCGTGGCTGACCAGCAGCAGGGTGCCCTGGAAGTTCACCAGCAGCTCATCGAGCAGCTCCAGGGTCTCGGCGTCGAGATCGTTGGTCGGCTCGTCGAGCACCAGCAGGTTGGCCGGTCGGGTGAACAGCTTGGCCAGCAGCAGGCGATTGCGCTCGCCGCCGGAGAGCGCCTTGACCGGCTGGCGCGCCCGCTCCGGGGTGAACAGGAAGTCCTTGAGATAGGAGAGCACGTGCAGGCTGCGGCCCTCGACCTCGATCTGGTCGCTGCCCTCGGCGACGTTGTCCTGGACGCTGCGCTCGGGGTCGAGCTGGGCGCGCAGCTGATCGAAATAGGCAACCTCCAGATTGGTCCCGAGCCGCACCCGCCCCTGCTGCGGTTCGAGCGCGCCGAGCAGCAGCTTGAGCAGGGTGCTCTTGCCGGCACCGTTGGGACCGATCACCCCGACCTTGTCGCCGCGCAGGATCAGGGTGGAGAAGTCGCGGATCACCGTCTTCTCGCCCCAGGTGTGGGCAAGCCCCTCGGCCTCCACCACCAGCTTGCCCGAGCGCTCGCCGGCGTCGACGCGGATCCGCGCCTGCCCCTGCTGCTCGCGCCGCGCCCGGCGCGCCTCGCGCATCGCCTCGAGCGCGCGCACCCGGCCCTCGTTGCGGGTGCGCCGGGCCTTGATGCCCTGACGGATCCAGCGCTCTTCCTCGGCGAGCCGGCGATCGAACTGGGCGGCGGCCTGGGCCTCGGCGTGGAGCCGCTCCTCGCGCCGGCGCAGATAGTTGGCGTAGTCGCCCGGCCAGTCGGTGAGCTTGCCGCGATCGAGTTCGAGGATGCGGGTGGCGAGCCGCTGCAGGAAGCGGCGATCATGGGTGATGAACAGCAGCGCCCCCTGGAAGTCGACGAGGAAGGACTCGAGCCAGTCGATCGAGTCGATGTCGAGATGGTTGGTCGGCTCGTCGAGCAGCAGCAGATCGGGCTCGGTGACCAGGGCACGGGCGAGCAGCACGCGGCGTTGCTGACCGCCGGAGAGCGCCTCGAAGCGTGCCTGCGGGTCCAGCCCGAGGCGCGAGATCACTCGCTCGGTGCGCTGTTCGATCTCCCAGCCGCCCTCGTCGTCGAGCCGCTGCTGCAGCCGCGCCAGCCGCGCCAGCTCGTCCTCGCCGGCATCGGCGCCGAGGGCGTGCGAGCAGGTGAAATACTCGCGCACCAGCTCGCCGAGTTCGCCGAGTCCACCGGCGACGACCTCGAACACGCTCGCCTCATGACCGACCGGCAACTCCTGATCGAGCTTGGCGATACGCATCCCCTGCCCCACCCGGCGCTGGCCGCCATCGGGCTGGACCTCGCCGGCGACGATCCGCATCAGCGTCGACTTGCCGGCGCCGTTACGACCGATGAGACAGACGCGCTCGCCCCGCTCGATGGTGAAGGAGACACCGTCGAGCAACGGCGGCAGACCATAGGAGAGGGAAACATCATCGAGACTGAGTAGGCTCATCGGGTATCCTGATGCGATTGCGGGAAAAGAGCGTCGGCACGGCCGATCGAAGATCCCCGAGGTTAGAGAGGGCGGCCAAGGCGCGCAACAGCCGACACCGCCGCCACCCTGGGTGGGTGGCTGCGCCCACGAGACGAAAACGGGGTACACTCTCAGTCCCTGATTCGCACGCGCGACCCGCGCGCCACCCTGGAGTTGATACCGATCCGATGGTGAAGAGCGTCACACTTCGGGATGCCTGGTCCGGAGAGGCAAACTGCCTGAACTGCTCGCTGCGAGCCTCGGTGCTGTTCGCCGGGCTCGAGGAGACGGACTTCGAGCGCATCCACGACCCGATCGACCAGTTCACGCTGAAACCAGGCACCGCCCTCTATCAGGCCGGCGACGCCGCCGGGTTCATGTTCACGGTCCGCAGCGGGGCGCTCAAGCTGGTGCAGTACCTCCCCGACGGCAGCCAACGCATCGTACGCATCGTGCGCACCACCGACGTGCTCGGGCTCGAGGCGCTGCTCGAGGAGAGCTACCACCACGATGCCGTCGCCCTGCAACCGACCGAGGTCTGCCGCTTCCCGGCGCGCGCGGTGCGCGAGCTGGGGATCGAGAACCCGGCACTGCACCGCGAGCTGATGGCGCGCTGGCAACACGCCCTGAGCGAGGCCGACGCCTGGCTCACCGAACTCTCGACCGGATCGGCCCGACAGCGCGTCTCGCGCCTGCTGCTGCGGCTGGTGCGCGACCGCCAGACCAGCGAATGCCAGCTGTTCAGCCGCGAGGATATGGGCGCCATGCTCGGTGTCACCACCGAGACGGCCAGTCGCACCATCGCCGAGTTCAAGCGTCAGAGCCTGCTGGTCGAGACCGCGCCCAACACCTTCCTGCTCGATATCCCCAACCTGCGCCGCATCGCCGAGGACTGAGCCGAGTCCGCCATGCCACGCGGTTGACCGATTTCAATGCCCCCTCGGGGGCCGCGCCCTACCCTCCCCGCTCTGGAAGCCGAGCGCCACACCCACCAGCTTCCGCTCTCGCGGCCCGAGGTCTCGACTCCCAAGGGATAGAGGAGACCAGCCGCCCGCCGGCGGACGCGCAAGGAGGCAGGGCCAGACACGCGCGCGATCACCGACGGAGTTTTTGAGCGCATGAAACAGAGCCTGTACCAGGAACGGTATCCGGTCTATTGTCTCGAGATCGGTCGCGAAGAGACCAGCTACGACTCGGTCGAAGCCATCTGCGACTACTTCCGCGCCTGTATCGAGCGCTACGACTCGGCGCGCTTCATCGCCGAGTTCGATCACCACGCCCACACCAGCGCGCTGCCCGAGGGCCACGTCGGCGAGGGCATCCTCGCGGCCAAGAACCTGATCTTCTGCTTCGGCATCTCGTTGCCGGACGTTCAGGTGCTGGCGCTGCGTCCCCGCTCGATCGGCATCGCCGAGACCGAGTCCGGCTTCGTCATCACCTTCATGGAAGCCCCGATGCCGGTGGTCAACGCCGCGATGGAGGACTGGGCCTGCGGTCTCTGCGACAGACATCCCCTGCCAACGACCAGCAACCGGAGCCGTGCCATGCGCATCGCCGTCACCAGCCAGAACTTCCGCACCATCACCGGACACGCCGGCAAGACCCGTCGCTTCCTCATCCTCGAGGCCGGTGCCGAGGGCGCCACCGAGATCGAGCGGCTCGATCTGCCCGCGGGCATGTCGCTGCACGACTACCACGGCGACGACCACCCACTGTTCATGCTCGGGCTCGATGCGCTGCTCACCCAGGGCGCCGGTCAGGGGTTCGTGCAGCGCATGTCGCGACAAGGTGTAGTGGTACACACCACCAGCGCCACCGATCCGTTCGAGGCCGCAACCATGCTCGCCGCCGGCAAACTGCTCCCGGCTGCACGCCCGCACGAGCACTGAACCGACCGCGCCGCCGTCCCTCAGCGAGCGGCGCCAATCCCACGAAGAAAACGTGGGGAAGAGCGCCGATTAGCCCTCCAACCTGACAGGTTCGGCCTCATCGGCAAGGCTCTAGCCTTGCCGACAAGTCTTTCCGAAACAAACACTTGAAGAAGCCCAGGCACAGCCTCGGACACACCCTGATGGGGCGCTCCGCCCCCACTGAAGCAGCCGACGGCTGACCTCCGCCTGCCCACCGATCTTGCCGCAGGTCATTCCTCTCGCATATTCCGCGCACTAACCTGTGGCCTCAGGCGCCCCCGGGCTGGATTTTACGCGCCACCGCCGCCATCAGGGTGGCACGTCATTGATCCAGCGCAGCGACGTCGTCGCTTCACCCTATGTTTCGGCTCCCTCTGGAGACCCGCCTATGCTCGACAGTACCATGATCGAACTCTCGCGGTGGCAGTTCGCCAGCACCGCGATGTATCACTTCCTGTTCGTCCCCCTGACCCTGGGTCTGTCCTGGATCCTGGTGATCATGGAGAGCGTCTATGTGATGACCGGTCGCGAGATCTATCGCGACATGACCAAGTTCTGGGGCAAGTTGTTCGGTATCAACTTCGCCCTCGGTGTCACCACCGGTCTGACCATGGAGTTCCAGTTCGGGACCAACTGGGCCTATTACAGCCACTATGTCGGCGACGTCTTCGGCGCACCGCTGGCGATCGAGGGGCTGATGGCCTTCTTCCTCGAGTCGACCTTCATCGGCCTGTTCTTCCTCGGCTGGGAGCGGCTCTCCAAGCGCCAGCACCTGACCGTGACCTTCCTCACCGCGCTCGGCTCCAACCTCTCGGCGCTGTGGATCCTCATCGCCAACGGCTGGATGCAGCACCCGGTGGGAGCTGAGTTCAGCTACGAGACCATGCGCATGGAGATGACCAGCTTCATGGAGGTGGTCTTCAATCCAGTCGCCCAGGTCAAGTTCGTGCACACCGTCGCCGCCGGTTATGTCACCGCCTCGATGTTCGTGCTCGGGATCAGCGCCTGGTACATGCTCAAAGGCCGTGACCTGGCCTTCGCCAAGCGCTCGTTCTCGGTCGCGGTCGGCTTCGGCCTGGCCTCGATCCTGTCGGTGATCCTGCTCGGTGACGAGTCGGGCTACGAGGTCGGCGACGTGCAGAAGGTCAAGCTCGCGGCGATCGAGGCCGAATGGCACACCGAGGAGGCTCCGGCGGCCTTCACCCTCTACGGTCGACCGAGTAACGAGGACGAGGAGACGCACGACGCGGTGAAAATCCCCTGGCTGCTCGGGCTGATCGCCACCCGCTCGCTCGACCAGGAGGTCGAGGGGCTCAAGGATCTGATGCACGAGCACGAGGTGCGCATCCGCAGCGGCATGATCGCCTACGACTACCTCGAGCGACTGCGTGGCGGCGAGGACACTCCGGCCAACCGCGCGGTATTCGAGGAGCACAAGGACGATCTCGGCTACGGGCTGCTGCTCAAGCCCTATACCGACAACCCCGCCGAGGCCACCGAGGAGCAGATCCAGCTCGCGGTCAAGGACTCGATCCCCGAGGTCGCGCCGCTGTTCTGGACCTTCCGCGTCATGGTCGCCGCCGGGGTGTGGATGCTGTTGCTGCTGGCGCTCGGCTTCTACTACAACGCCAAGCGGGTGATCCAGGAAAAGCGCTGGTTGCTGCGCCTGTTCCTCTACAGCATCCCGGTGCCCTGGATCGCCGCCGAGACCGGCTGGTTCGTCGCCGAGTTCGGCCGTCAGCCCTGGGCCATCGGTGAGGTGCTGCCGACCAGCATCGCCGCCTCCAGCCTGACGGTCAACGACCTGGTGATCAGCCTCACCGGCTTCATCCTGTTCTACACCCTGCTGTTCATGATCGAGATGTATCTGATGTTCAAGTTCGCGCGACTCGGCCCGAGTTCGCTGCACACCGGGCGCTATCACCACGAACGTCTTGCCAGCCCGAGCGCGGGCATGACGCCGGCCACCGCCCCGCAGAAACAGAGCGACTGAGACGGAGATCAGACATGATTCTCGATTACGAAGTCCTGAAATTCATCTGGTGGGTGCTGGTCGGGGTGCTGTTCATCGGCTTTGCCGTCACCGACGGCATGGACATGGGCGTCGGCGCCCTGCTGCCCTTTCTCGGCAAGAACGACAGCGAGCGGCGAGTGATCATCAACACCGTCGGCCCGCACTGGGACGGCAATCAGGTGTGGCTGATCACCGCCGGCGGCGCGATCTTCGCCGCCTGGCCGCTGGTCTATGCGACCGCCTTCTCGGGGTTCTACTTCGCCATGCTGCTGGCGCTGTTCGCGTTGTTCTTCCGCCCGGTCGGCTTCGACTACCGCAGCAAGATCGCCAACCCCCACTGGCGCAACGCCTGGGACTGGGGGTTGTTCATCGGCGGCGCGGTCCCAGCGCTGGTGTTCGGCATTGCCTTCGGCAACCTGCTCCAGGGCGTGCCCTTCCATCTCGACAACCTGCTGCGCCCCTACTACACCGGCAGCTTCTTCGGTCTGCTCAATCCCTTCGCCCTGCTCGCCGGGCTGGTGAGCCTGGGGATGCTGGTGATGCACGGCGCGGTCTGGCTGCAGCTGCGCACCGCCGAGCCGATCGCCGGGCGCGCCAAACGGATGGTCAAGCTCGCCGGGCTGTTCACCATCATCGCCTTCGCCCTCGCCGGGCTGTGGCTGACGCTGGGAGTCGACGGCTATCGGGTGAGCGCGATGCCGGCACTCGACGCCACTCCCAATCCGCTGACCAAGGACGTCGAGATCGTCCCCTATGCCTGGCTGGCCAACTATGGCACTCACCCCTGGACGCTGCTCTTCCCGGTGCTCGGGTTCGCCGGACTGGGGTTGGCGGTGCTGCTGTCGCTGCGTGACCGACCAGGGCTCGGTCTGGTCGCCAGCAGTCTGGGACTGACCGGGATCATCGTCACCGCCGGGGCGGCGATGTTCCCCTTCATCATGCCCTCGAGCACCAACCCCGACAGCAGCCTGATCGTCTGGGACGCGGTGTCGAGTCACCTCACCCTGACGGTGATGTTCTGGGCAGCGGTGATCTTCGTCCCACTGATCCTGATGTACACCACCTGGACCTACGCCAAGATGTGGCGACGGGTAACGGTCGAGGAGATCGAGGCACAGGACCACCTGGCCTACTGAGCAACCGCGCGCGGTCCGACCGCGCGCACGTTACAGCCGACCCCGCCCGCCGATGCCGGGCGGGGTCATACTGGGAGGATCGCATCCATGTGGTACTTTTCCTGGCTCCTCGGCGTGCTGCTCGCGCTCGCCTTCGGGGTCATCAACGTGATGTGGTACGAGTCCGAGCAGTTCCGCGGCCCGGCCGACGACGACTGATCTCGCCGCCCGGGCGCGGTGCGTTCAGCCCCGCGCCTGGATCGGCACGATGGTGATCTCCACCCGCCGGTTGAGCCGGCGTCCCGCCTCGCTCGCGTTGCTCGCGATCGGTCGGTCCTGACCATAACCGCGCGCGAAGATACGCTGCGGCATCACGCCGCTACGCTCCAGATACCCCTCCACGGCGACGGCCCGACGCTCCGAGAGCGTCTGGTTGTAGCTCGCCGAGCCGGTGCTGTCGGTGTGACCGGCGACCCGCAACTCGGTCTTGCCGTAGCGCCGCACGATCGCCGCGATCTTGTCCATGGTGCTGTAGAAACCGGGCTTGATGCGATCGGAGTCGACCTCGAAGCTGGTCGCACCGGTCATTCCCACCACCAGCTGATCGCCGGGCAGCAGTTGCACCCGGATCACACCGCGCGCGATCTCGTCGGCCAGCGCGCGCTCAAAGTCACGCCGCTGCTCCTCCATGTAGGCACCGACCATGCCGCCGGCGAGCGCGCCACCGACGGCGCCGATCAGCGCACCGCGCCCGGCGTTACCGCTGAACGAGCCGATGATCGCCCCGGCCGCGGCGCCCGTGGCGGTGCCGATCGCCGCCCCCTGGCCGGTCTCGGTCATCCCCGAGCCATCGGCGGCGCAGCCGGAGATCAGGACCGCCACCACGGCGGCGGCCGCGGTACCCTTGGTAAGCGCTGTATGCTTCATCAAAACTCCTGCGTGTTGCGACGATCGGCCGTATACGGCCGGGGATGCAGATCATAGCAGCGTCGACACGCACGGGCCTCAACCACCCCTTGTAACCCTTCCGGCCGGCATCACCTGAAGCTCAAGCCGGTCTCGTTTCCGCGAACCCACAAGATCGAGTCCAGTCCATGTCAGCAACCCCGTCGCTCGCCCGCATCCTCATCAACCTCGCCGCCTTCCAGGCCGGCTGGTTCGCCTGCGTGCTCGGCGGCGCGCACCAACTGCCCTGGCTCGGCGTCGGCGTGGTGGCGCTGGTTGCTGCACTGCACCTGACGACCACGCCCGAACGCGGCAGCGAGGCCCGGCTGCTGGTGCTGATCGCGGTCATGGGCGCGCTGTGGGACGGGCTGCTGGCACGCTTCGGCTTTCTCGTCTATCCCTCGGGGATGCTGCTGCCCTGGCTCGCCCCGGTGTGGATCATCGCTATCTGGGTAGCCTTCGCCACCACCCTCAACGTCTCGCTCGCCTGGCTCCAGGGCCGCTGGTACCTGGCCTTCACCATCGGCGCCCTGGGCGCGCCACTGGCCTATTACGCCGGTGCCAAACTCGGCGGCGTGCACTTTCCCGACCCAGTGGTGGCACTGGCGGTGCTCGGCGGCGGCTGGTCGTTCCTGATGCCGGCGAGTCTGGCAATCGCCGCGCGCTTCGCCCGCACCGCCGCCGAGCGCGACACACCCGAGGGACCCATCAACAGCGAGGGCGCCGATGCCTGATCTCTTCGTCTATGGTTCGGGGTTGGCCGCCGCGCTGGTGCTCGGCATCTGCGGCTGGGGGGCGAGTGTGATCGCGCGCGACGTCAGCATCGTCGACGCGCTGTGGTCACTGTTCTTCCTGCTGATGGGGCTGGTCTACATGCTGCTCATCCCCGAGACCGGACCGCGTGCGCTGCTGGTCTTCGTGCTGCTGACGCTGTGGGCGGTGCGACTGAGCCTGCACATCAGCCGTCGCAACCAGGGCCAGGGCGAGGACCGGCGCTATCGGGCCATCCGCGCCGACAACGACCCCGGGTTCTGGTGGAAGAGTCTCTATCTGGTGTTCGGCCTGCAGGCGATCCTCGCCTGGGTGATCTCGCTGCCGCTGCTCGGCGCCATGGCGCTACCCGCCCCACTCGGCTGGCTCGACGCGCTGGCGCTGGCGCTGTGGTGCCTGGGCTTCGCCTTCGAGGCGCTGGCCGACCGCCAGCTGGCCGTCTTCAAGGCCGCCCCCGAGAACGCCGGACAGGTGATGGACCGCGGGCTGTGGCGCTACAGCCGTCACCCCAACTATTTCGGCGAGGCCTGCATCTGGTGGGCCTTCTACCTCTTCGCCCTCGCCGCCGGGGCCTGGTGGGCCCTGATCGCGCCGCTGTTGATGACGATCCTGCTGCTGCGCGTCTCCGGCGTCGCCCTGCTCGAGCGCGACATCGGCGAGCGTCGTCCCGGCTACCGCGACTATGTCGCGCGCACCAATGCCTTCATCCCCGGTCCACCGCGCCGCGCACCCGCTGGGGGCGGCGATGGGCGCTGACGCCCGCACCCGAGCACCGCACCCCAACCCCGCGGATACACCACCATGAACCGCTCACTCAAATCCCTGGCCGCGCTCGCCGCGCTGCTCCTCGTCAACGCCTGCACCGAGACCGGAGGCCGTCCCATGGACACCGTCGATCAGGTCGACCTGCAACGCTTCATGGGCGACTGGTACGTCATCGCCAACATTCCAACCTTCGTCGAGAAGGGCGCGCACAACGCCATCGAGTCCTACGCGCTCAACCCCGACGGCACCATCGCCACCACCTTCACCTTCCACAAGGACGCCTTCGACGGCCCGCTCAAGACCTACAACCCCAAGGGCTTCGTGCTCGACACCACCACCAACGCACACTGGGGGATGCAGTTCATCTGGCCGTTCAAGGGCGACTTCCGCATCATCTGGCTGGCCCCGGACTACAGTGTCACCGTGATCGGACGGGCCAAGCGCGACTATGTCTGGATCATGGCGCGCGCGCCCGAGATCGCCCCCGCGACCTATCGCGAGATCCTCGCCTTCCTCGCCGGCATCGGTTACGACACCGATCGCATCGAGCGGGTGCCGCAGCAGTGGGAGACGGCGAGCTAGCCGCCGTCGCCCTCGTCGCGGACATAGAGCCAGACCAGCGCGCCGATGAAGGCGAACACGATCAGATTGAGCAGGGTGTCGAGCAGGTTCTCCCAGATCATCGCCGCTCCTCGCGCATCAGCGTCTTGAGCAGAGCCACCACCAGCAGCGGCAGGATGAAGACGAAGGCCATGGCACCGAGCGCAATGATCGCGCGCACCGTCGTCACATCATCGGCGAGCAGCATCGCCAACCCGAGCAGCGCCAACAGCACCCCCCAGGCGAGCTTGACCCGCACCGGCGGGTCCTCATCACCACTGGTGGAGAACATCGCCAGCACATAGGCCGCGCTCACCACGCTGGTGACCAGGAACAGGAAGGCGGCGATCATGCTCGCCGAGCCGGTCAGCCACGCCAGCGGCAACGCCTCGAGCACGAAGAAGGTGGTATCCTCGGGGCGTTCGCGCACCACCTCGAGCAACGGTAGACCCTCGCGCAGCAAGGCGTAGAACCCGGTACCGCCAAAGACCCCGAACCACAGCAGCGAGAACAGCGTCGGCACCAGCACCACGCCGAAGACGAACTCGCGGATGGTGCGCCCGCGCGAGATCCGCGCCACGAACACCCCGACGAAGGGTGCCCAGGCGATCCACCACACCATGTAGTTCAGCGTCCAGCCATGGAACCAGTCCTGGAAGGCCTTACCGAAGAACGGATAGGTGGCGAAGCCCTGCTGCACCACCCCCGAGAGATAGGCGCCCAGGGTATCGACCACCCCGTTCATCAGGTAGTGAGTCGGCCCGACCAGCAACAGATAGACCATCAGCCCCAGGGCGATGGCCATCGCCAGATTCGACAGCAGCGCCATGCCGCGACCGAGATCCAGGGTCAGCGGCGCCAGAAAGGCCAGACAGAGCGCGCCGAAGACCAGGTATCTCACCCAGTCACCGGTGATCCCGAACAGATGCCCCAGCCCGCCCTCGACCTGGAACACCCCGATCGCCAACGACCCGGCCAGACCGATGGCAATGGCATAGATCGCCAGCAGGTCGGCGACCCAGGCCAGTGCGCCCACCCAGCGGCCACGACGAAAGGTGTAGCGGATCGGGCTGCTGACCAACCCCGGGCGCCCCTTGCGGTAGCTGAAATAGGCGATCACCAGTGCGGTGATGGCATAGATCGACCAGGCGTGCAGCCCCCAGTTGAAGATCGTGGTGACCAACGCATAGCTTGCCGCCAGATCGGACTCGGCCCGCCCGCTCACCAACTGATAATGGGTCAGGGGCTCGGCAGCGCCGTAGAACAGCAAGCCCACGCCCATGCCGGCGGCGAACAGCATGGTCAGCCAACTGAGGGTGGAGAACTCCGGGCGCTCGTCATCGCGCCCGAGCCGGATGGCGCCGAAACGCGAGAACGCCAGGGTCAGCACCGTGACCACGACCAGACTGGTCATCAGCATGATGAACCAGGCGCGACTGCGGAACTGTTGTGCCACCTGCGCCTGCGCCAGTCGCGCCAGGCTCTCGGTGTCGAACACCCCCCAGAGCGCGACCACCGAGGTCAGCCCGAGCGCGGTGAGCAGCAATGGATTGCGCAGCATCCCCTCCTCCAATCGATGGCCTCGATCGAGCAGCGCCGACCAGCGGGGCACGGCATCGAGCGATCGCAGCTTGTGAATTTCCGTTGCCGCCTCCCTGGCTGCTTCCGTATCCTCGTCCTCCCGACGCCAACACCAGACAGACTACCCGGAAGCTCGCACCATGTCCGTCAACGCCTGGCTCAAGTCCCAGCGTCCACTCGCCGGTCACGCCCTCAAGGGAGCGATCGTGCTGAGCCTGATCCATGCCCTGCTGGCCGTCGCCCAGGCCTGGTTTCTCGCCCTGATCCTCGACGCGGTCATCTTCGGCGGGGCCGGACTCGCCGAGGTCGGCGACTGGCTCGGCTGGCTGCTCGCGCTGCTCGCGCTGCGCGCGCTCATCACCTGGCTCTCCGAGCGCGCCGCCTTCACCGCCGCGGCGCGGGTGCGCGCCGGACTGCGTGACCAGGTCTACCGTCACCTGCAACGGCTCGGTCCGGCCTATCTCTCCGGCACCCGCAGCGGCACCCTGGTCGAGACCCTGACCAAAGGCATCGACGACCTGGAAGGCTACTATGCCCGCTTCCTCCCGGCGATGACCCTGACCATGGTGCTGCCGCTGGCACTGCTGATGGTGGTGCTGCCGATGGACTGGCTCTCGGCGGTGGTGATGCTGATCACCGCACCGATGATCCCGGTCTTCATGATCCTCATCGGCTCCGGGGCCGAGGCACGCAACCAGCGCCAGTGGAAGCAACTGGCGCGGATGAGCGCGCACTTCCTCGACGTCATCCAGGGCCTGACCACGCTCAAGCTGTTCGGCGCCAGCCGTCGCGAGGTCGAGGTGATCGGGCGCATCTCCGACGACTACCGCGCCAGCACCATGCAGGTGCTGCGCATCGCCTTCCTCTCCTCCTCGGTGCTGGAGTTCTTCGCCACCGTCGGCATCGCCATCGTCGCGGTGTTCATCGGCTTCCGGCTCTACGACCTCGCGCTGCCGGTGCCGCACTGGCTGAGCGTGCCCGACATCGGCTTCCTCCAAGGGCTGTTCGTGCTCATGCTCGCCCCCGAGTTCTATGCCCCGCTGCGCAACATGGGCACCCAGTACCACGCTCGCATGGCCGCGGTCGCCGCCGCCGAGCAGCTCATCGAGGTACTCGACACCCCACCGGCGATCACCCCGGGCACCGCCCGCCCGGCGCTGCCCGCGCCGCTCGGGGTCCGCTTCGAGCAGGTCGGTTTCGCCTACGAGCCCGAGCGCGAGGCGCTGCGCGCGATCGACCTCGAACTCCCGCCCGGGGCACGCGTCGCCCTGGTCGGCACCAGCGGCGCCGGCAAGAGCACGGTGATCAACCTGCTGCTCGGCTTTCTCCAGCCGACCCGCGGACGGATCCTCATCGGCGACACCGACCTCGCCACCCTCGACCCGGCGCACTGGCACGCCCATCTCGCCTGGGTGCCGCAGCAGCCACGGCTGTTCCAGGGGAGCATCGCCGACAACATCCGTCTCGGTCTCCCCGAGGCCGATCCCGAGGCGATACGCCGGGCGGCGCAGCGGGCGCGCGCGGCGGACTTCATCGAGGCCCTGCCCCAGGGCTACGACCACCCGGTCGGGGAGCGTGGCGCCGGGCTCTCCGGCGGCCAGATCCAGCGTATTGCTTTGGCGCGCGCCTTCCTGCGTGACGCGCCGCTGGTGATCCTCGACGAGGCCACCGCCAACCTCGACCCCGAGAGCGAACGGCTGGTACAGCAGGGCATCGACGATCTCGCCCGCGACCGCACCCTGCTGGTCGTCGCCCACCGCCTGGCCACGGTACGCCGGGCCGACCGCATCCTGGTGCTCGACCAGGGACGCATCGTCGAGCAGGGCGATCACCGACAGCTGATCGCCGCCGCCGGGCTCTATGCGCGGATGACCGCCGCCTACGGAGACGCGCCGGCGCTCACCGGCGTCACGACAGAGGAGTGATGCGCAGATGCGCGAACTGCTGAGACTGTGGAGGCTGTTCCGGCCCTATCGCGCCTGGATGCTGCTCGGCACCCTGGCGGCGGTACTGACCCTGCTCGCCAACGTCACCCTGATGGCTGCCTCGGGCTGGTTCATCGCCGCGATGGCAAGCGCCGGCGCCGCCGGGGTGGCGATGAACTACTTCGCCCCGGCAGCGCTGATCCGCGGCAGTGCGATGATCCGCACCGCCGGGCGCTACGGCGAGCGTCTGGTCAATCACGAGGCGACCTTCCGCCTGATCGCCAGCCTGCGGGTGTGGTTCTACCGTCACCTCGAACCACTCGCCCCGGCGCGACTGCAGCAATACCACAGCGGCGACATCCTCAGCCGGATCCGCGCCGACATCGATGCGCTCGACAACCTCTATGTCCGGGTCCTGGTACCGGTGGTGGTGGCGCTGATCAGCGTCACTCTGTTCGTCGTCTTCCTCGCCCTCCACGACCCCGCCCTGGCACTGCTCGGACTCGTCTTCCTGCTGCTTGCCGGGATCGGGCTGCCGTGGTGGGCCGAGCTGCGCGGGCGTGCGCCCGGACAGCGGCTGGCCGAGCAGGAGGGCGCGCTGCGCGCCGCGGTGATCGACGGTGTGCAGGGCATGGCCGAACTCACCGTCTACGGCGCCACCGAGCGTCAGGCGCGACGCATCGAGGGCTTGAGCGAGCAGTTGATCGCCGATCAGGCGCGGATCAACAGCGACCAGGGCTTGACCCAGGCGGCGATCGGGCTGTGCGCCAACCTCAACCTCTGGCTGCTGTTGTGGCTGGCGATCCCGCTGGTGCGCGCCGGCGAGCTGCCGCCGCCCGAGCTGGCGATGCTCGCGCTCTTCACCCTCGCGAGCTTCGAGGCCGTCGCCCCCCTGCCCCACGCCTTCCAGCTGCTCGGACGCTCGCTCGCTGCGGCGCGACGGCTGTTCGCCATCGTCGACACCGCCCCGGCGATCCGCGAGCCGGACGGCCCGTCGCCGCGACTGGAACAGTTCGACATCGTCTTCGAGGGGGTTGGTTTCAGCTATCCCGACGCCGATCGCGCGGCGCTCGCCGAGATCGACCTGCGAGTCCCCGAGGGCACCCGCGCCGCGGTGGTCGGCGCCACCGGCTCGGGCAAGAGCACCCTGTTCAATCTGCTGCTGCGCTTCTGGTCGACCGACTGCGGCAGCATCCGTGTCGGCGGCCACGACATCCGCGACATCGACAGCGAGACCCTGCGCCGCCATATCGCCGTGGTCAGCCAGCACACCCACCTGTTCGACACCACCATCCGCGAGAACCTGCTGGTGGCCCGTCCCGAGGCCACCCAGACCGAACTCGAGCAGGCCTGTCGGGTCGCGCAGATCCATGACTTCATCGCCGAGTTGCCGGAGGGCTACGACACCTGGGTCGGAGAGACCGGGGTGCGGCTCTCGGGCGGACAGGGGCGGCGTATCGCGGTCGCTCGCGCGTTGCTCAAGGATGCGCCCATCCTGCTGCTCGACGAACCCACCGAGGGACTCGACGCCGCGACCGAGCGCAGCCTGATGGCCGCGCTCGACCGACTGATGCAGGGACGTACCGTGTTGCTGATCACCCACCGACCGGCCGGTCTCGACTGGGTCGACCAGATCCTGGTGCTCGACCAGGGGCGCGAGCGCGCCCGAGGCGACGCCTCGGTGATCCCCGAGGCCACCGCCGCGGCGCTGCTCGAGCGCGCGCCGGCGCGACACGACGACTGAGTAGCGCTCAGCCGGGGCGTCCGAAGCGCAGCCCGGCGGTCGCCAACAGCACCTCGCGCAGGAAGCACAGCAGCGCGACGATGAAGGCGAGCATCGCGGCGATGAACAGCAGCGAGACCAGCAAGGCGGCATCGAAGCGCAGGAAGGCGCTGAGGAAGAGGCTGACGATCACCCCGGAGATCAACAGCGCGGTCGAGGTACAGAGCCCGATCGACAGGCTGATCAGCCGCGCGCGACGCACCAGTACGCGCAGCTCGGCGCGGATGGCCGGCTCGTCGTCGCCACCGAGCCTGGCCTCGACCCGGCGGGCACGATCGACGATGCGCGAGAGCCGATTGGTCATCACCGCCAGCATGGCACCGATGCCCGAGAGCAGGAACACCGGCGCCACGGCCAGCTCAATGACATGGGCGACGGTGGTGATCGAGGAGGTTTCGAGCATCTTCTGGAAATCGGGTCGGGGGGCGGGAGCGCAACCGGCCGGGACGAACCTCTCCAGCCGGGCCGGGCGGGCGCGGCAAGACGTCCGCCCGGCCCCGGTTCACACTTTGCGCGCCTCCATCATGCGCTCGATGATCGGCTGCAGAATCACCTCCATCGCCATCCCCATCTTGCCGCCCGGCACCACCATGCTGTTGCGCCGCGACATGAAGGAGTCGTGGATCATCGACAGCAGATAGGGGAAATCGACCTCGAGCTTCTCCGGGTCCTTGAAACGGATGATCACGAAGCTCTCGTCGGGCGTGGGGATGTCGCGGGCGATGAAGGGGTTGGAGGTATCGACCGTCGGCACCCGCTGGAAGTTGATGTCGGTGAGGGTGAACTGCGGGGTGATGTAATTGATGTAGTCGGGCATCCGCCGCAGGATGGTGTCGACGATGGCCTCGGCCGAGTAACCGCGCTCGAGATTGTCGCGATGGATCTTCTGGATCCACTCCAGATTGACGATCGGCACCACCGCCACGCCGAGATCGACATGGTGAGCGACATTGACGTCCTCGGTCACCACCAACCCGTGCAAGCCCTCGTAGAACAGCAGGTCGGTCTTCTCCGGCACCGGCTCCCAGGGGGTGAACTCGCCCGGGCGCAGCTGGGTGCTGAGCCGGGTGTTGTGGAACTCGGCCTCTTCATCGCTGTGGATGTAATAACGCTTGTTGCCGGTGCCGCTCTCGCCATAGTCGCGGAACAGCTCCTCGAGCAGGTCGAAGCGATTGGCCTCGGGGCCGAAGTGGCTGAGGTTGCGCCCCTGCTCGGAGGCGCGCGCCATCTCCGCCTTCATCGTGGTGCGGTCGTAGCGGTGGAAGCTGTCGCCCTCGATCACCGCGGCACTGATGCCGTCGCGATAGAAGATGTGTTCGAAGGCACGCTTGACGGTGGTGGTCCCCGCCCCCGAGGAACCGGTCACGGCAATGATCGGGTGTTTCTTCGACATGCTGATCTCCTCGTTCTCTTTTAATGTCTCTTTCGCACTTCACCCGCTGCTCACGCCGCGATGAGTGTGAAATGATCCTCTAATATACCACTGTCAAGAGACGCCCCTTCAACAATCATCAACACGATGAAATAAAAAGGGAATCGGAGAGAAACATGAGGATTTCCGGGGTTGGACCACCGCCAGGCTCGAAATGACCAGGGTACCGCCTCAACACACGATCATTCGGCACAGACCGAATAGAATCCTGGGCGGGTCACGGCAACACGGATGGACGAACGCTCACTGTTGCCATGATTTTTCAATGGTGACACAACACGTCCGGCGCAAGACCGAAACACCAATCGTTGACATCGGAATCCGGCGGCGGTGCCGACTGCACCGCCGCGGCCAGGGAGGGGACGGCCCTACCTTCAGTGCGACTCGTCGGGAGAGCGGGGAGCAGACCCGGGGGTCTCGGGGGCATCCGGGTCGATCCGCTCGACGCTGAGCAAATGGACACGACGGCTGTCGGCACGCATCACGGTGAAGCGGAAATCGTCGATACGCGCCGATTCACCACGCTTGGGCAGGTGCCCCAGGGCGTTGACCACCAGCCCACCGATGGTGTCGAACTCGTCGTCGGGGAGTGCACAACCGAAGTACTCGTTGAAGTCTTCGATGGGGGTGCGCGCCTTGGCGCTGAACTCATTGTGGCTGCGGCGGAAGATGCCGAAGCCGTCGTCGAAGTCGTGCTCGTCGTCGATCTCGCCGACGATCTGCTCGAGTACGTCCTCGATGGTCACCAGACCAGCGGCGCTACCGTACTCGTCGACCACGATCGCCATGTGGTTGCGACTGGTACGGAACTCCTTGAGCAGGACGTTGAGTCGCTTGCTCTCAGGGACGAAGACCGCCGAACGCAACAGGTCGCGGATGTTGAAGGCCCGACGATGGCCGGAATCGAGGCAGAAGGAGAGCAGATCCTTGGCCAGCAGGATGCCGACCACCTCGCCCTTGTCTTCACCGATCACCGGGAAGCGTGAGTGGGCGGACTTGACCGCCACCTTGAGGATCTGTTCCAGGGGGTCGTCACGGCGCAGATAGACCATCTCCGCACGTGGAATCATGATGTCGCGGACCCGCAGGTCGGAGACCTGCAATACCCCTTCGATCATGTTCAGGGCGTCCGTGTCCAGCAGCTCGCGCTGGCGCGCATCCTTGAGCAACTCGACGAGTTGTTCCTTGTCTTGTGGTTCGCTCCCGAACAGCTGGCCAATCTTCTCGAACCAGCTGCGTGGATGCGAACCCTCGGTAGATCGATCGCTCGTCATGGGGGGTTATGGATCCTCCGTTGGGGGGTCGTCTTCATAGGGCGGCGGAAATCCTAACCTGCTCAGGATAGTCGTTTCCAGACCTTCCATCTCCGCCGCCTGCTCATCGGTAATATGATCGTAATCAAAGAGATGCAAGACGCCATGGACCACCATGTGGGCCCAGTGCGCAGCATCCTGCTTGCCCTGTTCCAGCGCCTCGCGGCGCACCACTTCGGGGCAGATCACCAGATCCCCGAGATAGTCGGCCACCGGATCGGTGGAATCGACCCCGGGCGGCAGCTCGAAGGGAAACGAGAGTACATTGGTCGGGCGGTCGACACCACGATATTGGGCATTGAGCGCTTGCGACTCGTCGGCATCGACCAGACGAATGGTGAGTTCGCAACGGGCACGGCGCTCGGCCACCGCCGCCGCCACCCAGTCCGCGAAATCGGCGTGCGCGGGCAACCCCGCCGCGGTCGTGGCGACCTGCAGGTCCAGATCCAGTTCGAGTGACATGGAGGGAGACTCCGTTCAGGCCCCCGAGCGCGAACCGGCGCTCTCGAAGGCGTCGTAGGCACCGACGATGCGCTGCACCAGGGCATGACGCACCACGTCGCGCGCGCTGAAGAAGCTGAAGCTGATGCCGTCGACATCCCTGAGGATCTCGACGGCCTGACGCAACCCGGAGAGCTGACCACGCGGCAGATCGACCTGGGTCACGTCACCGGTGATCACCGCGGTGGAACCGAAGCCGATGCGGGTGAGGAACATCTTCATCTGTTCGGGCGTGGTGTTCTGCGCCTCGTCGAGGATGATGAAGGACTCGTTGAGGGTACGCCCGCGCATGTAGGCCAGCGGCGCGACCTCGATGACGTTGCGCTCGATCAGCTTGTTGACCTTCTCGAAGCCGAGCATCTCGAACAGCGCGTCGTAGAGCGGGCGCAGATAGGGATCGATCTTCTGCGCCAGATCGCCGGGGAGGAACCCCAGACGCTCGCCGGCCTCGACCGCGGGGCGCACCAGCAGCACCCGGCGCACCCGGTCGGACTCCAGCGCCTCGACCGCGCAGGCCACCGCCAGATAGGTCTTGCCGGTGCCGGCCGGCCCCACCCCGAAGTTGATGTCGTGGTTGAGGATGGCGTGCAGATAGGCCTGCTGGCTGGGACCACGCCCTTTGATCAGCCCGCGTTTGGTACGAATCACCACCTCGGGCAGCCGTGCCCCGACCTGCTCGAGCAGGGCGTCGGCACCCGATTGCTGGAGCGCGAGATGGATCGACTCCGGGGTCAGCGTGGTCTCGGCGGCCTCGCGGTAGAGCGTCTGCAGCAACTGTTCGGCGAGGCGCACGGCATCGCGCTCGCCGATCAGGCGGAAGCTCGTGCCACGGTTACCGATCTCGATGCCGAGGCGCCGCTCGAGCTGACGCAGGTGCTGGTCGAACTGACCGCAGAGATTGGCCAGACGGAGATTGTCCTCGGGTTCGAGTTCCAGATCGAGGGTTTCGGGTTGAATAGACAAGCGATCCTAGACGTCCAGACGCCCACGCAGTGAATTGGGCAGGGCCTCGGTGATGATCAGGTCGACGAAGTCGCCGATCAGCGCCGGGTCCCCGGTGAAGTTGACCACCCGATTGTTCTCGGTGCGGCCGGCGAGTTGGAAGGGATCCTTGCGCGAGGGTCCCTCGACCAGCACCCGCTGCACCGTGCCGACCATCTGTCGGCTGATGCGCTGGGCATTGGTGTCGATGCGCTGCTGGAGGCGCTCCAGGCGATGCTTCTTGACCTCCAGCGGGACATCGTCCGGGTAATCGGCCGCAGGTGTCCCGGGACGCCGGCTGTAGATGAAGCTGTAGCTGTGGTCGAAGCCGATCTCGTCGACCAGCGCCAGGGTCTCCTCGAAGTCCGCCTCGGTCTCGCCGGGGAAGCCGACGATGAAGTCCGAGGAGATGCAGATGTCCGGGCGCACCGCACGCAGCCGCGCGATCTTGTCGCGATACTCGCCCGCGGTATGGCCGCGCTTCATCGCCTCGAGCACCCGATCGGAGCCCGACTGCACCGGCAGGTGGAGGAAATCGACCAGCTGCGGCACCTCGGCGAAGGCCTCGATCAGCGCATCGGAGAAGGCCAGCGGGTGGCTGGTGGTGAAGCGGATGCGCTCAATGCCCTCGATCGCCGCCACGTAGTGTACCAGCAGCGCCAGGTCGGCGCACTCACCGGCCGGCTCGTGCATCGGTCCCTGATAGGCGTTGACGTTCTGCCCCAGCAGGTTAACCTCGCGCACCCCGCGCTCGGCCAGTCCCGCGACCTCGGCGATCACGTCGTCGAACGGCCGACTGATCTCCTCGCCGCGGGTGTAGGGCACCACGCAATAGGTACAGTACTTCGAGCAGCCCTCCATCACCGAGACGAAGGCGCTCGGCCCGGAGACGCTCGGCGCCGGCAGGCGGTCGAACTTCTCGATCTCGGGGAAGGAGACATCGACCTGGGGCGGCTCACCCGCATCCAGCGCGCGCAGCATCTGCGGCAACCGGTGCAGGGTCTGGGGGCCGAACACCAGGTCGACGAAGGGCGCGCGCTGGCGCAGCGCCTCGCCCTCCTGGCTGGCCACGCAGCCACCGACGCCGATCACCAGCTCGGGACGGCGCGTCTTCCAGGGGCGCCAGCGTCCGAGCTGGGAGAACACCTTCTCCTGCGCCTTCTCGCGGATCGAGCAGGTGTTGAGCAGCAGCACATCGGCGTCCTCGGGACGCTCGACGAGCTCCATGTCGGCCGAGACACGCAGCAGATCCGCGATGCGCGCGGAGTCGTGCTCGTTCATCTGGCAGCCGTAGGTCTGTATGTAGAGCTTGCGATGCATGGCCGTCTGTGAGTTGCGCCGGGGCCGCGAGCGCGGCGACGACATGGACCGGAAACGGGACTCCGGACTTTGGGCCGAGAATGACAGGAAACGAATAACTGTGCTGGCTCGCGAGCAGACTGTCAAGACTGAAGGGCTGAGCGGCAACGGTCACGGGGACAGAAATGCCGCAAAAAGCAACCCAAAAACACTGACCTAAATCAACAAAAAACAAAAAGACAAACGCCCTATACACACCATCTTGTTGGCGCTATAGTTCGCGCCACAATATCTTGTGCCACCCACCAGAGAGACCGATTTTCATGGACACGACGCAGACCGACCTCCCAGCGATTCCCACCCGCGCGCTCAAGCGTGACGGCACGGAGGTGCGTTTCGATGTGTCCAAGATCGAGTCGGCGATCCTGCGCGCCGGCCAGGCCAGCGGCGAGTTCGACGCCGCCGAGGCGCGGCTGCTCACCGCTCAGGTGATCAAGGTGCTGGCACACCGCAGCGACGACGGTCGCAGCCCCGACATCGAGGGCATCCAGGACATCATCGAGCAGACCCTGATCAGCGCCAATCACTTCGAGACCGCGCGCGCCTATATCGTCTATCGCGAGCAGCACAAGAAGCTGCGCGACGACAGCCGTACCCTGGTCGACGTCGGCAGCTCGATCAACGAGTACCTCGACCGCTCCGACTGGCGCGTCTCGGCCAACGCCAACCAGGGCTACTCGCTCGGCGGGCTGATCCTCAACACCTCGGGCAAGATGATCGCCAACTACTGGCTCAACCACGTCTACCCGCCCGAGATCGGCCAGACCCACCGCGACGGCGACCTGCACATCCACGACCTCGACATGCTCTCGGGCTACTGCGCCGGCTGGTCGCTGCGCACCCTACTCACCGAGGGCCTCAACGGCGTGCCCGGCCGGGTCGAGGCGGCGCCGCCCAAGCACATGTCGAGCGCCATCGGCCAGATCGTCAACTTCCTCGGCACCCTGCAGAACGAGTGGGCCGGCGCCCAGGCGTTCTCCAGCTTCGACACCTACATGGCCCCCTATGTGCGGGTCGACGGGCTCGATTACCCGCAGGTGCGTCAGTACATCCAGGAACTGATCTACAACCTCAACGTGCCCTCGCGCTGGGGCACCCAGACGCCCTTCACCAACCTCACCTTCGACTGGGTGTGCCCCGAGGACCTGCGCGAACAGGTGCCGGTGATCGGCGGCGAGGAGCAGCCGTTCACCTACGGCGAGCTGCAGACCGAGATGGACATGATCAACCGTGCCTACATCGAGGTCATGACCGAGGGCGATGCCAAGGGCCGGATCTTCACCTTCCCGATCCCGACCTACAACATCACCCCGGACTTCCCGTGGGAGAGCGAGAACGCCGAGCGACTGTTCGAGATGACCGCGAAGTACGGCCTGCCCTACTTCCAGAACTTCATCAACTCCGAACTCTCGCCGAACATGGTGCGCTCGATGTGCTGTCGTCTGCAGCTCGATCTGCGCGAGCTGCTCAAGCGCGGCAACGGCCTGTTCGGCTCGGCCGAGCAGACCGGCTCGCTCGGCGTCGTCACCATCAACTGCGCGCGGCTCGGTCACACTCACCAGGGTGACGAGCAGGGCCTGCTCGCGCGACTCGACGAGTTGCTCGAGATCGCCCGCAACAGCCTCGAGATCAAGCGCAAGGTGATCCAGCGTCACATGGACGCCGGGCTCTTCCCCTACACCAAGCGCTATCTCGGCACCCTGCGCAACCACTTCTCCACCATCGGCGTCAACGGCATCAACGAGATGGTGCGCAATTTCACCAAGGACGCCGAGGACATCACCACGCCGCAGGGCCATGCCCTCGCCTGCCGTCTCATCGACCACGTGCGCGCCCGCATGGTCGAATTCCAGGAGAGCACCGGCAGCATGTACAACCTCGAGGCGACGCCGGCCGAGGGCACCACCTATCGCTTCGCCCGCGAGGACAAGAAGCGCTACCCGGCGATCATCCAGGCCGGCACCGAAGAGACGCCCTACTACACCAACAGCTCGCAGCTGCCGGTCGGCTACACCGACGACCCCTTCGAGGCACTGGCCAAGCAGGAAGCGTTGCAGAGCAAGTACACCGGCGGCACCGTGCTGCACCTCTACATGGCCGAACAGATCTCCTCGACCGACGCCTGCAAGCGTCTGGTGCGCCGCGCGCTGGAGAACTTCCGTCTGCCCTACATCACCATCACCCCGGTGTTCTCGATCTGCCCCAAGCACGGCTACATCTCCGGCGAGCACGAGTTCTGCCCGCTGTGCGACGAGGAGCTGATCGCCCACAAGCGCGCCAGCCAGGCCTGCGCCTGCTGATTCGCCCACGATCACCCGCCCAACAAGGCGGCGGCCGCGCCCCGGTCGGGGCGCGGCCCATCGACCCGAACAAGCCCGCAAGGGCCACTTGCAACCGCATCGACCAAGGAGCCACGCAATGACCGACACCAACATCGAACTCAAGCCCGAAGAGCGCACCCAGTGCGAGGTCTGGACCCGCGTGATGGGCTATCACCGCCCGGTCTCGGCGTTCAACGGCGGCAAGCGCGCCGAGCACGCCCAGCGTCGCTACTTCACCGAGAACCCTACCGCTCGCGCCGACGACGAGCGCGTCGCGGCCTGATCCGCGTGCACGACCCAGCCGAGGCCGACGCGCTGCGCGTCGGCGGCCTGACCCCGCTGACCACCATCGACTACCCGGGTGAGCTGGCGGCGGTGATCTACTGTCAGGGCTGCCCCTGGCGCTGTCGCTACTGTCACAACGGCCATCTGCTCGAACAGGACGCGAGCGATGGGGAGAGGATTGCCTGGGATCAGGTGATGGGCTTCCTGGAGGATCGCCGGGGGCTGCTCGACGCGGTGGTGTTCAGCGGCGGCGAGCCGACCGCCCAGGGCGCACTCGGCGCGGCGATGCGCGCCGCGCGCGCGCTCGGCTTCAAGGTCGGGTTGCACACCGGCGGCGCCTACCCGCAACGACTGCGGCGGATCCTGCCGCTGGTCGACTGGGTCGCGCTCGACATCAAGGCGCTGGCCGACGACTACCCGGCGCTCACCGGGGTGACCGGCTCGGGCCAACCGGCGTGGGAGAGTCTCGCACTGCTGCTCGCCTCCGAGGTGGCACTGGAGGTCCGCACCACGGTCCCGCCAGGCTGGGGCCTGGAGCAACTCGCCCCCCTGGTCACGGCACTCGCCGAGGCCGGCGTGCGCGATTACTGTCTGCAGCGCTGCGACGCGACCCTGAGCCTCGACCCGGGGCTGCGCGAACTGCCCGCCACCGCCCTGCGCCAGCTCGTCACCGAACTCCCCACCGAGCGCTTCGAGCGCTTCGAGCTGCGCGGCGCGGGATACTGATCGCGACGCCGCCCCGGCACCGCCGGGAAGCGTCTCGGCGGCTCGATCAGAACAGCGCCATCAGCACCGCCTGTGCCTCGGCCACCGTCTGTCCCGAGGGTGTGACCGGCTCGTCGACATCGAGGATCCGCAGCTCGACCCGTGCCAGCCCGGTGTGCAGCATGCCGAGCGCCTTTGCCGCACCCTTCGACAGATCGATCGAGCGCCCATCGATATAGGGCCCCCGATCATTGATGGTGACCACCACCGACCGACCATTGTCCTTGTTCTTGACCCGCACCCGGGTGCCGAACGGCAGGGTCCGGTGTGCCGCGGTCAAGGCGTGCATGTCGAAGCGGACCCCACTCGCGGTGAGCCGGCCGTTGAAGCGATCGGCATAATAGGACGCAACCCCCTCGCTCACGCTCGCCTCGACCAGCGCCCCGGCGCACGCCAGGGGCAGCGCCACCAGCGCGCCAATCCATTTACTGTTCAAACGCCTTCCTCCGCCTGCTGTCTCACCCCACCCGGAGCATCGCGGACACGCACGGGCGCGCCGTGACCGACGACCATCGGGGATCGCGGCGATGAGCGGGGAGGCATGGATTCAAAATATGACCGGATTCTAACCGCGCACGGAGGAAAGACGAAGGGATCCCGGGGCGGTGCAAGACTCTCCGGACTCAGCCATCGTCTCCGGCCCGACCGAGCCGCAGTGGATCCCCGACACCCTCGAAATCGATGCGCGTGCCGAGCACCGGCGCGAAGAAGGCCTCGAGCAGCGTCGGGTCGCGATCATAGACATCGTCGCGAAAGACCAGTCGACCGGCGTCGTCGGCACGCACCGTCAGGTAATAGAGCAGCACCGGCAGGGGGCGTTCGAGATGGATGTGCCGGGTGCGACCGCGCGCGATCTGACGCTCGATCCGCTCCCGGTCCCAGGCGCTCCCCTCGAGCAGGGTGGTGGCCAGCGCGACCGGCTCGTCGACCCGGATGCAGCCGTGGCTGAAGGTCCGCTGCCGTCGCGAGAACAGCCAGCGGCTCGGGGTGTCGTGGAGATAGATGGCGTGGCGATTTGGGAACATGAACTTGACCCGTCCCAGGGCATTGTCGGCACCGGGTTTCTGCACCAGCTGGTAGCGCCGATAGTTGCTGGCGTCGCCCCCCCGGCGTACCGCTCCACTGCGGCGATCGACCAGCAGATAGTTCTGCGAGACCCAGCCCATTCCCTTCTGGATCGACACCGGTACCGTCCAGGTCGGGTTGATCACCAGATGGTCCATGCGATCGCGAAACATCGGCGTCTGGTCCTCAACGCTGCCGACGATCGCCCGGGTCTCCCAGACGGCCTCGCCGCCGCGCACCAACACCACCCGATACCCGGCGAGATCGACGAACAGATGGTCCGGCGGCAGCTCAGCATACAACCAGCGCATCCGCTCCAGGTTGATCAGCGCGCGCGCGATCCGTGCGGCATCGATCGGGCGGTTGAGGACCGCCAAGGTCCGAGGCCCGACGACACCGTCGTCGACCAGCCCGTAGCGCCGCTGCAACTCGCGCACCGCCTCGCGGAGCCCGGCGTCGAAGCGGCGCGCCGTCTCGTCGCCCGCCGCCGGCAGCGCCTCACCGGCGATCAGGCGGACC
The DNA here is from genome assembly GCF_000224005.2 of Marichromatium purpuratum 984. NCBI lineage: Bacteria > Pseudomonadati > Pseudomonadota > Gammaproteobacteria > Chromatiales > Chromatiaceae > Marichromatium > Marichromatium purpuratum. The sequence continues at coordinate 3,400,095 of NZ_CP007031.1, forward strand.
CGCTCGCGCACCTCGACGACCCGCTCGCCGCGGCTGCCGAGGCCGAGCGGCGGACCGGCGGGCAGTGGAGGCAGCTCGAGCAGGTGGTCCTGGGCGACATAGTCGCGCAGGGCGCGGCGCAGATCGCGATACCAGAAGGGCAACGAGAAGCGTCCGGCAAGGGCCTCGGCCATGTCCTCGGCGGCGAGCGCCAGACGCATGTCGGCGAGGATCTGCGCCGCCGCGACCGGCGCACGATCATTGTGCCCGGGCGCGATCTGTACCGGGTCGAGCTTGCCGTAGCGGGTGTGATGGACATAGCGCAGCAGCGCATCGCTCAGCAACAGCTCCAGCCCGGCACGCACCCGTTCGTCACGCGGCGGCGCAACGGTCAGACGGGCGAGCGTCGCGAGATGGAAGTCCTCCGGTGAGAAGCCCTCGCGCTCGACCCCGGCGAGCAACCGGGCGAGCGAGCCGACCCGCGCCCGCGAGGTCCACACCGGACGCTGGTCACGCGCGGCATAGAAGGCGGCGAGCAGCCTGGGGGAATACATCCGGCGCCCCTCGGGCAGGGACGAGGCCCCGCTCAGCGCAGCATCGAGCGCCGACCAGGATCCGGCAACCAGCGGCGGAGCGTGGAGGAGACAGAGCAGCAGCCCGAATGGGAGGATGCACCAGCGTACCATCGGAGACCTATGGAAACGGATCGAACATTCTGGCGCGGGCGTCCATTCCTGGTCATCGCCACCCAATCCTTCACCGCTCAGGGGCTCTCGCCGACGAGCTGCACTCGTCCCTGCTCGTCGACCGACTCGAGCCTGACCTTGAAGCCCCACAGCCGATGGACGTGACGCAGTACCTCGTCGACCGATTCGTCGAGCGGCCGGCGGTTGTGCCGGAAGTGGCGCAGGGTCAGCGAGCGATCGCCATAACGGTCGACGTGATAGACCTGCACATTGGGCTCGCGACTGCCGAGGTTGTACTGCTCGGCGAGGGTCTGGCGCAGCGCCCGATAGCCCTGCTCCTCGTGGATCGCGGTGACCTCGAGCTGCTCCTCGCGGTCGTCGTCACGCACCGCGAAGAGATGGAACTCGCGCATCAATCGCGGTGACAGGTACTGGGCGATGAAGCTCTCGTCTTTGAAGTTACGCATGGCGAAGTCGAGCACCTGCAGCCAGTCGCCACCGGCGATGTCGGGGAACCACTCGCGGTCCTCGTCGGTCGGCGCCTCGCAGATGCGGCGGATGTCGCGCATCATCGCGAAACCCAGGGCATAGGGGTTAATGCCGTTGAAGTAGGGCTTGTCGAACTCCGGCTGATAGATCACCCCGGTGTGCGACTGCAGGAACTCCATCATGAAGCCGTCGCCCACCAGCCCCTCGTCGTAGAGGTGGTTCATCAGGGTATAGTGCCAGAAGGTCGCCCAGCCCTCGTTCATCACCTGGGTCTGGCGCTGCGGGTAGAAGTACTGGGCGATCCGGCGCACGATGCGCACGATCTCGCGCTGCCAGGGCTCGAGCAGCGGGGCGTTCTTCTCGATGAAATAGAGCAGATTCTCCTGCGGCTCCTCGGGCCAGCGCGGATCACGCTGCTCGTCGCCGACCTCGGGGCCCGGCGGCAGGGTGCGCCAGAGGTCGTTGACCTGCGACTGCAGATAGGCCGCGCGTTCCTCCTGGCGCCGCTGCTCCTCGGCCAGGCTCAGCGGTGACGGACGCTTGTAGCGGTCGACGCCCTGGTTCATCAGCGCGTGACAGGAGTCGAGCAGCAGCTCGACGGCCTCCTCACCGTGGCGCTCCTCGCACTCGGCGATGAAGCGCCGGGCGAACACCAGATAATCGATGATGGCATCGGCGCTGGTCCAGGTACGGAACAGATAGTTGCCCTTGAAGAAGCTGTTGTGTCCGTAGCTGGCGTGGGCGATCACCAGCGCCTGCATCGGCAGGGTGTTCTCCTCCATCAGATAGGCGATGCAGGGATCGGAGTTGATCACGATCTCGTAGGCCAGCCCCATCTGACCGCGCCTGTAGGTCTGCTCGGTGGCGACGAACTGCTTGCCGAACGACCAGTGCTGATAGTTGATCGGCAGCCCCACCGAGGAGTAGGCGTCGATCATCTGCTCCGAGGTGATGACCTCGATCTGGTTGGCATAGGTGTCGAGCCCGTAGACGTCGTGGGCGATGCGCCCGATCTCGCGGTCGAAGCGTTCGAGCAGCGGGAAGGTCCATTCCAGCGACTCGGAGATGATGCGTGAACTCATGCCGGCTCCCTCCTGAACAGCTCGCGGAACACCGGGAAGATGTCGTCGGCGCCGTCGATCTCCTGCATCGCGAAGTGCGGGTGCAGCGCCATCACCTCCTGATAGGCGTACCACAGGCTCTGGTGCTGGCGCGGGGTGATCTCGACATAGGCGAAATAACGCATCAGCGGCATCAGCTTGTCGACGAGGATGTCGCGACAGATGTTGGAGTCGGAGTCCCAGTTGTCACCGTCGGAAGCCTGGGCGGCATAGATGTTCCAGACGCTCGGGTCGTAGCGCTCGCGAAGGATCTCGTGGGCGAGGTTGAGCGCACTCGAGACCACGGTGCCGCCGGTCTCGCGCGAGTAGAAGAAGTCCTGCTCGTCGACCTCTTGGGCGATGGTGTGATGACGAATAAACACCAGATCGATCTGATCGTAGTTCCGCTGCAGGAACAGATAGAGCAGGATGAAGAAGCGCTTGGCGAGGTTCTTGCGCACCTGGTCCATGGAGCCGGAGACGTCCATGATGCACAGCATCACCGCCTTGCTGGTGGGCTCGGGCTGCTTGGTGAAGCTCTGATAGCGCAGGTCGAAGCTGTCGATGAAGGGCAGCGCGGCGACCCGCGTCTTGAGCGCGTCGATCTCCTCGCGCAACGCCACCACCCGCGCGTCGCGCTCGCCGGCACCGCCGGCGAGCAATGTCGCCAGCTCCTCCTCAAGTTCGCGGATGCGCGCCCGCGACGGCGCACCGAGCGCGGTGCGTCGTGCGATCGCCCCCTTGAGCGAGCGCACCACGTCGATGTTGGAAGGCGAGCCGTCGGTGGCATAGCCGGCGCGTACGCTCTTAAACTCGGTGGAGCCCATGAGCTGGTTGCGCACCAGGTTGGGCAGCGCGAGGTCCTCGAACAGCAGATCCATGAACTCCTCGCGCGAGAGTTCGAAGACGAAATCGTCCTCGCCGTGACCATCCTTGCTCGCCTTGCCCTGACCACCGCCCTGCCCACCACCGGCCGGGGGCCGACGGATACGGTCCCCGGTCTCGAACTCGCGATTGCCGGGATAGACCTGATCGCGGGTGCCGCCACTGCCATGATGGAGCAGCGGCTCGGAGATGTCGCGTGCGGGGATGCCGACGCGCTCGCCCGAGTCGACGTCGGTGATGCTGCGCTTGTTGACCGCCTCGGCCACGGAGCGCTTGAGCTGACTCTTGTAGCGCCGGATGAAGCGCTGACGATTGACCGCGCTCTTGTTCCTGCCGTTCAGACGGCGGTCGATGAAGTGTGACATAGGACCGCTTCGCTCACCGTTGCTGAGGACCGTCCCGGGCACGCAACCCGGAGTGGTCGGGGGGCGCCCGCGCCGGGCGGGCGCCCGTCACCTGCACGCGGATCAGTGCGCCTTGCGCACCCGCAGATACCACTCCGAGAGCAACCGCACCTGCTTCGGGGTGTAGCCCTTCTCGGTCATGCGGTCGACGAACTGGTCGTGCTTCTTCTGCTCGTCGGCCGAGGCCTTGGCGTTGAAGGAGATCACCGGCAGCAACTCCTCGGTGTTGGAGAACATCTTCTTCTCGATCACCAGGCGCAGCTTCTCGTAGCTGGTCCAGCGCGGATTGGCCCCGGCGTTGTTGGCGCGGGCGCGCAGCACGAAGTTGACGATCTCGTTGCGGAAGTCCTTGGGATTGGAGATCCCCGCCGGCTTCTCGATCTTCTCCAGCTCCTCGTTGAGCGAGGCGCGGTCGAGCATCTCGCCGGTATCGGGATCGCGATACTCCTGATCCTGGATCCAGTAGTCGGCGAAGGTGACATAGCGATCGAAGATGTTCTGGCCGTACTCGGCATAGGACTCGAGATAGGCCGTCTGCAGCTCCTTCCCGATGAACTCGGCGTAGCGCGGCGACAGATACTGCTTGATGAAGCCGAGATAACGCTCCTGCACCTCGGGCGGGAGCTGCTCGCGGGCGATCTGGCGCTCGAGCACATAGAGCAGGTGCACCGGGTTGGCGGCGACCTCGGCGTGATCGAAGTTGAACACCTGGGAGAGGATCTTGAAGGCGAAGCGGGTGGAGATCCCGCTCATGCCCTCGTCGACCCCGGCATAGTCGTGGTACTCCTGCACCGACTTGGCCTTGGGATCGGTGTCCTTGAGGTTCTCGCCGTTGTAGACCCGCATCTTCGAGTAGATGCTGGAGTTCTCCGGCTCCTTGAGCCGGGTCAGCACCGAGAACTGCGCCATCATCTCCAGGGTGCCCGGGGCACAGGGCGCGTGCGACAGCGAGCTGTTGGCGAGCAGCTTGTCGTAGATGCAGACCTCCTCGTCGACGCGCAGGCAGTAGGGCACCTTGACGATATAGACGCGGTCGAGGAAGGCCTCGTTGTTCTTGTTGTTGCGGAAGCTCTGCCACTCCGACTCGTTGGAGTGGGCGAGGATGATGCCCTGGAAGGGCAGCGCCGAGAGCCCCTCGGTGCCGTTGTAGTTGCCCTCCTGGGTGGCGGTGAGCAGCGGATGCAGCACCTTGATCGGTGCCTTGAACATCTCGACGAACTCCATGATGCCCTGGTTGGCGCGGCACAGCGCGCCGGAATAGCTGTAGGCATCGGCGTCGTGCTGGGCGAAGCGCTCGAGCTGACGGATGTCGACCTTGCCGACCAGCGAGGAGATGTCCTGGTTGTTCTCGTCGCCCGGCTCAGTCTTGGCGATGGCGATCTGCTCGAGTACCGAGGGATAGACCTTGACCACCCGGAAACGGGTGATGTCGCCGTGATACTCCTGCAGCCGTTTCACCGCCCAGGGCGACATGATGGTGCGCAGATAGCGCCTGGGGATGCCGTAGTCGTCCTCGAGGATCTGACCGTCCTCGTCGGGCGAGAACAGCCCCAGCGGCGACTCGAACACCGGCGAGCCCTGGATGGCGTAGAAGGGCACCAGCTCCATCAGCTCCTTGAGCTTCTCGGCCAGGGAGGACTTGCCGCCACCGACCGGACCGAGCAGATAGAGGATCTGCTTCTTCTCCTCGAGCCCCTGGGCGGCGTGCTTGAGATAGGAGACCAGATGCTCGATCGACTCCTCCATGCCATAGAACTCGGAGAAGGCCGGATAGCGCTTGATCACCTTGTTCTGGAAGATCCGGCTGAGCCGCGGATCGTCGCTGGTGTTGACCAGCTCCGGCTCGCCGATGGCCTGCAGCAGCCGCTCGGGCGCGCTGGCATAGGCACTGGGGTCGGTCTTGCACAGTGCCAGGTATTCGTCCAGGGTAAGCACCTCCTCGCGGGAGGCCTCGTAGCGCGCCTGGTAGCGTTCGAAGATCGACATAGACTTACCTCTCCTCGGAACCTGAGTGTGCCTGCTCGATCCGGCTCCAGCTCTGCCGGAGGCTCGGGGCGGGCAGGACGGAACACAAGAGCCTCCAGGTGGAGCGCAAGATTCAGGCCATCAACCAGCGTCCGTTGCTGGAGCACCTGGGACGACCTGTGAGAACCGGGCCATCAATGACAGCGACGATCGACGCCTGAGACCGAAGTCATGGGTCCGGGTTCGATCGTTGCATCTGTTCGGCGCATGGAGCGGAACATGCCCCGCCTCCGTCTCGACGGATACGCCACGCCAGTCAGGCGGGGACCGGGCCGGACACCACGGGCGCCGGTCGGGATGATCGCAATCGGGGCGAAGCCTCCCCGCCACCGGGCGCTCCGCGACCACCACCTTAGAGGAGAAGGTTGGGCGACACCCCACGCGATTCAACGCGCCGGCGCCCGATCACTCCCCCCCGGCGAGCCCTCAGCGCCCCCTCCCGACTGCACCGCGCAGATGCAGATAGGTCTCGAGTAGTGCACAGGTCGAGGCGTCATGACCCTCGCCCGCGCTCCCGCCCTCGAGTTCGCCGAGGATCACCCCGGCGAGCTGCTTGCCCAGCTCGACCCCCCACTGATCAAAGGAGTTGATCCCCCAGATCACTCCCTGGGTGAAGATGCGGTGCTCGTAGAGAGCGATCAACGCGCCCAGGGTGAAGGGGGTCAGCCGCTCCATCAGCAGGGTGTTGGTCGGGCGGTTACCGGGGAAGACGCGATGCGGGGCGAGCGCCTCGACCCGCTCGTCGGAGAGTCCGGCGGCGCGCAGTTCGGCGCGCGCCTCATCCAGGGTGCGTCCACGCATCAACGCCTCGGTCTGGGCGAAACAGTTGGCCATCAGCTTGTCATGATGATCGCCGAGTTCGTGATGGCTGCGCGCGGCACCGATGAAGTCGGCCGGGATCAGCTGGGTGCCCTGGTGGATCAACTGATAGAAGGCATGCTGGCCATCGGTACCGGGCTCGCCCCAGACCACCGGGCCGGTGGTGTGCTCGAGGGTCTCGCCGTCGCGTCCGACCCGCTTGCCGTTGCTCTCCATGTCGCCCTGCTGGAGGTAGGCGGGCAACAGCCGCAGCGACTGATCGTAGGGCAGCACCGCGTGGGTGCGCGCCCCGGCGAAGTTGGCATACCACACCCCGATCAGCCCGAGCAGCACCGGCATGTTGCGCTCGAGCGGCGCGGTACGGTGATGCTCGTCGATCGCGTGCGCGCCCTCGAGCAGCTCGACGAAGCGCTCGAAGCCGACCGCCAGCGCGATCGGCAGCCCGATCGCCGACCACAGCGAATAGCGCCCGCCGACCCAGTCCCAGAACTCGAACATGTTGGCGGTATCGATGCCGAAGGCCGATACCCGCTCGGTGTTGGTGGAGACGGCGACGAAGTGGCGTGCCACCGCGCCCGAATCGTCGAGCGCCGCAAGCAACCAGTCGCGCGCACTCGCCGCGTTGGTCATGGTCTCCTGGGTGGAGAAGGTCTTGGAGGCGATCACGAACAGCGTCGTCTCCGGGTCGAGCCCGCGCAGCGTCTCGACCAGATGGGTGGCATCGACGTTGGAGACGAAGTGCACCCGCAGCTGATCGCTGCAATAGGGCGAGAGCGCGGCGCACACCATCTTCGGCCCGAGGTTGGAGCCGCCGATGCCGATATTGACCACATCGCTGATGCGCCGCCCGGTATGCCCGGTCCAGGCCCCCGAGCGCACCTCGCCGACAAAGCGCTCGATACGCGCGAGCACGCCGTTGACCAGCGGCATCACGTCCTCGCCATCGACCACCATCGGCCGGTTGCTGCGGTTGCGCAGCGCCATGTGCAGTACCGCGCGCTGCTCGGTGACATTGATCGGCTCGCCGTCGTAGAGACGCGTCTGCCAACCGGACAGGTCGGCCGCACGCGCCAGCTCCAGCAGCAGGCGCAGGGTCTCGTCGGTGAGCAGGTTCTTGGAATAGTCCAGGTGCAGGCCGGCGACCGACAGCCGCATCCGCTCGGCACGATCGGGATCGCGCGCGAACAGGGTGCGCAGATGGTGCTCGCGCATCTCCTCCCAGTGCTGCTGCAACGCCTGCCATTGCGGGGTGTGACTGATCATCGACATGCAGACTCTCCTTGCGAACGTGAGAATGGACGGTCGACCGCGGCGACAGCACGCGCCCCGGCGACCACACCGCGACAGCATACTCGGATCACGATGACGACCCGATGTCGGGCGGCCAGCGGCCAGCGGCCAGCGGCCAGCGGCCAGCGGCCAGCGGCCAGCGGCCAGCGGCCAGCGGCCAGGATGATTGAACCGCAAAGCCGCGAAGGTCGCGAAGGGGGAGAAGCTTCCAGCGATCAGCTACCAGCTACCAGCTACCAGCTACCAGCTACCAGCTACCAGTCGCAGCCTACTCTCAACCACGGGCGTCCAGAATGCACGCCCGTCGGTGGGTCGCCGGATGGGGGTGCGGACACCGCCGCGGCTGATCCCGCTGGCGACCGTTGGCCGATGGCTGGCGCGGGTGGCTGCTGACTGGCAGCTGATCGCGGGTGACTGGCTGCTGGTGGCTGGCTGCTGGTGGCTGATGGCTGACCACTGGCGGCTGGCGGCTGATGACTGGCAGCTGACCGCTGGTGGCTGGTGGCTGATGACTGGCGGCTGACCGCTGATGGCTGGCGGCTGACCACTGGTGGCTGGCTGCTGGTGGCTGATGGCTGGCGGCCGGTGGCTGGTAGCCGAGATCCCAGCCCTCACCCGGCAAGCGCATTACGCCAGTCCTGGTCGTCGCGGTCGAACAGGCGGCTGGCCTCGGGCGGGCCCCAGGAGCCGGCGGCATAGGTGTGGATGAAGTCGCGCTCGACCGCCCAGCGCTTGAGCACCGGGTCAATCACCCGCCACGCCCACTCGACCTCGTCGGCGCGCAGGAAGTGGGTGCGATCGCCGCTGATGGCATCGAGGATCAGCGCCTCGTAGGCGTCGATATGATCCGGCGGCAGGCCACAGCTGCTGGCGTCGAGCCGCTCGGTCTGGGTACGCAGCTCCAGTCCCGGGCGCTTGACCTGCAGCTCGATGCGCATGCACTCGTGCGGCTGGATGCCGAGCAGCAGCCAGTTCGGCCGCAGCCGCTCGATCGCGGTGTGCTGGAAGAGCTGCTGAGGCGGGTGCTTGAAGCGGATGGCGATCAGCGACTCGCCGCTCGCCATCCGCTTGCCGGTACGCAGGAAGAAAGGGACGTTACGCCAGCGCCAGTTGTCGATATAGAGCTTGAGCGCGGCATAGGTCTCGGTGGTGCTCTCAGCCGCTACCCCGGGCTCGTCGCGATAGCCCGACACCGTCGTATCACCGACCCGTCCCGCGCCATACTGGGCGCGCAGCGCGTGGGCATGGACGGCCTCGCGGGCGATCGGCCGGATCGAGCGCAGCACCTTCACCTTCTCGTCGCGCAGCGCATCGGCATCGAGGCTCGCCGGCGGTTCCATCGCCACCAGGGTAAGCAGCTGCAGCAGATGGCTCTGGATCATGTCGCGCAGCGCACCAACCCCGTCGTAAAAGCCGGCGCGCGCGCCGATTCCCTGGGACTCGGCGTGGGAGATCTGCACATGGTCGATATAGTTGCGATTCCACAGCGGCTCGAGCAACAGGTTGGCGAAGCGGAACACGAGCACGTTCTGCACCGTGCTCTTGCCCAGATAGTGATCGATGCGATAGATCTCCTCGCCCGGGAAGGCCTCGCGCAGGCGCCGCTCGAGCAGCCGCGCGCCCTCCAGATCGAGCCCGAAGGGCTTCTCCACCACCAGTCGCGACCAGCCGCCGGCGCGGCTGGCGAGCCCGGCGGCGGCGAGCCGCGCAGCGACCCCGGCGTGGAACTCGGGGGCGATCGCCAGATAGCTCAGCAGGTTGTCCGGGGCCTCGGGCAGCACACGCAGCCGTTCGGCCAGCCGCTCGAAGTCCTCCGCGCGTTCGAGATCGCCGGTGACGAAGTGCAGTCGCTCGAGCAGACGCTGCAGCACCGGGCCCTCACAGACTCGGCGCTCGGACAGCGCAGCGTCGACCCGCTCGCGCCACGCCTGATCGCTCCAGGGGCGACGACCGACGCCGATCACCCGGGTCGCCGGATGCAGCCGCCCGGCCGCCTCCAGCCCATAGAGCGCGGGCAACAGCTTGTGCTCGACCAGATTGCCGGTGGCCCCGAAGATCAACAGGATGCAGGGTTCGATCATGGGCAGATTATCTCGCTGGTGCACAAATATGATAATTTGAAGGCTGTCACCCTATTGCCAAGCCGGGCCCGGCACCTCCCGCCGCGACGCCCGTAGCCCAAGGACCGTTCATGGAACTCCCCGTTCCCCCGATCTCCCCTGCCCTGCCGGACCCGGACGGGCTACGCATCCTCGTGGCGAGCAGCGAGGCGCACCCGCTGATCAAGACCGGCGGCCTAGCCGACGTGGCCGCGAGCCTGCCGGCGGCGCTGCGCCAGCTCGGTCACGACGCACGGCTGATCATGCCGGGCTATCCGAGCGCGCTGCGTCAGCTGCTTGAGCCGAAGACGCGTTGCGAGCTGCGCGTCCCCGGCGCGCGCACCAGCGTGCGCATCGTCGAGGGCCTGCACCCGGACCACGGTCTGCCCGTCTATCTGGTCGACGCCCCGGACTACTTCCACCGCGAGGGCAGCCCCTATACCGACATCAGCGGTCGCGACTGGGGCGACAACCCCGAGCGCTTCCTGCTGTTCTGCCGCACCCTGGCACAACTGGCCATGGGGCTGCCGGCGGTGGGCTGGCGTCCCGAGGTGCTGCATGCCAACGACTGGCAGACCGGACTCACCCCGGCGCTGATGCACGACCTGCCCGAGCGCCCGGCCACCGTCTTCACCATCCACAACCTTGCCTACCAGGGGCTGTTCGATCGCGCCACCTTCGACCGCATCGGCCTGCCTGCGGCGCTGTGGAACGTCGCCGGGATCGAGTTCCATGAGCGCATGTCCTTCATCAAGGGCGGCATCGTCTTCTCCGACCGGGTCAACACCGTCAGTCCGACCTATGCCGATGAGATCCGCACCCCGCGCTTCGGCTGCGGGCTCGACGGGCTGCTGCGCCAGCTCGGCGGACGCTTCAGCGGCATCCTCAACGGCATCGACTATGGGGTGTGGGATCCGCAGACCGATCCGATGATCCTGCAACAGTTCGACGCCGAGCACTTCGGGCTGAAGACCGAGAACAAGCTCAAACTACAGCGCGAGTTCGGCCTGCCGCGTCACGAGGAGGCCTTCCTGCTCGGCTATGTCGGGCGGCTGGTCGAGCAGAAGGGAGTGGACCTGATCCTCGCCATCCTGCCCGAGCTGCTGCAGGACGCGAACGTGCAGGTGGTACTGCAGGGTGTCGGCGATCGTCACACCGAACAGGCGCTGCACGAGGTCGCCAGGACCTATCCGCGCCAGGTCGGCGTGCTCATCGGTTATGACGAGATGCGCGCGCACCGTGTCGAGGCCGGCTGCGACAGCTTCCTGATGCCCTCGCGCTTCGAGCCCTGCGGGCTCAACCAGCTCTACAGCCTACGCTACGGCACCCCGCCGATCGCCCATCGCACCGGAGGTCTGGCCGACACCATCACCCCGGTCGATGCCGAGACGCTCGCCGCGGGTACTGCCACCGGCTTCCTGTTCGAGCGCTCGCGTCCCGAGGAGCTGCACGCCGCGGTCGATCAGGCCCGCCGTCTCTATCGCGAACAGCCAGAACACTGGCGCAGACTCGCCACCACCGGGATGATGCAGGACTTCAGCTGGGAGGCCAGCGCGCAGCGCTATCTACGGCTCTACGAAGCGGCGCTGGAGGAAAGGCAGGCCCAGGCCGACGCGCTGTCGGCCTGAACCGGGCGTCCAGACTCAGGCGGCCTGGGCGGGGATGGCATCACCGGTGCGCAGCACCTGGTTGCGCTCGTCGAGATAGACCAGCGCCGGCTTGTGGGCGTCGGCCTCGGCCTCGGTCATGGCGGCGAAGGCGCAGACGATCACCCGATCACCGGGCGCGGCCTTGTGCGCCGCCGCACCGTTGACCGAGATCACCCGCGAGCCGGCCTCGGCACGGATCGCATAGGTGGTGAAGCGCTCACCGTTGGTGACGTTGTAGATCTGGATCTGCTCGTACTCGCGGATCCCGGCCAGCGCCAGCAGCTCGTCGTCGATGGCGCAGGAGCCCTCGTAGTCCAGCTCCGAGTGCGTCACGCAAGCGCGATGCAGCTTGCACTTCAGCAAGGTCAAATGCATGTATCCAATCCTCTGATGGACCCCAGCGGGGCCAGGTCGGCCGTCGTCCGACGGCGGACATTCGATGTGATGACCAGGCTAGTCTAGCGCGTCCCCTGCTGCGACGCAGCATCGGACACGCGCCGCGCCCGGAGACGGCCTGACCGAACGCCCCGGGCGCATTGAATCAGCGACGCACCCGGCGGTTGTCGATCAGTCGCGCCCGTCCCAGCCGCGCGGCGGCAAGGATCACCAGATCGCGCTCGTCGGCCTCCGGCGACGCCAGATCGGCGGCACGACAAACCTTGAAGTACTCGGGCGCAAAGCCCTCGGCCTCGAGCGCCCGGCAGGCCGCCAGCTCGAGTTCGACGAACGGACGACCGGCGCGCACTGCCGCAGCGGCCTCGTCAAGCACCCGGTTGAGTGCCGGCGCGCGCTCACGCTCGGCGGCGGTGAGATAGGCATTGCGCGAGCTGCGTGCCAGCCCGTCGGGCTCGCGCACGGTCTCGACGCCGTGGATCGCCACCGGGATCGACAGGTCCTCGACCATGCGCCGGATCACCAGCAGCTGCTGGAAGTCCTTCTCGCCGAACACCGCCACGTCGGGCTGCACCATGTTGAACAGCTTGCAGACGATGGTTGCCACGCCGACGAAATGACCGGGACGGCTGGCGCCACAGAACAGCGCCGAGATCCCCGGCACCTCGACCCGGGTCTGCCCCGTCTGGCCGTTGGGATAGATGGTCTCCACCGCCGGCGCGAAGAGCAGGTCGCAGCCGCCCGCGGCAAGCTTGTCACGATCGGCATCCGGGGTCCGCGGATAGGCATCGAGGTCCTCGCCGGGACCGAACTGCAGCGGGTTGACGAAGATGCTCGCCACCACCCGGTCGGCACGCTCGGCCGCCGCGCGCACCAGGGTCAGATGGCCCTGGTGCAGATTGCCCATGGTCGGCACCAGGGCGATGCGCTCACCGGCGGCGCGCCACTCGGCCAGACGCGCACGCAGATTGGGAAGATGCTCGATACGCTCCATTGATCTCTCGGTTGGTTCAGATCGGTGTACGGGACCCGGGATCGGGCCCGCGAGACGCCACGACACGCCGCCGCACCGATCGGGCAATGATCGGTCATCGACGCCGCGCTCGCCGCGACATTCGGCAATGTCCACTGGACGACACGGACACCGCGCGGAGCGGTGCCCACCCGCAGCACTGAAGGCTGCCGGCCCCGAGCGCAGAGGTCGGGGTCAGGAAGCGACCGAGGCCGGCGCCGCTGCTCGGCTGCCGGACGACGGCGCGAGGCGCAAGCGAATCGGATTCCGCTCGCGTCTCGGGTCCACGAGTACGTGGACCTAGTAGGCGATCTCGGGGGCGCTCGGGAAGCTGCCCTCGCGCACCGCCGCGACATAGGCCTCGACGGCATCGCGCACCGAACCGCCGGTGACCATGAAATCGCGACTGAAGCGGGGCGCGCGCCCCGGGTTGAGTCCAAGCATGTCCTGCAGCACCAGCACCTGGCCGTCGCACTCGGCCCCGGCGCCGATGCCGATCACCGGGATGCTCAGGGTGCGGGCGATCTCGCCGGCGAGCGCCTGGGGCACGCACTCGAGCACCAGTAGCGAGGCGCCGGCATCCTGCATCGCCAGCGCGTCGTGGCGGATACGCTCGGCCGAGGCATGGTCACGCCCCTGGAAGCGATAGCCACCGAGCTGGTTGACCGATTGCGGCTGCAGTCCGAGATGGGCGCACACCGGCGCGCCCTGCGCGACCAGTTGGCGCACGATATCGAGATAGGGCTCACCGCCCTCGAGCTTGACCATCTGCGCCCCGCCCTCCTGCATCAGGCGCGAGGCGCTCTCGAGGGCGCGCTCGGGGGTGGCATAGGCCATGAACGGCAGGTCCGCGACCACCAGTGCGCGGGAGGCGCCCCGGGTGACACAGGCGGTGTGGTAGACCATCTGGTCGAGGGTGACTGGGACCGTGGTCGGGTGCCCCTGTAGCACCATCCCCAGAGAATCCCCCACCAGCATCACCTCGACCCCGGCCTCGTCGAGCAATCGGGCGAAGGTGGCGTCATAGCAGGTGAGGACGGCGATCCGCTCGCCGCGTCCCTTCATGGCGGCGAGCGAGGCGACAGTGGTCGGTGAAGCGGACATCGGCGACTCCGGGGTCTAGATACTTCGGAATAAGGAAAGACCAGGGCGGCGGCGTTACTGCGCGCCCTTGGCCGCACCGGCGCTCGACTCGCCCCCACCATTGCTGCTGGCGGCACCCGACTTGCGCCGACGCCGACGCCGTGGGCGGCGACGGCGCGCGCCACCCTCGACCATGCTCGCCCGCTCCTGACCACTGGCATCCTGGAAACGGGTCCACCACTCGGCCAGCTCCCGATCGACCTCGCCGGCCTCGGCACGTAGCAGCAGGAAATCGTAGGCAGCACGGAACCGCGGATGGGTCAGCAGCCGGAACGGGCGCTTGCCCTCGCGCTGCTCGAATCGCGGCTGCAGTGCCCAGATCTCGCGCATCGGCAGTGAGAAGCGCTTGGGGACCGCCACCCGCGACTGCTGACGGACACAGACCTCGGCGCTGACCTGGGTCATCGCCTCGTTGATCTGCATGCCCTCGGCGACCATCCGCTCGACCCCCGCGCGCACCGGCTCCCACAACAGGACGGCGAACAGGAACGCCGGGGTGACCGGCTTGCCTGCCTGGATGCGCGCGTCGGTGTTGGCGAGACCGCGGCTGACCAGGGTGATCGGGAAATCATGGTCCTCGCACGCGAGCGCCGCCTCGGTATCCGGGAAGAGCAGCGCGAAGAGGCCATAATGACGCAGCTTCTCGAAGACGTCGAGTCCGTAGCCGGCGTGGAAGAGCTTGATCAGCTCGTCGAAGAGTCGGGCCGCCGGCACCCCGTCAAGCAGGTGACCGAGTTCGAACAGGGGGCGCTCGGTGGCCTCCTCGATGCTGAAGCCGAGCTTGCAGGCAAAGCGCACCGCACGCAGCATCCGCACCGGATCCTCGCGATAGCGCTGTTCCGGATCACCAATCAGACGCAGCTTGCCGGCACGCAGATCGGCCAGGCCATCGGCGTAGTCGATCAGCGAGAAGTCCTGGATGTTGTAGTAGAGCGCGTTGATGGTGAAGTCGCGTCGCAGGGCATCCTCAGCGATGGTGCCATAGGCGTTGTCGCGAACGATCATGCCGTTCTCGACACAGCGCTCGCCCTCCTCCGCCTCGCTCTCGCCGTTGCCACGGAAGGTGGCCACCTCGATGATGTCGCGACCGAAATGCACATGCGCCAGACGGAAGCGGCGACCGATCAGCCGGCAGTTGCGAAAGACCTGACGGACTTGCTCGGGCGTGGCGTCGGTAGCCACATCGAAGTCTTTGGGCTCGTGTCCGAGCAACAGGTCGCGCACCCCGCCGCCGACGAGATGGGCCTGAAAGTTCTCCTGCTTGAGCCGGTACAGCACCTTGAGCGCATTGGCGCTGATGTTGGCGCGCGAGATCCCGTGCTCGGGACGCGGCACAATCAGGGGCGTCGTCGCGGACGGGGTCCGCGTGATGTCGTTATCGGATTCCTGCATCACCGTTATGGGCGCATTCCTTGGGCGCTGGGCGGGGGCCGCGTGACGGTCCCGGACGGGACTTCGGGACGCGACGCCGCCGGTTGGAAGAAGAATGGTAACAGACGCTTGTACTCTTACCTGATCCCGGTATAATACGCGCTTCTTTGCTGCGCCGCTCCCTTCGTCTAGTGGTTAGGACGTCGGCCTCTCACGCCGGTAACAGGGGTTCGAATCCCCTAGGGAGCGCCACCTTCATGAAAAAGGGGTCTTGCCTTTGCAAGACCCCTTTTTTCGTGCCAGCCCTCTGGCACAGACCGGGGCGAGCCCATCGCCCCGGCCTGCAGCGACTACATCGGGAAGCCGCCCCCCGGAGGCATGCCACCGGGTGGGAAGCCACCGCCGCCGCCGGGGAAGCCACCGGGCATCCGCCCCTGCATGGCGCGCATCATCTTGGCCATGCCGCCGCCCTTCATCTTCTTCATCATCTTCTGCATCTGGGTGAACTGCTTGAGCAGCTTGTTCACGTCCTGCACCTGGGTCCCCGAACCGGCGGCGATGCGCCGCTTGCGCGAGCCCTTGATCAACGCCGGGAAGCGACGCTCGTGCGGGGTCATCGAGTTGATGATGGCGACCAGCTTGCCCAGCTCCTTGTCGCTGGCCTTGTCCTTGAGGTGATCGGGGACCTGGTTCATCCCCGGGAGCTTGTCCATCAGCCCCATCATGCCCCCCATCTTGACCATTTGGTCGAGCTGCTCCTTGAAGTCGGCGAGGTCGAAGTCCTTGCCCTTCTTGAGCTTGCGCACCAGTTTCTCGGCCTTGTCCTGGTCGACCTTGGACTGGACCTCCTCGACCAGCGAGACCACGTCGCCCATACCGAGGATGCGCGAGGCGACACGGTCGGGGTGGAAGGGCTCGAGCGCAGTCGAGCGCTCTCCAGTGCCGAGGAACTTGATCGGCTTGCCGGTGATCTGGCGGATCGACAGCGCCGCGCCACCGCGCGCATCACCATCGGTTTTGGTCAGCACCACGCCGGTCAGCGGCAGCGCCTCGTCGAAGGCCTTGGCGGTGTTGGCCGCATCCTGACCGGTCATGGCGTCGACCACGAACAGGGTCTCGACCGGATCGATCGCGGCGTGGACGGCCTTGATCTCATCCATCATCGCCGGGTCGACGTGGAGCCGACCGGCGGTGTCGACGATCAGCACGTCCTTGAAGCGCTTGCGCGCCTGAGCGAGCGCGGCGGTGGCGATCTCGACCGGATCCTGATCGCCGCTGCTGGGGAAGAACTCGGCGCCGACCTCGCCGGCAACGGTCTCGAGCTGATCGATGGCCGCCGGGCGGTAGACGTCACAGCTGACCACCATCACCGACTTCTTCTGCTTCTCCTGCAACCAGCGCGCGAGCTTGCCGACACTGGTGGTCTTACCCGCGCCCTGCAGACCGGCCATCAACACCACCGCCGGCGGCTGCGCCGAGAGATCGAGCGACTCGTTGGCCTCGCCCATCAGCGCGACCAGTTCGTCGTTGACGATCTTGATCAGCACTTGGCCAGGGGTCAGACTCTTTGATACAGCCTCACCCAGCGCCTTGTCACGGACCTCCTCGACGAAGCGACGCACCACCGGCAGCGCCACATCGGCCTCGAGCAGGGCCATGCGCACCTCGCGCACCGCGTCCTTGATGTTGTCTTCGGTCAGGCGCCCCTGACCACGCAGGTTGTTCAGGACACCGGAGAACCGGTCCTGGAGATTCTCGAACATGCTCAGCCTCGAAGTCTTTGCCGCGCCAGGCGCGGGCGATGAAAAATCCCGTGCCACCACGGCTTACAGCTCAGCGTGCGAGTATAATGCAGCGCTCGTGGCGGACTCTACAGCGCACCCCGACGCCCAAGCCCGTCGAGACCGGGTCGCTTCCGTGGGTACGGACCCGCCCGCGTCCGCTGCCGCCAGCGGCGAGAACACCGCCGGCGTCGTTGTCAATCGCCCCATCACGAGGGCATGATTGGACCATGCAACACATCATCGTGCCGACAGATTCGAGCGCCGATCGGCGCAGCAGCGGCGCCGGTCTCAGCGCCGCGCCGCACGACCCGCGCCCGACCGGACGCCGGCACACCCAGGGCCAGCATCAGGCGCTCCAGCAACCGCCCACCCATAGGCCGGCAAGGATGTCACCAGCTGCGCCGTATTCGTCCCAACGCCTTCTGCGAATGTATCACCTATGAGCCATCCCCTTCTCTCCGTCGCCGCCACCCTCTGCTACCTGGTCGCCGCAGCCTTCATCGGGCTGCGTCTGTTCAAGTCGAAGGATGGCTGGATCCCGCAGCGCATGCTCGCGCTCGGCATCGGCTTCCTCGGCTCGGCACTGCACGCCTGGTTGCTGTGGGAGAGCATCTTCAGCCACGCCGGCCTCAACCTCGGCTTCTACAATGCCCTGGCGCTCACTTCCTGGACGGTGATCGCACTGCTGTTGGTCTCGAGCTTGACCAAGCCGGTCGACAACCTGGGATTGATCCTGCTGCCGGTCGCGGCCCTGACCCTGATGCTCTCGGCGATCTTCTCCGATGTCAGCTTCATGCACCCGACCGCCTCCTGGGCGCTGAAGATCCACGTCCTGCTGTCGATGCTGGCCTACAGCCTGCTGACCCTGGCTGCCGGTCAAGCCATCCTGCTCGCCATCCAGGATCGTCACCTGCACCGTCGTCAGCCCGGCGGCTTCGTGCGCACCCTGCCGCCGCTGCAGACCATGGAGAGCCTGCTGTTCGAGATGATCAGCGCCGGCTTCGTCCTGCTCACTCTGGCACTGCTCAGTGGCTTCGCTTTCCTCGAGGACATGTTCGCCCAGCACCTAGTACACAAAACCGTGCTCTCGGTACTCGCCTGGCTGCTGTTCGGCGGCTTGCTGATCGGCCGCTTCCGCAAGGGCTGGCGGGGGCGCACCGCGATCGTCTGGACGCTGGGCGGCTTCGCCCTGCTGATTCTCGCCTACTTCGGCAGCAAGGCAGTGCTCGAACTGATGATTCTCCAGCCCTGATCCTACCTCCACGGCGGCAGGCAAGCTCCGTCCACGGGGCTTGCCTTGCCCCTGGATCGGGCGCACAATGAGTGCACATCTCGATTGTCCCACGATGGCGCGATCGACAATCACTTGGGGGCCGTAGCTCAGCTGGGAGAGCGTCGCGTTCGCAATGCGAAGGTCAGGGGTTCGATCCCCCTCGGCTCCACCACCCTCACTCTCGCGGTACCTTCCCCTGTCTGGGGACATGCCACACCAATCGCACAGGCCCCCACCTCCTCTGGCCGTGCGCTCGTCCACACTTTGCACCCACAGGCACGGTGGCGCTCTCCCCCAGGATCCCGTTATCGTTAGCGGATCGCCTTTATTGTGCAGGGAAACGGGATGGCACGACCGCCGGGGCCGGAAGCCGGATACTGCAAGGCATCCACAGTCGCGCTGCTCTATGCGATCGCCGGCGCGACCTGGATCCTTTGCTCGGACATGGTGCTGGGTGCCTGGATTCAGGACTCCGAGCTATTGCGTCACGCTCAGCTCGGCAAGGATCTGGTCTTCGTCCTTGCCAGCGCGCTCGCACTCCTCATGCTGCTGCGCCACAACCACCAACGCCATAGCGAGCACCGGCTCCAGGACGCAGCCCAGCGCACCGAGTTGCGCGTACTTAGTCAGTTCCGCGAAAGCATCATCGACAACGCACACGTCTGGATCAACACTCTCGACCAACACGGCCAGGTAACCGTCTGGAATCAGGCCGCCGAACGCATCACCGGTTACGGACGCGAGGAGGTGCTGAACCATCGTCGGATCTGGGAGTGGCTTTATCCTGATCCGGATTACCGCGCCTGGGTCTATTCGCGGGTCGACGACATGCTGGTTCGTGACCAGGTGGTCAGCGGCTTCGAGAGTCGTATCCACGCCAAGGATGGCACCATCAAGATCATTACTTGGAACTCCGGGCGCCTGTACGACGAGCAGGGAAAGATCAACGGCCTGATCGCCATTGGCCGCGATGTCACAGAACACAAGTGTGCCGAGAAGGCACTGATCGAGCGTGAGCGCCAGCTGGCCACCCTGATGGCGAACCTTCCCGGCATGGCCTACCGCTGTCATGACGAACCACTCTGGACGATGAAGTTCGTCTCCCAAGGGTGTCAACGCCTCACCGGCCATCAACCCGAGGATTTCGTCGACAACCAGCGCCTCTCCTTCGCCTCAATCATCCACAAGGATGACCGCGAGCAAGTTGCCAGCGAGGTCGCACTCGCACAGGCCGAAGGCCGACCCTTCGCGATCGAATATCGCATCCGCCACCAGGACGGACACGATGTCTGGGTCTGGGAACAGGGGCAGGCGGCCGAGATCGACGGCACTCACTTCCTCGAGGGCATCCTCATCGACATCAGCGAGCGCAAGCGCATGGAGCAAGCGCTCGAACAGATGGCTATCCGCGACCCACTCACCGGGCTCTACAACAGGCGCGAACTCGAGCAGCAGCTCAACGCCGAGTTGGCTAGCGCCCATCGCTACCAACATACAGTCGGCCTGATCTGGATCGATGTCGACCACTTCAAGTCAGTCAACGACCGTTTCGGCCATCTTGCCGGCGATGCCGTGTTGTGTCAGCTCTCCGGCCTGCTCCAGGAACAGGTACGGGCCGCCGACTACATCGCCCGCTACGGTGGCGAGGAACTGGCAATCGTACTGCCCGAGAGCGACACCCGGGACACACAGCAACTGGCCGAGCGGCTCTGCGAGAAGGTAGCTCGAACCCCAATGCAGATTCCCGGACACGCCCCGATAAGCATCACCATCAGCCTCGGCGTGGCCACCTACCCCACCGATGCCGCGACCACCAAGACACTGTTCCAGGCAGCCGACCAAGCGCTGTACACCGCCAAACAGCAGGGGCGCAACCGAGTGCATCTGGCCACCCCCGCGCCGCCCCACGATCACCAGCCCCCGGAGTCCCTCGCATGACAGAGAATCTTGAACTCACCCCGACCACGGCGCTGAACTGGATGGATGCGCACGCTACCCAGCAAACGCCACATGTCGATTTCACGCTGCGACGTGGCACCCTGACCGACAATGGCGCGACCCCGTGGTATGCCACCCTCGGCCTCGGCACCCCGCCGCAACCACTGCGCTTCATGCTCGACACTGGCACCCTCAACACTTGGATCACCGCCAGCTGCTGCGCCAGTGACGCCTGTCAGGTGCACCAGTCCTTCAGCCCCGAACACTCAACCAGCTACCGCGCCTGCGCCGAGCCACCAAGCTCTGTACCCTTCGGCCCCTGGGGGGCGATGTGCGTGGTACTCGGCGAGGACATCTGCCATCTCGAGCGCACCTGCTCGGGGGAAACCCAGCTGTGTGCGCTCGACGAAGCGATGCGGATCTATCTCAGTGTCAGCTATGACGGCGCACAGTTCGCCGGGCTGGCCTGCGACGGTGGGCTCGGCATCCCCGCAGTCCCCTGCGACACTCCGAGCGCGTTGCTCGAGCAGTTGCGCAAACAGGGGTTGATCGACCACGCCATCGCTGCCTTCCGTTTCGACCCGGAACGTGGAGAAGGACGCTGCCTGATGGGCGCGGTCGAACCCGAGCGCTTCGACCCCGACACGCTCGAACTGCTGCCGGTGATCCCACTCAGTGGCGAGCTGAACTACCTCTGGACGGTACGCCTGGACCAGCTGCAGATCGGCGGCGAGACCCTGGGCGGCGCACTGCCGCTGGCACTCGACACCGGCTCGTCCTACATCAAGGGTGGACGGGGCATCATCGCGCGGATGCTCTCGGCGATCACCGATCGCGGCCGTCGACCCTTGCGGGTGAACGACCCGTCCGCGTTCGCCGACTACCCCGAACTGAGCCTGCAGCTCGGCGACACCAACTACCGGCTCGCACCCAAGGACTACTTCATGTCGCTCAACGGCGGCTGGGAGGTCGGGGTGCAATATCTAGAAGGGCTGCCCGACGAGCTGCTGGTGGCTGGTTCGCTGTTTCTCGACCGCCTCTACAGCGTCTTCGTATTCGACCCCAACCCCGCCGGTCAGCGCATGGTCGCACTCGCCCAGCCACGCCGCGCGGCGCTCAGCGCGAGCGGGGTCTGGCGCAACGAGTTCGGCTCCACCCTGGAGATCGGCACGATCGCCGCCGACGGCACCTTCCGCGGTCAGTATCGCTCCGACACCGGTGCCAGCGGCGTCTACCCTGTGGTCGGTGTAGCCGATCCCGAGCCCGCCGGTGACTCGATCAGCTGTGCCTTCTCGGTGAGCTGGCGCAGCCTTGAGGGCGACCCCGACCCCTCTTGGCACTGGGTCTCAGGCTTCGTCGGCACGATCCAGCTGCGCGACGGTGTCGAAATCTTCTCCACCAGCTATTTGCTGCAACGCGACATCACTCCAGAGATGCCCGAGTGGATGGCCACCGCCATCTACCCCTCGACCTTCAGACGGAGCAACGACTAGCGGCCAGCGGCCAGCGGCCAGCGGCCAGCGGCCAGCGGCCAGCGGCCAGCGGCCAGCGGCCAGCGGCCAGCGGCCAGCGGCCAGCGGCCAGAAGATTGAACCGCGAAGGCGCGAAGCACGCAAAGGGGTTTGGATAGGCAAGACTCCAACGCCGACGAGGGCCATCACTGGAGGCTGTCAGCTGGCGGCTGGCCGCTGATCGCTGGAAGCCCTTCTCTTCTTCGCGCCCTTTGGGCCTTTGCGGTTCAAACTTCCTGGCGGCTGGCGGCTGGCGGCTGGCGGCTGGCGGCTGGCGGCTGGCGGCTGGCGGCTGGCGGCTGGCGGCTGGCGGCTGACGGCTGACGGCTGACGGCTGACGGCTGACGGCTGACGGCTTTTTCCGCCGCACAAAGTAAAACCCCCGAACACGGAGTGCTCGGGGGTTTCGGGATAAGGTCCTGGCAGTGACCTACTTTCGCATGGGGAGGCCCCACACTATCATCGGCGAGGTCCTGTTTCACTTCTGAGTTCGGGATGGGATCAGGTGGGTCCAGGACTCTATGGCCGCCAGGAAAACTGCTTTGTCTTGCCCGATCATCTCGGACAGGACCAATTCGGTTCAGATCGTTGTCGGCAGTTGCGTGAGCCGATGCCCTGCAACGCATTTGGGTGTTATATGGTCAAGCCGCACGGTCAATTAGTACAGGTTAGCTTCACACGTTACCGCGCTTCCACATCCTGCCTATCAACGTCGTGGTCTTCGACGGACCTTCAGGGGCATCAAGTGCCCAGGGAGACCTCATCTTGGGAGGGGCTTCCCGCTTAGATGCTTTCAGCGGTTATCCCGTCCGTACATAGCTACCCGGCAATGCCACTGGCGTGACAACCGGAACACCAGGGGTACGTCCACTCCGGTCCTCTCGTACTAGGAGCAGCTTCCCTCAAGTCTCCAACGCCCACGGCAGATAGGGACCGAACTGTCTCACGACGTTCTAAACCCAGCTCGCGTACCACTTTAAATGGCGAACAGCCATACCCTTGGGACCGACTTCAGCCCCAGGATGTGATGAGCCGACATCGAGGTGCCAAACACCGCCGTCGATATGAACTCTTGGGCGGTATCAGCCTGTTATCCCCGGAGTACCTTTTATCCGTTGAGCGATGGCCCTTCCATACAGAACCACCGGATCACTAAGACCTACTTTCGTACCTGCTCGACGTGTCTGTCTCGCAGTCAAGCACCCTTATGCCTTTGCACTCATTGCGCGATTTCCGACCGCGCTGAGGGTACCTTCGTGCTCCTCCGTTACGCTTTGGGAGGAGACCGCCCCAGTCAAACTACCCACCATGCACTGTCCCTGATCCGGATCACGGACCGAGGTTAGAACTCCGAACATACCAGGGTGGTATTTCAAGGTTGGCTCCACAGCAGCTGGCGCCACTGTTTCAAAGCCTCCCACCTATCCTACACAAGTAGGTTCAAAGTCCAGTGCAAAGCTATAGTAAAGGTTCACGGGGTCTTTCCGTCTAGCCGCGGGTACTCGGCATCTTGACCGAGATTTCAATTTCACTGAGTCCCTGGTGGAGACAGTGCCGCCATCGTTACGCCATTCGTGCAGGTCGGAACTTACCCGACAAGGAATTTCGCTACCTTAGGACCGTTATAGTTACGGCCGCCGTTTACCGGGGCTTCGATCAAGAGCTTCTCCGAAGATAACCCCATCACTTAACCTTCCGGCACCGGGCAGGCGTCACACCCTATACGTCCTCTTACGAGTTTGCAGAGTGCTGTGTTTTTAATAAACAGTCGCAGCGGCCTGGTCACTGCAACCCTCTTCAGCTCCACGAGCAAGTCGCTTCACTTACCAAGGGCGTACCTTCTCCCGAAGTTACGGTACCATTTTGCCTAGTTCCTTCACCAGGGTTCTCTCAAGCGCCTTGGGATTCTCACCCTGCCCACCTGTGTCGGTTTGGGGTACGGTCATCTGTAACCTGAAGCTTAGAGACTTTTCCTGGAAGCTTGGCATCAATCACTTCGTTCCCGTAGGAACTCGTCATCACGTCTCAGGATTGTGTCCCCGGATTTGCCTAAGGACACTCCCTACTCGCTTGGACCGGCACTACCATCGGCCGGCTGACCTAGCCTTCTCCGTCATCCCATCGCAGTTACAGCTGGTGCAGGAATATTAACCTGCTTCCCATCGACTACGCCTTTCGGCCTCGCCTTAGGGGCCGACTCACCCTGCGCCGATGAACGTTGCGCAGGAAACCTTGGGCTTTCGGCGAGGGAGACTCTCACTCCCTTTGTCGTTACTCATGTCAGCATTCGCACTTCTGATATCTCCAGCATGCCTGACAGCACACCTTCGCAGACTTACAGAACGCTCCCCTACCATGCGTTTACACGCATCCGCAGCTTCGGTACATGGCTTGAGCCCCGTTACATCTTCCGCGCAGGCCGACTCGACCAGTGAGCTATTACGCTTTCTTTAAAGGGTGGCTGCTTCTAAGCCAACCTCCTGGCTGTCTGGGCCTTCCCACATCGTTTCCCACTGAGCCATGATTTAGGGACCTTAGCTGGCGGTCTGGGTTGTTTCCCTCTTGACGACGGACGTTAGCACCCGCCGTCTGTCTCCCGTGGTCGAACTTACTGGTATTCGGAGTTTGCATCGGTTTGGTAAGCCGGGATGGCCCCCTAGCCGAAACAGTGCTCTACCCCCAGCAGTTATCCACGAGGCGCTACCTAAATAGCTTTCGGGGAGAACCAGCTATCTCCGAGCTTGATTAGCCTTTCACTCCGACCCACAGCTCATCCGAATCTTTTTCAACAGATCCCGGTTCGGGCCTCCAGCGCGTGTTACCGCGCCTTCACCCTGGCCATGGGTAGATCGCCCGGTTTCGGGTCTACTCCCAGCGACTCAAACGCCCATTTAAGACTCGCTTTCGCTACGCCTCCCCTATTCGGTTAAGCTTGCCACTGAGAAGTAAGTCGCTGACCCATTATACAAAAGGTACGCAGTCACTCCCGAAGGAGCTCCCACTGCTTGTACGCAGACGGTTTCAGGTTCTATTTCACTCCCCTCAACGGGGTTCTT